>NZ_JFYT01000057.1:0-294619 GCF_000632165.1 Delftia sp. RIT313 | reverse complement strand
CCTTTGGCGGCGTGAAGGCGCTCTCGTGCGTTGGTTCGTCGAGCCGGGCAGGAGCCTACTGATGCGTAGGCTGTTTACTTTGGAGTAGATTCTGGTTGTCGCCCTCCGCATGCAGCATCGGTGATTTCCCCGGTGCACCCGCCGCCATGAAGCCATCGAGCCCTGAAACCAAGACCCGACCCAGCCCCAGCCCCGGAACCCGCGCCGGCAAAGGCCGTGCGGCGCCCTCCGTGGACTCGCCCTGGAGCGGCACGCCCGACCGCGAGCAGCAGCGCGAGGCCAAGCGCCAGGCCGTGCTGCAGGCCGCCGCGCAGCTGTTCAACGAGCGCGGCTTCTCCGCCACCTCGCTGGACGACATCGCCGCACGGCTGGGCGTGAGCAAGCCCACGCTGTACTACTACGTCAAGAACAAGGACGAGATCCTGCTGCAGTGCGTGAACCAGGGCCTGGCCATGACGCTGGAAGGCATCGAGGCCTCGCGCCGCGCAGGCGGCCAGGCCGTGGACCAGCTGCGCGCCTGCATGCAGGTCTATGCGCGCATCGTCACCATGGACTTCGGCATGTGTCTGATCCGCGTGGGCGACGAACAGGTCCCCCCCGACAGCCGCCGCGAACTGCGCCGCCAGAAGGCCGCCATAGACCAGGCCTTCCGCCGCCTTGTGGCCGCCGGCGTGCAGGAGGGCTCGCTGGCCCCCTGCGACCCCAAGATGACCGCCTTCGTGATTGCTGGCGCGCTCAGCTGGATAGGCCGCTGGTACCAGCCTGGCGGCCAGTACTCGGCCGAGGAAGTGGCGCAGCAGTGCATTGATACCTTGATGGGGGGGGTGTTGCGGCGGGCGGATGTTCCCGATACGCCCAAGTTATCCAAGCCACCCAAGGTGGGCAAGCCTGCAAAGCGTGCGAAGGCGGGCGGCTGAAGCGCCGTTCCCTGCCGTGAGACACGCTACGGCGCCGCACTCTCCTGCGCCGCCAGATCATCCAATATCGGGCAGTCCGGCCGGTCGTCGCCGTGGCAGCAGTGCACCAGGGTCTTGAGCGTGCGCTGCATGGCCTGCATGGCGGCGATGCGCTCGGTCAGTTCGTCGATGTGGCGCTGGGCGATGGCCTTGACCTGGCTGCTGGCGCGGCTCTTGTCCTGCCACAGGCCGAGCAGGGTGGCGATCTCGTCCATGGAGAAACCGAGGTCGCGCCCCCGGCGGATGAAGCGTAGGGCATGCACGTCGGCCTCGGCGTACTGGCGGTAGCCGCCGTCCGTGCGGTGCATGGGCGGCAGCAGGCCCTGGGCTTCGTAGTGGCGCACCATGCGCGCCGAGACACCGGCGCGGCGCGCGGCCTCGCCGATGGAGACGGGCCAGTGCTGTGCGGGGTGGGCGGACATGGTGCGTGCCTTTCGGATGCCTTCGGGTGTCTTTGAGGTGTCTCTCAGGCGACCTTGTAGCCTTCTTCGGCAATGGCGGCGCCCAGTGCCTCGCGGCTGGCGCTGCTGTCGACTTCAACGCGCTGGGCGGCGCGATCGATTTTTACCTGGGCCTGGTCATCCACGCCCTGCACGGCCTGGGTGACGGCGCGTTCGCAGTGGCCGCAGGTCATGCCCTGCACGGTGAAAACATGTTGCATCTCTCGCTCCTGGTTGGGGCGCGCCGAAGTGGCGCAAGCCATGGACGGCATGTTGAACCCTGACACCATGGCAAGGTCAAGCGCCTGGCTGGACAAGGGTTGATTTGGCCCAATTCGATGTGAGCCGGCCGGCTCAATGATCCGCTGCAATGGCCGATAGATCGAAAAGAGCCGTGAATAGGCAAAAACCGTCATAGGCCATTGGCGATCATCTGACAAACTGCAACAATTTGTATTTACGTTGGCGCTATGCATTTGGAGACCGTGCGGGCGCCTTGACTGACAGAGAGGAAAACGGTCATGAACTTGTTGGGAATGATGCGGGCTTTCACGATCCGCACGCGGATGCTGGGTGCCATCGCCATGGTGCTGGTACTGCTGGGTCTGCTGGGCGGAGCCGGGATGCTGGGCATGTTCCGCATCCATGGCATGAGTCAGCAGTTCATGCATACCTCGTACGCCAAGATGGGCTACATGGTGGAGTTGCGCGCCGAGCTGGGTGCCGTGCGCGCCCATGAAAAGGACATGATCATCCAGTACGAGCGCGCCGAAGAGGTGCGCAAGGCCCACACCCAGTGGCTGGCCGCCATCGACCGCGTGAAATCCGTGGCCGAGCGCTTTCTGAAGGACGAGGACCCGGCCGACGATGCCATCGTCAGCGGCATCTCCGAGCGCGTGGACCGCTACCGCCAGCAGTTCGAGCACATTGCGCGGCAGCTGGAGGCCGGTGGCTATGACACGGCGACCACGGCCAACCGCATGAGCGGCAAGGCCATGGCCGAGGTGGCCGAGGTCGAAAAGCTCATCGCCCAGCTCGACCAGCTGCTGCGCCAGCAGGTCGATGCCATGGCCGCCGAGGAGCAGGGCGTGGCCGAGCAGACGCAGTGGATCTTCGTGGCGGCCGTGGTGCTCACGGTGCTGGTGGTGGTGCCGCTGACGCTGATGAACATGCTGTCCATCTGCCGCCCCCTGGTGCAGGCGCGCCAGACGGCGCTGACCATCGCCCAGGGCGATCTGTCGCAGAGCGTGAAGGTGGAGGGCAAGGACGAGGTGGCCGACCTGCAGCGCGCGCTGGACCAGATGCAGCAGAGCCTGGGCTCCATGGTGACCCAGGTGCGCGACGCCAGCGGCAACATTGCCACGGCCAGCCAGGAGATCGCCACGGGCAACCAGGACCTGTCCTCGCGCACCGAGCAGACGGCCAGCAATGTGCAGGAGACCGTGGCCTCGCTGTCCCAGCTCACGGCCACGGTGCAGCAGACGGCATCGTCCTCGCAACTGGCCAACCAGCTGGCGGCCTCTGCCTCGACCACGGCCACGCGCGGTGGCGACGTGGTGGCCCAGGCCGTGGTGAGCATGCAGGAGATCACGACCTCCAGCCGCAAGATCGGCGACATCATCGGCCTGATCGACTCCATCGCCTTCCAGACCAACATCCTGGCGCTGAACGCCGCCGTGGAAGCGGCACGCGCCGGCGAGCAGGGCCGCGGCTTTGCCGTGGTGGCGGCCGAGGTGCGGTCCCTGGCCCAGCGCTCGGCCCAGGCGGCCAGCGAGATCAAGGCGCTGATCCAGACCAGCGTGCAGGCCGTGGACGTGGGCGTGCGTCAGGTCGAGGATGCTGGCAAGACCATGAAGGAAATCGTGGACAGCGTGCAGCGCGTGGGCGACATCATTGGCGAGATCACGGCGGCTTCCAGCGAGCAGTCGGGCGGCATCGGCCAGGTCAATCAGGCCGTGGGCGATATCGACCGCATGACGCAGCAGAACGCAGCCCTGGTCGAGGAATCGGCCGCCGCCGCTGAGTCGCTGCGCGAGCAGGCCGCGCGCCTGGCGCAGGTGGTGGGCCAGTTCCGCATTGCCGGTGCGGCCGTGGCGTCCATGGGCTCGCATGCTTCCTATGGCCGTCCCGGCCAGGGCAAGCCCGGCCTGGCCCCGGCTGCCGGCCGCACCCCGCTGGCTTCGGCCCGCGAGACCCAGTTGCTGGAACACGCCTGAGAAGGCAGGGGCCAGCGGCCCTGTTTCACGTGACCCCGTGAATCGCCCGAACGAAAAAGCCCGCAGGCCATGCCTGCGGGCTTTTTGCTTTGCAGCGCTGCAAATCAGGCCTGGCGCGCGAACGGGTAGTCGATATAGCCCTCGGTGCCGCCGCCGTAGAACAGGCTGGAGTTCCAGGGGTTCAGCGGCAGGTCGTCGCGCAGGCGGTGGACCAGGTCGGGGTTGGAGATGAAGGCCTTGCCGAAGGCCACGATATCGGCGTGGCCGTTTTCCACGGCGCGCAGCGCCATGTCACGGTCATAGCCGTTGTTGACCATCCAGGCGCCCTGGCCGCCGGCCTCGCGGTAGGCGGATTTGAGCGCCGCGTAGTCGAAGGGCCGGTCGGGCAACTCACGCGGGCCGCCGGTGGAGCCTTCGATGATATGGATGTAGGCCAGGCCCAGCGGCGCCAGCTGGCGCACCACGTATTCGAACAGCGGCTGGGGGTCGGCATCTGCGATGTCGTTGGCCGGCGTCACGGGCGACAGGCGGATGCCCACGCGGCCGCCGCCCACGGCATCGGCGGCGGCGCGCGTGCATTCGAGCAGCAGGCGGGCGCGGTTCTCGATGCTGCCGCCGTAGTCGTCATCGCGCTGGTTGGCGCCGGTCTTGAGGAACTGGTCCAGCAGATAGCCGTTGGCGCCGTGCAGCTCCACGCCGTCGAAGCCGGCCGTCTCCACGGCATTGCGCGCGGCCACGGCGAAGCTGTGGACGATGGCGGGAAGCTCGTGCTGGGCGAGCGCGCGCGGCGCGGAGGTGGGCACGAACTGGCCCTTGCCCGAGTCCTCGTCGATCACATAGGTCTTGGATTTGGCCGCCACCGGGGACGGCCCCACGGGCGCCTGGCCTTCGGGCTGCAGCGAGGTATGCGAGACCCGGCCCACATGCCACAGCTGGGTGACGATGCGCCCGCCGGCCTTGTGCACGGCGTCGGTCACGCGCTTCCAGCCGTCGAGCTGCTCGCTGCCGTACAGGCCCGGCACATGGGCATAGCCCTGGCCCTGGTGGCTGATGGCCGTGCCTTCGCTGATCAGCAGGCCGGCGCTGGCGCGCTGGGCGTAGTAGGTGACCATGATGTCGTTGGGCAGGGCCTGGGGTGCGCGGTTGCGCGTCAGCGGCGCCATGGCGATGCGGTTGGGCAGGCGCAGTTCGCCAGCCTGTATGGGTTCGAACAGAGAGGTCATGCAACGGGGCTTTCTGTGCGTGAAGCAAAAGCGCCACCCGTGCGGGCGGCGCGGCGTACGGCACAGATTACGCCCATGGAATCAATCGTGCAGGCCAGGGATTTGCGCGCTGTCGTGCAGGCGACGCCCGCATGCCGAATGGTCCGGCAGATGCGCGCGGCACCCGCCGAGGTGCAGCCGCGCATCCGCACGCGCCAGGCCTGCGCCGCAGGCACCAAAGACAAAGGGCCGGCCGGTTCCACACCAGCCGGCCCCGTCAGGCCTTGAGCGCAGCAGCGCGGCGCTGCTTACTTGAGCAGGCCTTCGGCCTTCATCGCCGCCTGCACGGCAGGGCGGGCCAGCACGCGCTCGCGGTAGGCCAGGAGGTTGGTCAGCTCGGAGATGTCCACGCCCACGAACTGGGCCCAGCCCGTCACGGTGAACAGGTAGGCGTCGGCCACGGTGAACTGCTCGCCCATCAGGTAGTCGCGGCCATTGAGCTCGCCGTCCACCCACTTGAGGCGGTCCAGCACGCGCTGGCGCACCACGGGCTTGTAGTCGTCGGGCGTGGCGGGGTTGAACAGGGGGCCGAAGCCCTTGTGCAGCTCGGTGCCGATGAAGTTCAGCCACTCCTGAAGGTGGTAGCGGGCCATGGTGCCGTTGGCAGGCGCCAGCTTCTTCTCGGGGACCAGATCGGCCAGGTACTGGACGATGGCCGGGCCTTCATGCAGCGTGTCGCCGTCGTCGAGCACGAGGAAGGGAACATAGCCCAGCGGGTTGATGCCGTAGTAGTCCGTGCCGTCCTGCAGCTTGTGCGTCTTGGTGCTGGCCAGGACCGGCTCGTAGGCCAGGCCCGCCTCGTGCAGGACGATGTGGGGAGACAGAGAGCAGGCGCCAGGGCTGTAGTAGAGCTTCATGGTGGATGGCTTCCGATCAGGGTAAGAAAGACAAGCGCCCATGCTAACCCCATGTGCAGGGGCTGCGCATGATGGGACCGCGCTGGCGGCAGGGTTCAGGCCGACAGGCGCTGTGCAGCCCAGAGCACCTGTTCCAGCACGGCCTTCATGCCCTGCTGGTCCTGGGGGCGCTGCAGGCGGCCGGCGTCGTCGAATGCCTGGCCTGCCTGGCCGACGGCGTGGCTCACGGGGGCCAGCCAGCACTGCAGGTTCAGCAGCAGCGGCGCCAGGTGCGACTGGGCGCGCAGGCCGCCCAGGCCGCCGGGCGAGGCGCTGGCCATGCCCACGACCTTGCCGCGAAAGGGCAGGGTGCCATCGGACCAGACCGGATCACCGGCCACGGGGCTGGAAGCCCAGTCAATGGCGTTCTTGAGCAGGGCAGGGTAGCTGCCGTTGTACTCGGGCGAGCAGATCAGCCAGGCCGGGTGGCTGTGCAGCGCGGCCTTGAAGCGCAGCACGTCGGGCGGCGTGCCGCTGGCCTCCAGGTCGGCGTTGTACATGGGGATGTCGAAATCCGACAGCTCCAGCAGCGTGGGCTGGGCGCCCAGTTCGCGCGCCATGTCGGCGGCGGCGGCGGCCAGGCGCCGGTTGTGCGATTGTTGGCGGGTACTGCCCGCGAAGATGAGGATCTGCATGGCCGCCATTGCATCACAGGCCCTGCACATGTTTCTTGCAAGCGGGCCGCCCTGCGGGTGGCGGCGCGCAGCATCCTGCGGTGCACACGCTGTGTCCGCCGCACTGTTTCACGTGGAACACCGGCGCAGTGCCGGCCCGGTGGCGGGGCCGGCCGACCCCTTGCAAGGCATTGGTGCGGCAAAGGTGGGAAAATCGCGGGTTCCCCGCTGGGTTCCCCTCGCTACATGAACGAGGGCCGCCTGCCATGAGCGCCGGAGCGTGAGTGCTCCGTGTCGGGGGCTTGGGCCGGGCAGGCCCCCGGAGTGATAAGCATGTTGTACCCACAGGAATTTGATGTGATCGTGGTCGGTGGCGGCCACGCCGGCACCGAGGCGGCGCTGGCCGCCGCGCGCATGGGCTGCAGGACGCTGCTGCTGAGCCACAACATCGAGACCCTGGGCCAGATGAGCTGCAATCCCAGCATCGGCGGGATCGGCAAGGGCCATCTGGTCAAGGAAGTGGATGCGCTGGGCGGCGCGATGGCGCTGGCCACCGATATCGGCGGCATACAGTTCCGCATCCTCAACAGCTCCAAGGGCCCGGCCGTGCGTGCCACGCGCGCCCAGGCCGACCGCATTCTCTACAAGGCCGCCATCCGCGACATGCTGGAGAACCAGCCCAACCTGTGGCTGTTCCAGCAGGCGGTGGATGACCTCATGGTCGAGGGCGACCGCGTGGTGGGTGCCGTCACCCAGGTGGGCGTGCGCTTTCGCAGCCGCACCGTGGTGCTCACGGCGGGCACCTTCCTGGACGGCAAGATCCACGTGGGCCTGAACAACTACGCGGCAGGCCGCGCGGGCGATCCGCCGGCCGTCAGCCTGTCGTCGCGGCTCAAGGAGCTGCAGCTGCCCCAGGGGCGCCTGAAGACCGGCACGCCGCCGCGCCTGGATGGCCGCAGCATCGATTTCTCGCAGTGCGAGGAGCAGCCCGGCGACGGCATGCCCGGTGGTGTCAACGAAGGCGTGCTGCCGGTGTTCAGCTTCATCGGCAATGCGGCCATGCACCCGCGCCAGATGCCTTGCTGGATCACCCACACCAACGAGCGCACGCACGACATCATCCGCAGCGGCTTTGACCGCAGCCCCATGTTCACGGGCAAGATCGAGGGCGTGGGCCCGCGCTACTGTCCCAGCGTCGAGGACAAGATCAACCGCTTTGCCGACAAGGAAAGCCACCAGATCTTCCTGGAGCCCGAAGGCCTGACCACCAACGAGTTCTATCCCAACGGCATCTCCACCAGCCTGCCCTTCGACATCCAGTACGAACTGGTGCGCAGCATGAAGGGGCTGGAGAACGCACACATCCTGCGCCCCGGCTACGCCATCGAGTACGACTACTTCGATCCGCGCTCGCTCAAGAGCAGCTTCGAGACGCGCCAGATCCAGGGCCTGTTCTTCGCGGGCCAGATCAACGGCACGACCGGCTACGAGGAAGCGGCGGCCCAGGGCCTGTTCGCCGGCCTCAACGCCGCGCTGCAGTGCCGTGGCCAGGAAGCCTGGCTGCCGCGCCGCGACGAGGCCTACCTGGGCGTGCTGGTCGATGACCTGATCACCAAGGGCGTGACCGAGCCCTACCGCATGTTCACCAGCCGCGCCGAGTTCCGTCTGCAGCTGCGCGAGGACAACGCCGACATGCGCCTGACCGAAGCGGGCCGCGCCATGGGCCTGGTGGACGATGCGCGCTGGGATGCCTTCAGCCGCAAGCGCGATGCTGTTTCACGTGAAACAGAGCGCCTGAAGTCCACCTGGGTCAATCCGCGCATCGTCACGCCCGAGGAGTCGGAGCGGGTGCTGGGCAAGTCCATCGAGCGCGAGTACAACCTGTTCGACCTGCTGCGTCGGCCCGATGTGGGCTACGGCAAGCTGATGAGCCTGAACGAGGGCCGCTATGCCTCGGCCGATGTGCAGCCGGAGGTGCTGGGCCATCTCAGCGGCTCCGTGGTCGAGCAGGTGGAAATCGCGGCCAAGTACGCGGGCTACATCGACCGCCAGAAGGACGAGGTGCAGCGCGCCGCCCACTTCGAGAACCTGCGCCTGCCGGCCGAGCTGGACTACATGCAGGTGCCGGCCCTGTCCTTCGAGGTGCGCCAGTCGCTGCAAAAGCACAGGCCCGAGACCTTGGGCCAGGCGTCGCGCATGTCGGGCGTGACGCCGGCGGCGATCTCGCTGCTGATGGTGCACCTGAAGAAGGGCGGCTTCCGCGGCTTTGCACCGGATGTGACTGACGCGAAGGGCGAGGAGGCATCCGCATGAGCCAGGAACTGCGCGCTCCGCTCGAAGCCGGCCTGCAGGCGCTGGGGCTGGACCTCACCCCCGCCCAGATCGATACGCTGATGGAATTCCAGGCCCTGCTGGGCAAGTGGAACAAGGTCTACAACCTCACGGCCGTGCGTGATCCGCAGGAGATGCTGACCCATCACCTGCTCGACAGCCTGGCTGCCGTGCCTGCGCTGCAGCGCCATCTGGCACAGATGCCTGCGCGCGAAGGCCGCACCGCCATGCTGGACGTGGGCTCGGGCGGCGGCCTGCCCGGCGTGGTCTTTGCCATCTGCTGCCCGCAGATCGACGTGCACTGCGTGGACACGGTGGGCAAGAAGGCGGCCTTCATCCAGCAGGCGGCGGCCACGCTGCGCCTGCCCAACCTGCGCGGCATCCACAGCCGCGTGGAGCAGCTGACCACGCGCTATCCGCTGATCAGCTGCCGTGCCTTTGCCTCGCTGGTGGACTTCACCAGCTGGTCGCGCCAGGCGCTGGAGGAGGGCGGCACCTGGCTGGCCATGAAGGGCAAGCACCCCGACGATGAAATCGCCGCGTTGCCCGCCGACGTGCAGGTGTTTCACGTGGAACCATTGAAGGTGCCGGGCCTGGATGCCGAGCGCTGCATCCTCTGGCTGCGCGTTTGCGCCTGATTTTTTTACCGAATGGCACACTGCCGCGTTGCGGCGGGGCCATGTTCCACATGCGCTGGCCATGGCCCTCGCATAAACTCCCAGCTTTCATCGCTCAGGGGTCAGCATGTTCGGCATCTCCGATTTCAGCGCATTCGTTGTTGCCATTCTTCTGTTTTTGCTGATTCCGGGGCCGGGCAATCTGGCGCTGATCACCTCCACCGGCAAGGGCGGCATACGTGCCGGAATGGCGGCCTGCGCCGGCGTGCTGGCGGCCGACCAGGTGCTGATCTGGATGGCCGTGGCGGGCGTGGCCGCGCTGCTGGCCTCCTATCCCACGGCCTTCCATGCCGTGCAGTGGCTGGGCGCCGCCTACCTGGGCTGGCTGGGTTTCAGGATGCTCACGGCCAAGCCCGGCGACAAGCCCGTGCTGCACATCGAGCCGCGCCACTACTTTCGCCAGGCCGGCCTGATCACCCTGATGAACCCCAAGTCCATCGTGTTCTACATGGCCTTCTTCCCGCTGTTCGTGGATCCCGCAAGCCACCAGGGCCTGCTCACGTTCGCGGTGATGGCGGCCACGGTGGCCGCTCTGACCTTTCTCTATTGCCTGATCGTGGTGCTGCTGACCGCGCATCTGGCCGAGCGCATGCGCGCCAATCCTGCGGTTTCCCGGGTTCTCGAAAAGACTGCGGGCGTGTTCCTGATCGGTTTTGGCCTCAAGCTGGCCATCGCCAAATAAGCGTGTAAATACCATGGCCAAAATCTTCTGTGTCGCCAATCAAAAGGGCGGGGTCGGCAAGACCACCACCGCCGTCAACCTTGCAGCGGGCCTGGCCAAGGTCGGCCAGCGCGTGCTGATGATCGACCTGGACCCGCAGGGCAATGCCACCATGGGCTCGGGCGTGGACAAGCGTGCGCTGGAGCTGTCGGTCTACGACGTGCTGCTGGAGAACGCTAGCGTCAAGGAAGCCGCCGTGCGTTCCGAGGCCGTGGGCTACGACGTGCTGGGCGCCAACCGCGAACTCAGCGGCGCCGAGATCGAGCTGGTCACCCTGGAGCGCCGCAACGATCGCCTGAAGGGCGCCCTCAAGGCGGTCGATGCCGACTACGACTTCGTGCTGGTGGACTGCCCACCCAGCCTGTCCATGCTCACCTTGAACGGCCTGTGCGCGGCCCATGGCGTGGTCGTGCCCATGCAGTGCGAGTACTTCGCGCTCGAAGGCCTGACCGACCTGGTCAACACCATCAAGCAGGTGCACGCCAACATGAACCCCGACCTGCAGATCATCGGCCTGCTGCGCGTGATGTTCGATCCGCGCACCACGCTGCAGCAGCAGGTCAGCGACCAGCTCAAGGAGCACTTCGGCGACAAGGTGTTCGACACCGTCATCCCGCGCAACGTGCGCCTGGCCGAGGCGCCCAGCTATGGCGTGCCGGGCGTGGTCTTCGACCCGGGCGCCAAGGGCAGCAAGGCCTTCATCGATTTCGCGCACGAGATGGTGCGCCGCATCAAGAAGATGTGAGAGCCATGCAGGTGCCACATGAAACGCCGGGGCAGGGCGTTGCTGCCGAGGACATCTGGCTGCTGCCCGGCTGGCAGAACTCGGACGCCGACCACTGGCAAAGCCGCTGGGAGCAGCGCCACGGCTACCGCCGCCTGGAGCAAAACGACTGGGACCGTCCGCTGCGCGGCGACTGGAGCGCCAGGCTGCAGGAGACGGTGCTCGACGCGCCGCGCCCCGTGGTGCTGGTGGCGCACAGCCTGGGCTGCATCCTTGTGGCCTGGTGGGCGGCGCATTCGCCGCTGGCCGCCCGCAAGGTGCGTGGCGCGCTGCTGGTGGCCCCCGGCGATACCGAGCAGCCCCAGCTGCGCGAGCAACTGCCCGGCTGGTCGCCCGTGATGATGCAGCGCCTGCCGTTTGCCTCCATCGTGGTCGGCAGCGACAACGACATTTACTGCAGCGCCCAGCGCGTGCAAGCCATGGCCGATGCCTGGGGCGCACGCTTCGTCGACGCAGGGCCTTCGGGCCATCTCAACACGGCCAGCGGGCTGGGCGACTGGGACAGCGGACACGCGCTGCTGGCATCGCTTTGACAAGGACAACACCATGGTGACCAAGAAACCCAAGGGACTGGGACGCGGGCTGGAAGCCCTGCTCGGACCCAAGGTCCACGACAAGGAAGAGGGCGGCGGCCCGGTGGCCGAGACCGGCCTGCCCAGCATCCTGCAGCTCGACGTCATGGTGCCCGGCCAGTACCAGCCGCGCACCCACATGGACGAGGGCGCGCTCTACGAGCTGGCCGAAAGCATCAAGGCCCAGGGGATCATGCAGCCCATTCTGGTGCGCCGCCTGGCCAAGGGCGACCACGCCGGCAAGTACGAAATCATCGCGGGCGAGCGGCGCTTCCGTGCGGCCCGCATCGCCGGCCTGGCCGAGGTGCCGGTGCTGGTGCGCGAGGTGCCCGACGAGGCCGCCGCCGCGATGGCGCTGATCGAGAACATCCAGCGCGAGGACCTCAACCCGCTGGAAGAGGCCCAGGGCCTGTCGCGCCTGGTCAAGGAATTCGGCCTCACGCACGAGCAGGCGGCCCAGGCCGTGGGACGCTCGCGCAGCGCGGCCACCAACATCCTGCGCCTGCTCAACCTGGCCGACCCGGTGCAGACCATGCTCATGGCCGGCGACATCGACATGGGCCATGCGCGCGCCCTGCTGTCGCTGGACCGCGCGGCCCAGATCACGGCCGGCAACCAGATCGCGGCCAAGAAGCTGTCGGTGCGCGAGGCCGAGGCCCTGGTCAAGAAGATCGGCGCCGACTTCAGCCTGGTGCGCCAGAAGTCCAAGAAGGACGGCAAGTCGCGCGACATCAAGCGCGTGGAAGAAGAGCTGTCCGACCTGCTCATGGCCGATGTCGAAGTGCGCATCAAGAAGTCCGTGCGCCGTGGCGGCAAGCTGCAGGAAATGGGCGAAGTGGCGATCCAGTTCGGCTCGCTCGATGCGCTCAACGGGCTGATCGAACGTTTGCGCGGTGATGCACCCGAGTGATGACAACAGCTTGTAACCGTCTGTGATCTGTCGTTCTCCAGCAAAGCAGCGCTTTTTCGCAAGGGTGAATCCCGGTATATTTGCGCGCTGTTATGCGGGGTAATTGTGTGTAATCGCTGACTGGCGACGCTGCCAGTGCGTGGACGCCCATTGCCCTGGCGCTGATTCACCTAGACCAGACCAAGAGGATTACAACGTGAAGAAGTATCTTGCCCTGACTGCCATCGCTGCCGTGGCGCTGACCGGCTGCGTGACCACCGACATGCGCATGGGCTCGCCGGAAGCCAAGACCGTGGCCACGGGCGCCGCAGGCGGTGCCAGCGCCGAGAACGCCAACACCGAGCTGGAGCGTTGCGACTCCTCGCTGGGCACCATCTCCCTGGTCGAGAACCAGACCGCGGGCTGGTACACCATCCTCACCCAGCAGTACCGCCTGCCGCCCACCTCGCAGCTGCTGCGCCTGATGATCCAGCAGTCCAACTGCTTCATCGTCGTGGAACGCGGCGCGGCCGGCATGGGCGCCATGGCGCGTGAACGCGCGCTGATGGACTCGGGCGAAATGCGCGGCGGCAGCAACCTGGGCAAGGGCCAGATGGTGGCCTCCGACTACGGCCTGTCCCCCGAAGTGATCTTCAACCAGAGCGATGCCGGTGGCATGGGCGGCGCCATCGGCGGCCGCGCAGGCGGCATCTTCGGCGCGCTGGCTGCGGCCACCAAGACCCGCGAGGCCTCGGTCATGCTGGCCCTGGTGGACAACCGCTCGGGCGTGCAGGTGTCGGCTTCCGAAGGCTCGTCCTCCAAGACCGACTGGGGCGGCATGGGCGCGCTGTTCGGCGGCTCTGCCGGCGCCTCGCTGGGCGGCTACACGCGCACGGCCGAAGGCAAGGTGATCGCCGCCGCCTTCATGGACGCCTACAACCAGATGGTGCGCTCGCTGCGCAACTACAAGGCGCAGACCGTCAAGGGCCAGGGCCTGGGCGGCGGTGGACGCCTGGGCGTGGACGGCGGTGCCGCACCCTCGCAGACATCGGCTCCGGGCGCCAATGCCGCCGGCATGTCGCTGCGCGCCGCACAGCAAAAGCTCAATGCCCTGGGCTACACCGCAGGCACGCCTGACGGCTCCATGGGCAAGAACACCCAGAACGCCCTGCGCGAGTTCCAGCGCGACCAGAGCCTGCCGCAGACCGGCCGCCTCGACCGTGCCACCTCGCAAGCACTGCAACAGCAATAAGCGGCTCCCGGCCGGAGGGCGCGCATGATGCGGCGCCTTCCCTGGCCGGCCCCGGCCCTTCTTGCCTGGGCGGGCGCCTGGCTTGGTTACGCCGCGCTGCAATCGACCCTAGGGCCGCTGGCCGCCTGGCTGGCGGCCTGTTTTTTGGGCGTGCTCGCCAGCCTGCTGGCCACGCCCTGGTGGCGGCGCCTGGCCGTGGCGGCGGGCTTTCCGCTGTCCTGCCTGATGCTGTGGGGGCCGGGCGGCCTGGCCGCCATCAGCCCCTGGCTGTGGCTGGCGGCGCTGGGTCTGCTCACCCTGGTCTACCCGCTCAACGCCTGGCGCGATGCGCCGCTGTTTCCCACGCCGACAGATGCGCTGCAAGGCCTGGCCGATGCTGCGCCGCTGCCCGATGGCGCCGCCGTGCTCGATGCGGGTTGCGGCCTGGGTGACGGCCTGCGCGCGCTGCGCGGGCAGTACCCGCAGGCGCGGCTCAACGGCATGGAGTGGAGCTGGCCGCTGCGCTGGCTGTGCGCGCTGCGCTGCCCCTGGGCCCGCGTGCGCCGTGCCGACATCTGGCTGGCCGACTGGAGCGGCTACCAGATGGTCTACCTGTTCCAGCGCCCTGAAAGCATGGGCCGTGCGGCCGTCAAGGCCGCCACGGAGCTGCCCGAAGGCGCCTGGCTGGTCAGCCTGGACTTTGCGCTGCCCGGCGTGGAGCCCTCCTGGCAGCGCCAGGGCCCGGGCCGGCATAGCCTCTGGGTCTACCGCATGCCGCTGGGCGGTGCCGGCGAGGCCGTGGTGCATGTGCCCGAGCCCGAGGAGACGCCCTACGAAAAGGCGCGGCGGGAGCTGCAGCAGCGCCGATGAGAGCCTGTGCCGCTCCAGCCGTGGCATTGCACGGCCGGGGCCAGGCACTGAGTCCGGACGGCGGGCCCACACACTTCGCGCCTTTGTCTTACAGGAGAAAGGCCGGCTCTCCATGCTCCCCGGAATTGACTCTTTGTGTTCGTGCGCAAGACTTGCTGTGCCTGCCATCCACAGATGCAGGCCCTGCAAGCCTTGACCCATCTGCTGCGCCAGGCTGCGGTGCAGATGACAAACACAAAGATCGCCAAGATGGATATGGAACTGTCTCGTGCATGCACGGCCCGCAGCCGCATGCGTTCGCCTTCTTCTTCGCTGCCTGTGCCCCCTCGGTCCGTGTTGAAAATCCTGGCATGGGGCGTGGCCTTGTGCTGCACCCAGGCGCAGGCCCAGACGGTCACGTCCACCGGCGATGTGGTGCCTGTCCAGGTGCCCAACCCCTCGCCCAGCTGGAATGCGGGCACCACGCTGCACGTCGGCAGTACGGGCACGGGAACGCTCACCATGGACAGCGGAGGCTCAGTGACCCACTCCGGGGTCGGCACCGTGGGCTACGACCTGGGCAGCAATGGCACGGTCACCGTCCGGGGCGTGGGTTCCACGTGGAACGGTTCAAGCAGTCTCGTGATTGGTGGCATGGGCACAGGCACCTTGAAGGTCGAAGATGGGGGCGTGGTGTCAGGCGTGGTGGGTGCTTTGGGCGATGTCCCTGAAGGCGTGGGCACGGCGACGATCAGTGGAACAGGCTCGGCTTGGCGCAGCACCCAGGATTTCTTCACCAGCTTCAACGGAACAGGCACGGTCACCGTGCGCGATGGTGGTGCGCTGTCTGTGCAGGGGGGCGCCGGGACCATCACCATGGATGCTGACCCGGGCGCTGTCGGAACCCTCCAGGTGGGCGGTGGACCGGCCGACGCCGCCATGGCGCCCGGCGTGGTCGATGCGGCCCGCATCGACTTCAGCCTGGGGACAGGCACCCTGCATTTCAACCACACGGGCGCCAACCTGGGCTTTGCGCTTGCGCTGTCCAGCGTCGATCCCGGCACGCACCGCATCACCCATCAGGCCGGCACGACCACGCTGTCGGCCAACAGCTCCGGCTTCTCGGGCAGCACCGCGGTCTCCGGGGGGCGGCTGGTGGTCGCCAATGCGCTTGGCGGCACGGCGTCGGTCACGGGCGGGCAGCTGGATGTCGATGGCACGCAGGGCGGCACCATCACGGCCAGCGGCTCCGGCGTGGTGACCGGGGCGGGCACGGTCTCTGGCGACCTGGACCAGACCGCCGGCGGCGTGCTGCTGGGCCAGCAAGGCCGCAAGCTCAGCGTTGCAGGCCTGGCGACGCTGGGCGGCGGTGCGGTGGTACAGGCCGGCCTGGGAGCGCCTTCGGCCACGGCCTTGTTCGATGTGAACGGCAATCTCACGCTGGGCGGCACGCTTGGCATCAATGACCTGGGCGGCTTTGGCGCAGGCGTGTACCGGCTGTTCGACTATCGCGGCACGCTGGCCGGGAGCCTGGCCTTCGGCGCGCTGCCCGCAGGCGTGGTGGCGGACAACCTGACCCTGCAGACTTCGGTGCCCGGGCAGGTGAACCTGCTCTCAACGGTCGGCGTGGCCCTGGGCTATTGGGATGGTGGCAATGCCGCGCTCAGGGACAACAACGTGGTCAACGGCGGCACAGGCGTCTGGCGCGCCGATGGCCGCAACTGGACCGGTGCCGGCGGCGCGCTCAACGGCCCTTATCAACCCAACCCCACCGTGGCCCGGTTCCAGGGCGTGGCCGGTGTGGTGACGGCGGATGCCGGTGCGGGGGCCATCGGCATTACCGGCATGCAGTTCGATGTCGATGGCTACCGCCTCCAGGGTGCGGCCCTGGAATTGCAGGGCGCGGGAGCCAACACGGTCAACGTGGCCAGCGGCGCGACGGCGACGGTGGCATTGGTGCTGTCCGGCCCGGGTGGCCTGGCCAAGGCCGGTACCGGCACGCTGGTGCTGGAAGCTGCCGGCAGCTACGGCGGCGCCACCACGGTCCAGGGCGGCAGTCTGCGTGCCGGCGCTGCCAATGTGCTGACCAGCGTTTCGGCCCATGAGGTGCAGGCTTCGGGCGTGCTGGATCTCGACGGCCTGGCCCAGACCGTGGCCAGCCTGGTGAACGCGGGCACGGTGCGCCTTCCCAGGAACGGCGCTCCGGCCGTACCCGGCACCACGCTGAGCGTGACAGGCAACTACAGCGGCGGCGGCGTGCTGGCCATGGCCACGCAACTGGGCAATGAAGCGTCGCCCAGCGACCGCCTGGTGGTGAACGGCAGCGTGACGGCAGGTGCGCCCACGCGCCTGGACATTGCCAACGCCGCAGGCCTGGGCGCGGCGACCGCGGGCAACGGTATTTTGGTCGTGCAGGTCAATGGTGCGGCATCGCCTGCAGGTGCCTTCGTGCTGGCGGCGCCGCTGGAGGCCGGAGGCTACAGCTACCAGCTGGTGCAGGTGGGCAGCCACTGGTATCTGCAGTCACGCCTGGCGGGTGCCACAGGGGTGCAGCAGATTCCCGCGCTGGGCACGGCCGGCCTGGCTGGCCTGGCCCTGATGCTGGGCGGGCTGGCTGCCTGGCGGCAGCGCCGCCGCCCGGGCGCCGTGCGGGACTGAGCACGGCGGCCTGCCTCTACTTCTTCGCGCTGGCCTTGCTCACGTAGAGCGACAGCGCGGCGATATCGGCCTCGCTGAGCGTGGCCTTGAACGAGGGCATGGCGCCTATGCCGTCGCGCAGGGCACGGGCCACGCGCGCGGCGTCGGGCTTGAGCTCGTCGAGCACGGGGCCGATGGCGCCCTCGGCACCCGCGTCCTTGAGCGTGTGGCACAGCGCGCAGGCGGGCGTGGCCGTGGCGAACAGCTTCTTGCCCAGGGCCATCTGGGCCGCTTCATCGGCCAAGGCGGGGGCGGACAGCAGGGCGCTGCCGAGCAAAGTGCTGCCCAGCAGGGTGGTGTGGATCAGGTATTTCATCGTGAACATGGCAATGGGGGTACGGGCCCGCCACGGTCGGGCGCCGTGTGCGGGAAGTGACGGGAGTGAAGAGAAGAGGTGGCGGGATGAGCGCGCGGGCCGTGCTCAGGCCACGGTGACGGTCACGGCGTGGTCGGCCCAGCTGGTGTTGTTGTAGCCACTCTGGTTTTCGCCGCGCGTCTCGGGCTGGACCCGGCCGCGTGCGTCGGTGGCGCGGCTGGCCAGCACATGCGTGCCCTTGGGCAGGCGCGCCTGCAGCACGAACTGGCGCCAGGCGTACTTGCCCAGGTCGGGGCCGACCAGGCGCGCGGCCTGCCAGCTCTTGCCGCCGTCCGTGGACACCTCCACGCCCTTGACGGCGTCCATGCCGCCAAAGGCCACGCCGTGGATCTGCACCAGGCCGGCGGCCTGCCCGCCGTCCTCGGGCAGGGGCGAGTTGATCCAGGATTTGACGCTCATCTCCTGCACCGAGGGCTGGCTCGGGTCGCCCTTGCTGCCGGGTGGCGAGATGCGGTAGCCGTGGGACATGATGTGGGCCTCGCTCTCGCGCGGCGTGAAGGTCAGCTGCTTGATGTACTTGATGTTGTTCACGCCGGTGTAGCCGGGCACGATCAGGCGCAGCGGCCCGCCATGGGCCAGCGGGATGGGCTCGCCGTTCATCTCCCAGGCCAGCAGCGCGTCTTCCATGGCCGACAGCGGCACCGAGCGCTCGACGATGACGCTCTTGGGGTCCAGCCCCGCAGGCAGCACCTCGCCGCCCGTGCCGGTCATGTAGAGACCGCCGTCTGACACACCGCCCAGGGCCTTGACCACCTCGCGCACGGGCACGCCGCTCCAGACCACGCAGCCGGCCGCACCCACGGTCCAGGCCGTGCCGCTGGGCTTGCTGGGAAAGAAGGCCCGGCCATTGCCCGAGCACTGCAGCACCATGGCCACGGTCTCCAGGCCCAGGGACTTGAGCTCGCGCACGCTGAGGCTGCGGGGCTGGCGCACGCCCTCCACCTGCAGCTGCCAGGCATCGCGGTCGGCCACGATGGATTCGGGCGGCGTGGGCAGGTTGTTGCGCACATAGAGCTGGTCGCTGGGCGTGATCACGCTGGTGCCGAAGGCGCCGCGCCGCGTCTCTATGGTGGTGGAGCTGTGGACGATGAGGGCATCGGCCTTCTTCCAGCCCGCGTAGCCGGGCAGGGGCTTGGTGGCCGGTGCTGCCGCAGCTGCCGGTGCCTGGGCCTGGGCCAGTGCGCCCTGATGCAGGCCGGCCAGGCCTGCGGCGGCCAGTGCGCTGGCGCTGCCGGCCAGCAGGCTGCGGCGCGCGGGGGAGGTGGGCGATGTCGGCAAGTGGTTCATGGTTGTCTCCTCGTGGTGGTTGTCAGGGGGCGTGTCATGGCGTCTCATGGGGCATCTCATGGGGCAGGGGGGCCCAGGGCCTTGCTGGCCACGGCCAGGGCCTGTTTCTTCTGGGCCACCAGCACCAGCGGCCGGCCTTCGCGCGAGCGGACGACCTGCCAGTGCATGTTGGCCCACCAGCCTTGGCCATCGGCCAGGCGCTGGGGCTGGTCGAAGGCCAGCACGGTGACGATGCCGCCCTTCTCGAAGAAGGTGGTCAGGTGGTAGGCGCGCGTGCCGTCGATGTCGCAGGGCCGCATCAGCTGGGTGTAGCCGGGCAGCTTCTCGCCGGCCGGCAGGTCCATGCGGCGCGCGACCTCGGCCTCGGGCATGAAGCTGCCGCGCAGCGTGCGCTCGTAGTACTCGTGCTCGATGGCGGCGCGCACCAGCTCGGGCGGGCGCATGGCGAACACGGCGGTGGCGGCCGAGCTGCCCACCAGCAGCGCGGCGATCAGCCGGCGCACGCCGCTGCGCGCATGCCAGGGCGTGTGGCGCAGCAGATGGGCGGGGGGCTCGCCGTGCGGCCCGGGGTCGAAGGCCAGGGCCAGTTCGGCGCGTGCGCGCAGGTCGAATGCCGATTCGTCGGTCGTGTCCGGGGCAGTCATTTCAAGCCTTGGTATCGTGTGGCGCGCAGCGGGTTGGGGCGCAGCGGAATCACGCTGGCAGTCTCTGGAGCAGGCGCCGGGGCCGCCTGCTCCAGCGCCGCCTTCAGCGCATCGCGGGCGCGTGACAGGCGCGACAGCACCGTGCCCGGCGCAATGTCCAGGGCCTCGGCCATCTGGGCCGTGGGCATGTCGTCGAAGTAATAGAGCACCAGCACTTCGCGGTGGATGGGCGCGATGCGCGCCAGCGCCTTGACCACGTCGAGCCGGTCGTCCAGCGCCGAAGGCGAGGGGGTGGGGGCGGGATGCTGGTCCAGCGCCTCGTCATCGCTGACCAGATGGGCCGATGGCGCAAGGTGCCGGAAGGCATGGCGGCGCATGATCTGGAACAGCCAGGCCCGCGCCATTGCGGCCTCGCGCAGCTGGTGGCGAAAGCGCCAGGCGCTGGTGAAGCAGTCCTGCACCACGTCCTCGGCCAGCGCGCGCGAGCCGGTCAGCGCCCAGGCGCTGCGCAACAGGAATCGGTAGTGCTCGCGCACCCACTGGTTGTAGCGCGACTCGGCGGTGGAGATCATGCGGCATAAGAGCACGCAGGGCGCCGCCCTATTCCATGGGCTGGCCTTAGGCAAACCCTATATCGGATCAGCTATCGCGAAGAGGCGATGGTTCCCTGTCATTCCCTGGTCGGCCGCGATACAGCGCCTGTTCCGACCCTGTGGGCAGCGGAACCGGCCTGCTGCCCGAAGAACCGTGCCGGAGGCATGCCCACCGTGCGGTGCACCATGGCGCTGAAGGCGCTGGGGCTGTAGCCCAGCTCGGCGGCGATCTGCTGTATGGGCAGGCCGCGCGCGGCCAGGCTCAGGCCATGGGCCAGCACCACTTGCTGGCGCCAGGTGGTGAAGCTGCAGCCCAGCTGCTGCTGGAACAGCCGGGCCACGGTGCGCGGGCTGGCGCCGGTGTCTGCCGCCCAGTCGGCCAGGCTCTCGTGCTGGGTGGGGTCGGCCACCACGGCCTCGCAGAGCATGCGCAGCCGCTTGTCCTGGGGCATGTTCACGCCAAGGTGGACTTCGCTGGCGCGGCGCAGTTCTTCCAGCAGCAGGGCGCTCAGATGGTGCTCGCGCTGCAGGGTGGCGGCGTCCGGGGCGGGCTGGTCATCGCTTTGCTTGGGCAGGGCCGTGATCAGCTCGCGCATCAGCGGCGAAACCTCCAGCACGCGGCAGCGTGCCCAGTCCTGCGGGTTGCAGGCCACGCCGCAGGGCGGGAGGTCCGGCAGTACGGGGCCCTGGGCCGGATCGTCCTGCAGCACGTAGATGGAGACGAGATCGGCTTCCTCGACCATGGCCACGGCGTGGACCAGGCCGGGCGGAATCCACACGGCCTTGGAGGGTGGTGCGATCAGCGTGCCCTGGGGGGCCGACAGGTGCAGCACGCCGTCCAGCGAGATGGCGATCTGTGCCCAGCTGTGGCTGTGCGGTATGACGCGCGTGCGTGCCGACAGGCGGTGCTGCTTGGCGCGCACGGGGCGCTGGGGCGTGGGCACGAACAGGTGCGGATGCAGGGCCTCGACCGGCTCCATTGGCCGGGCCCTGCGCACCGACCGCAGTGCGGCTGCGGGACAGGCGCTGGGCAGGGTGTCGGCAGAAGGGTCGGCAAAAGTGTGGGCAGGGGTGCCGGGCGTGGAGACAGGCTTTGGCATGTTTGCGACAGAAGTTGGCAGACTATCGCATACAAGACGAAACGCTGCTGCCTAAGATGCGGCCCATGACCGCCTCTTCTTCTTCCATGCCGGACGCCGTGGCTCCGGACCCGCTGCGCAGCGATGTGCGCACCATCGGCCTGATCGGCCTGGCGCATGGTTCCTCGCATTTCTTCCACCTGCTGCTGCCGCCGCTGTTCCCGTGGCTGATTGCCGAGTTCGGCTACAGCTATGCCGAACTCAGCGTGATGGTGTCGCTGTTCTTCGTGGTCTCCGGCGTGGGACAGGCCATGGCCGGCTTTGCCGTGGACCGCTTCGGCGCGCGCCCCATTCTGTTTGCGGCGCTGGGCAGCTTCACCGTGGCGGGCGTGGTCGCCAGCCTGGCACAGGGCTATGGAATGCTGCTGCTGGCAGCCTTTTTCGCGGGCCTGGGCAATGCGCCCTTCCACCCGGTGGACTTCACCATCCTCAACAAGCGCGTGTCGGCCAAGCGCATCGGCCATGCGTTCTCGGTGCACGGCCTGTCGGGCAATATCGGCTGGGCGCTGGCGCCGCTGTTCATGGCGGGCATCACCACGGCCACGGGCTCGTGGCGCCTGGCCTGCCTGTGCGGCGCGGCCCTGGCCGCCGTCATCCTCACCATCATGGTGCTCAACCGCGAGGCGCTGGACGACCGTGCGGCCGATGCCCAGGCCCCCGCGGCGCGCGCCGCTGCGGCCGCCGTGCCGCAGGAGCATCCCATGGCCTTCCTGAAGCTGCCCTCGGTCTGGCTGTGCTTCTCGTTCTTCTTCTGGAGCACCTGCGCGCTCAGCGCCATCCAGAGCTTTGCCAGCCCCGCCATGCAGTCCATGTACGGACTGCCGCTGAGCGTGACGGCGCTCATCGTCACGGGCTACATGCTGTGCGGCGCGGCAGGCATGCTGGCCGGCGGCTTCCTCGTGGGACGCGTGCAGCGGCTGGAGAAGGTGATCTCCATCTGCATGCTGGGCTCGGGCGTTGCGCTGTTCCTGGTCGGCACGGGCTGGCTGCCGGCCATGGCGGCCGTGGCCGTGGCCTCCATCGCGGGCCTGGGCACGGGCCTGGCCGGCCCCTCGCGCGACATGCTGATCAAGCGCGCCGCCCCGCCCGGCGCCACCGGCCGCGTCTACGGCACGGTGTATTCGGGCCTGGACCTGGGCTTTTGCCTGGCCGCGCCGGTGTTCGGCTACATGCTGGACCACGGCATGAGCCACGGCGTGTTCTACGGATCGGCCATTGCCCTGGTGCTGAGCGTGGTGTCGGCCGTGGTCGTGGGCGATGGCGTGAGCAAGAAGGGCGGCATGGCGCTGAGCGCGGGCTGATCCCGGGTCTCGCTCCCCACAAGGCCCCGCAGGCCAAGGCTTGCGGGGCCTTTGCTTTGGGCGGTGAGATGGACAAAACAGGCACGGCAATTGCGTGCGTCCTGCGCGGCGCCTGCTATCGTGCAGGCACAACTTTTTCAACACAGGAGACCTGTCCATGCGTTCCGCCTTCGCACCGCTTTCCCTCATGTTCCGCAGCGCCCCGCTGGCGCTGGCCCTTGCCATGGCCGGCCTGTCCGGCAGTGCCCTGGCTGCGCCCAAGGCCGATATCCAGGCGCTGGCGCAAAAGCACCAGCAGCCCTTGCTGGACACGCTGCGCGACCTGGTGCACATCGAGTCGGGCAGCAAGGACATGGAGGGCGTGGAGCAGATCGCCAACTACGTGGCCGGCAAGCTGCGCGAGCAGGGCGGCAAGGTCGAGATCCTGCAGCCCACCGACGTCTACCGGCTGGGTGACACGCCCGAGAAGATCGGTCCCATGGTGCATGCCGAGTTCAAGGGCAAGGGCACCAGCCGCATCATGCTGATCGCCCACATGGACACGGTCTACCTGCGCGGCATGCTCAAGGACCAGCCGTTTCGCATCGACGGCGAGCGCGCCTACGGCCTGGGCATTGCCGACGACAAGCAGGGCGTGGCCCTGATCCTGCACACCGTGGCCATGCTGCGCCAGCTGGGCTTCGACAACTACGGCACGCTGACCGTGCTGATGAACAGCGACGAGGAAATCAGCTCCCCCGGCGCGCGCAGCACCATCACGCGCATGGGCGCCGAGCAGGATGCGGTCTTCTCGTTCGAAGGCGGCGGCACCGACGGCGGCGTGCGCCTGGCCACCAGCGGCATCGGCGCGGCCTACCTCAAGGTCGAGGGCAAGGCCTCGCACGCGGGCGCCAAGCCCGAGGACGGCGTGAACGCGCTGTACGAGCTGTCGCACCAGCTGCTGCAGATGAAGGACTTGTCCAAGCCCGAGACCGGCCTCAAGCTCAACTGGACCGTGGCCAAGGCCGGCACCAACCGCAACGTCATTCCCGCCGAGGCCACGGCCCAGGCCGACGCCCGCGCGCTGCGCGTGGCCGACTTCACGGCGCTGGAGCAGGCCATGCAGGCCAAGGTGGGCCACAAGCTGCTGGACGCCAGCAAGGTGCAGCTCAAGTTCGAAGTGCGCCGCCCGCCGCTGGAGGCCAACGAGGCCTCGCGCAGCCTGGCCAAACAGGCGCAGACCATCTACAGCGATGAGCTGGGCCTGAAGATGAGCGTGATGGAAAAGGCCACGGGCGGCGGCACCGACGCGGCGTTTGCGGCGCTCAAGGCCAAGGGTGCGGTCATCGAGGGCTTTGGCCTGAGCGGCTACGGTGCGCACTCCAATGATGCGGAGTATGTGCAGCTGAACACCATCGTGCCGCGCCTGTACCTGGCCACGCGCATGATCATGGACCTTTCCAAGTAAGGGTTGGCTATCAGGCTTCACTCCTGCGTTAAGCCAAAGCCAGACGGTGGCTTGAGTCGCTTTTTCTGACCCTGCCGGGTGGTTGTTTTTCGAGGCCGGGTCTCGGCCCGGCAGCCGACTGCCCTTTCTTGTTTCGCCAAGAAAGGTCAGGTCAAAGAAGGCGATCCGGACGTCCGCGACCCTCCGCTTCGCTGCGGGCAACCTGCGTCGTGGCCATACGGGAGTGAACAACAGGCGCCGAGCATTTGCGGACGCAAAAAAGGGCATGCCTTGCGGCATGCCCTGAAGGCGCATCGTGGGGCGCTCTGTGTTCTTTACTGCGAAGAGATGTTCTTGTCCTTGGCGATCTTGCTCCAGCGCGTGAAGTCGGCGTTCAGGCGTGCCTTCATGGCCGCGCCGTCCTGGTAGGTGGCGATGGCGCCTGCGGCCAGCATCTTCTTTTGCAGCTCGGGCTCGGCCAGGATGAGCTTGAGCTCCTGGTTCAGGCGCTGGACCACGGCGGGAGGTGTGTTCAGCGGGGCGATCAGGCCGCCCCAGGTGTCGGCGTCGAAGCCGGGGAAGCCCTGCTCGGCCACCGACTTCACATTGGGCAGCAGCTGCTTGGCCTTTTGCGAGCTGACGGCAATGGCGCGCAGCTTGCCTGCCTGGATGTGGGGCAGGGCCGCGACCACGTCGGCGAACATCACGGCGATCTGGCCGCCGATCAGGTCGGTCACGGCCGGCGCGCTGCCGCGGTAGGGCACGTGCTGCATGTCGAAGCCGCCCAGGTCCTTGAGCTGCTCCATGGACAGGTGGCCGAAGCTGCCCGTGCCCGAGCTGGTGTAGTTCAGCGCCGGCTTGGCCTTCTTGGCGTGCTCGATCAGCTGCTGCAGGTTGGTCACGTCAGGCAGCTCGCGCGGGTTGATGACGATGGCCATGGGCAGGTCATAAACCGTGGCCACGGGCAGGAAGTCCTTGCGCACGTCGTACAGGTTGTTGTTGAACAGCATGGGCGCCAGCAGCGCGGGCATGCCGAACATGGACAGCGAGTAGCCGTCGGGCTGCGACTTGATGAAGGCCGCCGTGCCCACCGAGCCCGAGGCGCCGGGGCGGTTGTCGATGACGATGGTCTGGCCCAGGCGCTCGGTCAGGCGCTGCGCGACGATGCGCGCGGCCGTGTCGGTGGGGCCGCCGGGCGGGAAGGCCACGGTCAGCTTGATCAGCTTGTCGGGCCACTGGCTCTGGGCCCGGGCGGCGGGGGCCAGCGTGGCGATGGCGGTGGCGCAGGCGGCGGAAAGGATCTGGCGGCGCGAGGCCTGGAAGGGGGTGGAAGTCATATGTCTCCTCAAGCGGGAAGGGGTGGAAATGAGAGCCGTGGAGCGGTCTGGGTGGGAACGTCTGCGCGCTCTCAGATGATGTTTTTGGCGCGCAGTGCGGCGCGGGCCTGTTCGTCCAGGCCCAGGCGCTGCTGCAGCACCTCGTCGGTGTGTTCGCCCTGGTGCGGCGGCGGGCGGCGCACGGGCAGGCGCTGGCCGTCCAGCGCATAGGGCGGGGCCAGCACGGACTGGCTGCCGGCCTCGCTGTCCTCGAAGCGGTGCAGCAGGCCGGCGTCGGCCGTGCGCTGCGAGTTCAGGGCCTCGAACAGGCCCAGCACCTCGCCGCAGGGAATCTGCGCGGCCGTCAGGCATTCGAGCAGTTGTGCGCGCGTGAAGCGCAGCAGCTCGGCCTGCACCAGCGGCATCAGCAGATCGCGGTTTGCCGAGCGTGCGGTATTGGTGGCAAAGCGCTCATCGGCGGCCCACTCGGGCTTGGCGATGACGTCGGTGCAAAAGCGCTGGAACTGGCCGTTGTTGCCCACGGTGATGACCAGCGGGCCGTCGGCCGCCTCGAACACGCCGTAGGGCACGATGGACGGATGGGCGTTGCCGAACTTGGGCGGGTCGCCTGCCTTGAGCAAGGCCTCCATGCCGTAGTAGCTGGTGATCATCAGGCCGCAGTCGTACAGGGCCATCTGCACATGACGGCCGCGCCCGCTGCGCTCGCGCTCGTAGAGCGCGGCCAGGATGGCCTGGGCCGAGTACATGCCCGTGAACATGTCCACGGCGGCCACGCCGAACTTCAGCGGACCCTGGCCCTGCTCGCCGTTCATGGCCATGATGCCGGACTCGCCCTGCACCACCAGGTCGTAGCCGGGTCGCGTGGCCTCGGGGCCGCTGCGCGAGTAGCCCGAGATGGAGCAGTACACCAGGCGCGGGTTCAGCTGCGACAGCTGCTCGTAGCCCAGCCCCAGCTTCTCGGCGCCGCCGACCTTGAAGTTCTGGATGACCACATCGCTGTCGGCCGCCAGCTCGCGTGCGATGCGCAGGCCCTCTTCGGCCTGCAGGTCCAGCGTGACCGAGCGCTTGTTGCGGTTGGCGCTGTTGAAGTAGGAGGTGTTGCGCTGGCCCACGCGCACGCCCCAGTCGCGCGTGTCGTCGCCGCGGCCCGGGTGCTCGACCTTGACGACATCGGCGCCCAGGTCGGCCAGCGCCATGGCGCACATGGGGCCGGCCAGCACGCGCGAAAGATCCAGGACGCGCACGCCGTCCAGCGGCAGGGAAGAGGGGAGAGCACTCATGCGAAACCTTGTCGAACCACGAAAACCGCAACGGGCCGGTGATGCCCGGGCAGGCCCGCATTCTTCATTCGTTTATGGACTTTGACAATCGTGCTAAAAAATGGACATTGTGTGTACTGAGGTTTGACAATGGATCTGGGCGGACTGTCCCTGCTGGTGGACATCATCGAAGCCGGCAACCTGAGCCGCGCCGCCGTGCGCCTGGGCATGAGCCGCGCCAACGTCAGCCACCGGCTCAACCAGTTCGAGCGCCAGATCGGCCAGCAGCTGCTGCGCCGCACCACGCGCCAGGTCGAGCCCACCGAGCTGGGCCTGCGCCTGTACGCGCATGGACGCGCGATACGCCAGGAAGCCATGGCGGCGGACGAGTCGGTGGACAGCCTGGGCCAGAGCCTGCAGGGCACCGTGCGGCTGAGCGTGCCCAGCGGCTACGGCCAGCTGCAGATGTCGGGCTGGCTGACGGAGTTCATGCGCATGCATCCGGGCATCACGCTGGAGGTGATCTTCGACAACGACATCGAGGACCTGATGCAGGGCGCGGTGGACTTCGCCGTGCGCGTGATGACCGAGCCGCCTGAAAGCCTGGTGGCCTGCAAGCTCGGCGATGTGCTCTACGAGGCCTGCGCCACGCCGCAGTTCCTGGCGCAGCATGGCCATCCCGATTCGCTGCTGGCGCTCAAGCGCGTGCCGCTGATCACCTCGGCGCTCACGGGCCAGAAGCTGCGCACGGCGGGCATGAACGGTGCCCGGCCCACCGAGCTGCGCATACGCCCGCGCCTGATGTCGCCCAACTTCCATTTCCTGCGCGATGCCGTGCTGCAGGGCCTGGGCGTGGCCGTGGTGCCGCGCTACATGGTGGCAGCCGAGCTGGCCAGCGGCGCGCTTGAGCGCCTGCCGCTGCCGCCGGGCAGCCTGGACTTTCTGGCCACGCGCCAGTACCTGCTGTACATGCCGTCCCACTTCCAGACGCGGGCCATCACCACGCTGATCGACTTCCTGCGCGAGAAGGCCGCGGCGGAGGGACTCAGAGGCTGAAGATCTTGCCGGGGTTCAGGATGTTCTTCGGGTCCAGCGCCTGCTTGATGGAGCGCATCATCTGCACCGCGCCGTCGCCGGCTTCCTCGCGCAGGAAATCCATCTTGTGGATGCCCACGCCATGCTCGCCCGTGCAGGTGCCGCCCAGCGCAATGGAGCGCGACACCAGCTGGTGGTTGAGCTGCTCGGCGCGCGAGCGCTCGTCCTCGTTGTCCGGGTCGATCAGGTAGCCGAAGTGGAAGTTGCCGTCGCCCACGTGGCCGACGAGGAAGTAGGGAATGCCGCTGTCATCGGCCTCGCGCACCGAGTCCAGCAGCGCATCGGCCAGGCGGCTGATGGGCACGCAGGCATCGGTGGTGATGCAGCGGCAGCCGGGGCGGCTGGAGACGGCCGCGAAATAGGCGTTGTGGCGGGCCGTGAACAATCGCGTGCGGTCCTCGGGACGCTCGGCCCATTCGAAGGCGTTGCCGCCGAACTCGCCTGCGATGTCCTGCACCATCTCGGCCTGCTCCTTGACGCCCGTGGGCGAGCCGTGGAACTCCATCAGCAGCATGGGTTCCTCGCGCAGCGTGAGCTTGCTGTAGGCATTGACCATGCGCACCGAGTTCACGTCCACCAGCTCCACGCGGGCGATCGGCACGCCCATCTGGATGGTCTGGATGACCGTGCGCACGGCGGCCTCGATGCTGGGGAAGGAACAGATGGCCGCGCTCACGGCCTCGGGCAGCGGGTACAGGCGCACCGTGATCTCGGTGACCACGCCCAGCGTGCCTTCGCTGCCCACGATCAGGCGAGTGAGGTCGTAGCCCGCGCTGCTTTTCTTGGCGCGCGTGCCGGTGCGCATCAGCTCGCCGCTGGCCGTGACCAGTTCCAACGCCAGCACGTTCTCGCGCATGGTGCCGTAGCGCACGGCATTGGTGCCGCTGGCGCGCGTGGCGGTCATGCCGCCGATGGAGGCATCGGCGCCGGGATCGATGGGGAAGAAGAAGCCCGTGTCCTTGATGGCATCGTTGAGCTGCTTGCGCGTGATGCCGGGCTGCACGGTGACCGTGAGGTCCTCGGTGTTGACCGAGAGAATGCGGTTCATGCGGCTCAGGTCCAGGCTGATGCCGCCCTCGACGGCCAGCAGATGGCCTTCGAGCGAGGAGCCTGCGCCGTAGGGGATGACCGGCACGGCATGCTGGTCGGCCAGCTTCAGCGCGTCCTGCACGTCCTGCGTGCTTTCGGCAAAGACCACGGCCGCAGGCGGGGGCGCCTGGATGGCGCCCTCGTCGCGGCCGTGCTGTTCGCGCACCGCCAAAGCCGTGGAGCACTGGGCGCCGAAACGCTGGGCCAGGGCTTGGAGGAAGGCTTCAGGGATGGGGCGCTGAGCGAAGTCAGGCTGCAGGCGGACGGGGGCGACAGGGGCGTTCATCGGTGTTCTCCAGGGGGAACTGGAAAGAATACCACCGGCCCTGCCGCCCAACCGTGTGGGTCAGCCGCCAGGCATCCGGGTGTCAGCGCGGCTGGACAGCCTTGCTGAATTCATCGCGCGACAGCGATCCGTTCTTGTCGGCATCGATCTGGGCGAAATTGCTGCTCACGGCGGGCAGGGCCTCGGCCTCCTTCTTGCTCAGCTTGCCGTCCCGGTTGGTGTCGGCGCGGTCGAATGCGGCCTGGACATCGTTGGTGCCAGCGGGGGCGGGGGCACTTTGCACGCCAGCGGCAGGTCCCATCTGGGCGGCGGGAGGCGGGGGCGCGGCAGGTGCCTGTGTCTGCGCCATGGCAGTGACGCTGCCCAGCGAAATGGCCGCGAACAACATCACGCTGCGGATTTCAAAACCAGAGACTTTGCGCAGTTGAGAGGTCATGTGTCGAACTCCTTGTCGAACGTGGAACATGACTGCATTCCACCTGTTGCAGCGCAGCAGGGCCAGCACTTTTGCCGGCTGTTGCCTGCTACAACATTTGCGTGCCGCCTGTAACGCACAATTGGGTGTTGGGCCGTTACGGGTCCGGCTTTCCACCCCCGCACCGCCAAGGAGAACGCCCATGGGCAACCGTTTGACACAGATCGCCACGCGCACCGGAGACGACGGCAGCACGGGCCTGGGCGACAACACGCGCGTCTCCAAGAACAGCGGCCGCCCGCACGCCATGGGCGATGTGGACGAGCTCAATTCCCACATCGGCCTGCTGCTGTGCGAGGCCCTGCCCGACGACGTGCGCGAACTGCTGGTCGATGTGCAGCACCAGCTCTTCAACCTCGGTGGCGAGCTGTCCATTCCCGGCTATGAACTGCTCAAGGACGACGCCCTGCTGCAGCTCGATGAAGCGCTGGCCCACTACAACGCGCAGCTGCCCCGGTTGCAGGAATTCATCCTGCCGGCCGGCAGCCGTGCCGCAGCCCAGGCCCATGTCTGCCGCACGGTGGCACGCCGCGCCGAGCGCATGGTGGTGGCGCTGGAGCAGGGCGAGGCCATGCGGCCCGCGCCGCGCCAATACCTGAACCGCCTGTCGGACCTGCTGTTCGTAATGGCGCGCGTGCTCAACCGCATGGATGGCGGCGACGACGTCTACTGGAAGAGCGAGCGGATGGCCCGCGCGCAGTCCGCCGAAGAGTGAACCTGCACTGAACCTGCGCTAATCCCGCGCCAATTCCGCGTTTAGGACGGCCCATGCGCCTGCGCCACATCGAGGTCTTCAATGCCGTCATGCAGACGGGCAGCGTCAGCGCTGCCGCACGGCTGATCAACATCACCCAGCCGGCCGTCAGCCGCACCCTGCAGCACGCGGAGCTGCAGCTGGGCTTTGCGCTGTTCCAGCGCGCACGCGGCCGGCTCACGCCGACCAATGAGGCGCTGGCGCTGTTCCCCCACATCGAGAAGCTGTTCGAGCAGCTCGACGAGGTCCAGCGTCTGGCCGACAACCTGCGCCATGGCCGGGCAGCGGACCGGCTCACCGTGCTCACCGTCTTCGCGCTCAGCCGCGAGGTGCTGCCGCGCGCCGTGGCCGGATTTCGGCGCCGCCACCCCCAGGTGCAGGTCCATGTGCAGGCGCTGCACACGCCCCAGGTGGTCTCGGCCCTGCTGCTGCAGGAGGCCGACGTGGGCTTCGTCATCAGCTCCGTGGGCCAGCCCGCGCTGGAGCATGAACTGCTGGCCGAGGTGGACATGTTCTGCGTGCTGCCCAAGGGCCTGCTGCCGCCCTCGCGCGTGCGCGAAGAGGGCATGGAGCTCAAGGACCTGGCCGAGCTGCCCGTGGTCGCTCTCGATGCGCGCGACCCGCTGGGCATGCGCCTGGGCCAGGCCTGCCGCGAGCACGGCGTGGGCCTGTCGCCCGTGGTCACCGTGCAGACCTACCACGCGGCCCTGTCCATGGCCGAGTACGGCCTGGGCGCCGCCATCATGGACGGCTGCACCGCCCTGGCCGCCGACCGCCGCAAGGTCCATGTCGTCCCCCTGCTGCCGCGCATCACGGTGGGTGTGAATGCACTCAGCCTGCCCCAGCGGCCGGGGTCGGTGCTGGCGCGGGCAATGACCGAGGAAATGCGCAAGGCCTTGCGCGAGTTGCTGGCTGGTTGAGGCCTGCGGGTTTCAGGCCTGCTCCATCTGCCCCACCAGCCTCTGCGCCGATCCGAACGCCAGCGTCAGCCCCAGCGCGCCGTGCCCTGTCTGCAGCCACAGGTTGCGCGGACCGCCGCGCTGGCGGCCGGTGAGGGGCAGGCCGGTGGGTGTGGCGGGTCGCATGCCGGTCCAGGGGTGGAGGTTGCCGTCCAGCGGCAGGTCGGCGAAGACCTCCTGCGTGGAGCGGCGCAGGCTGGCGATGCGGCGCGGGTCGGTGCGCGTGTCCCGGCCCACGATCTCCACCATGCCGGCCACGCGCAGGCGTTCGCCGATGCGTGCGAAGACGACCTTGCGTGCGGTGTCGGTGACGCTGACCCGGGGCGCGGCGTGCGGCAGCTGCGCGGCGGCATCGGCGGTGATGCTGTAGCCCTTGAGCGGGTAGACGGGAATGCGCAGGCCCAGCTGGCGCGCGTGGACCGCGCTTTCCCAGCCGCTGGCCAGCACGTAGTGGTCGGCGCGCAGCGGCAGCGGGCCTGCGGCGGTGCGCAGGCCGGTGATGGCGTCGCCTTCGCGCTCGAAGCCCTGCAGCTCCACGCCGTAGCGCAGTTCGGCGCCGCGTGCGGTGAGCCGGGCGGCCAGTTGTTCGCACAGCAGGCGGCAGTCGGCGGCGGCCTCGCTGGGCGTGTGCACGGCGCCTGCAATGCGCTGGGCGTAGCCGGCGAGCGCGGGTTCGACGCGCGCCACTTCGGCGGCGTTGACGATGCGCTGCGGCGCGCCACCCAGGCCCGCTTGCAGTGCCACCTGCTGCGCGGCGGCATCCAGCGCCTGTTGGGTGGGGTAGAGCACCAGCTTGCCCGGCGTGTGCAGGTCGCAGGCCAGTGCTTCGTCGGCCTGGAGCGACTCGAAGGCCTGGCGGCTTTCGGCGGCCAGGGCCAGCAGGGCGCGCGTGCCTTCGGCCGAGGCATGGGCATTGCAGGCGCCCAGAAAGCGCAGTCCCCAGGCCCATTGCGCGGGGTCGGCGCGCAGGCGGAAGGCCAGCGGCGAATCCTTTTCCAGCAGCAGGCGGGGCAGCATCTTCCAGATGCCGGGATCGGCCAGCGGCTGCACGTAGGAATAGCTCAGCTGCGCGCCATTGCCGCCGCTGGCGCCCTGGGCGGGGCCCGGTGCGCGGTCCAGTACGGTAATGCGATGGCCGGCCTGCTGCAGCGCCCAGGCCGTTGCCAGGCCGACGATGCCGGCGCCCACGATGCAGACATGCATTGATCGTTTCTCCATGCAGCCGCACTGTAGGCCGCGCGCGGCAGGCCGGGCCATGGCATTTGGCACAGGGGCCATGCACGCAGGTTATGGCCGGGGGCTGCTGCTCAGGGCAGGGCGACAGCCCATAACCGGCGGGCATGGACCGGCCCGATATTGTCATTCCGCAAAGGCCGCCGCCCTTCCTACACTGGCCGCACATCCACCAAAGACGAGGAGACAAGCATGCAACTTCACACCACCGCGCTGTGCGCGGCCCTGGCCCTGGGAGGCCTGGCTGCGGCCCATGCCGACACGCTGGCCAAGGTGCGCGACAGCGGCCGCATCACGCTGGCCTACCGCGAGTCCTCCGTGCCCTTCAGCTACCTGGACAACGGCAAGCCCATCGGCATGACGGTGGAGATGTCCCAGGCCGTGGCCGAGGCCGTGAAGAAGGCGGTGAACCGGCCCGATCTCAAGGTGCAGTGGCAGGCCGTGACCTCGCAGAACCGCATGCCGCTGCTGGCCAACGGCACCATCGACCTGGAATGCGGATCCACCACCAACAACACGGTGCGCGGCAAGGAGGTGGCCTTTGCCATCAACCATTTCTACACGGGCACGCGGCTGCTGGTGAAGAAGAGCTCGGGCATCAAAAACTACGCCGACCTCAAGGACAAGACCGTGGCCATCACCACGGGAACCACCAATCTGCAGGTGCTGCGCAAGGCCAATGCCGACAAGGCCTGGGGCATGAACATCGTCATGGCCAAGGACCATGCGGACGGCTTCCTGCTGGTGGAGAACGACCGCGCCGCGGCCTTCGGCATGGACGACATCCTGCTCTTCGGCCTGATCCCCACGGCCAAGAACCCCGGCGACTTCGAGGTGGTGGCCGACTCGCTGCAGGTCGAGCCCTATGCCTGCATGCTGCGCAAGGACGACCCCCAGTTCAAGCAGCTGGTCGATGGCGTGATCGGCGACATGATGAAGTCGGGCGCGTTCGCCAGGCTTTATGACAAGTGGTTCATGCAGCCCATTGCCCCGAGGAACGTGGCCCTGGGCCTGCCGATGAGCGAGCAATTGCAGAAAAACCTGCAGGACCTCAGCGACAAACCCGCTTTTTGATTTCGGATCGCAGCATGCAGCAGCAGCTTCAGCCCCCGCGCGCGGTGGGCATTCTCGGGGGCATGGGCCCGGCCGCAGGCGCGGATTTCGTGCGCCTGTTCGTGCAGGCCTGCACGGCGCACCTGCAGCAGCAGGGCCTGCCCGTGCATGACCAGGCCTATCCCGAGCACTGGCTGGTGCAACTGCCCATGCCCGACCGCAGCGCCGCGCTGCGCGCGGACCCGCAGTCGCCCACGGGGCCGGCCCAGCACCTGCTGCAGGGCGTGGGCCGCATGGCGGCGCTGGGCGTGCGCAGCGTGGCCCTGGCCTGCAACACGGCCCATGCCTGGCATGGGCAGCTGCAGGCGCTGTTTCCGCAGCTGCATGTACTGCATATCGCGCGCCAGGCCGCCCTGCACCTGCAGGCCGGCGGCGCGCAGCAGGCCATCGTGCTGGCCACGCAGGGCACCTATGACAGCGGCCTGTACGACGCGGCGCTGGCCGAGTGCGGCATCACCGCGCTGCAGCCCGATGCGCAGGGCCGCGCGCGGCTCATGCAGGGCATCTACGACGGCGTCAAGCAGGGCGACATGGACCTGGCCGCGCGCTGCTTCGGCGAGGTGCTGGCGCCGCTGCTGCAGCGCCATGGCGATGTGCCCGTGATCATGGGCTGCACCGAGATCCCGCTGGTCCTGCCGCAGTCGCCGCTGGCGCGCGGTGCCGAGCTGGTGGACCCTGCCTGGATACTGGCTCAGGCCCTGGCCGGCGATGCCTATGGACAGGTCCGAACTCCAGCGCATTAGTTTTTCAAGGTGTTGCGCGCCATTCAATAACTGCCTAGGAACCTGGCGCGGCTCAACTCAGGGGCACCGAGGAAGGGCCTACGCCGGCCGCGCCGCCCCGCACCGAGGGTGTCGCCGGGTGCCCGTATGCCCCCTTCAGGGGGAAGGCGCGAAGCGACTCAGGGGGTGTTTCAATAAGTCTCCAGATGCAGCCGGCCTTCGCGCTTGAGGCGTGTGCCGATCTGTTCCCAGTCCAGCCCGGCTTGCTGCGCCACGTCGCGCAGTGCCAGTACCACGCCTTCCTCCATGCTCTTGAGCCCGCAGACGTAGAAGTGCGCGTTGTCGTCGCGCAGCAGGGCCGCCAGGTCGGCCGCACGTTCGCGCAGCAGGTCCTGCACGTAGCGCCGGGGCTGGCCGGCCACGCGCGAGAAGGCCAGGTTGTTGTCGATGAAGTCGCGCGGCAGGCTTTGCAGCGGGCCGAAGTAGGGCAGCTCCTGCGGCGTGCGTGCGCCGAAGAACAGCATGAGTTTGCCGCCTTCGAACTTGCCGCTCTTGCGCAGCCGCCTGCGCCATTCGGTCATGGCGCGCATGGGGGCGCTGCCCGTGCCCGTGCAGATCATCACGATGTGCGAGCGGGGATGGTTGGGCATCAGGAACGACTGGCCGAACGGGCCTATGACCTGGACCCTGTCGCCGATGCGTGCGTCGCACAGGTAGTTGCTGGCCACGCCGCGCACAGGGCGGCCCTGGTGGTCCTGGGTGACGCGTTTCACGGTCAGCGCCAGGTTGTTGTAGCCGGGCCGCTCGCCATTGCGCGCACTGGCCACCGAGTACTGGCGCGCCACATGCGGGCGGCCCTGGGCATCGGTGCCGGGTGCAATGACGGCGATGGACTGGCCTTCGAGCACGGGGAACGGCTGGCTGCCGAAGTCCAGCACGATGTGGTGGGTCTCGCTGTCGAAGCCCGCCTCCGTGCAGTTGAGGTTGCCGACCACGGTGGCCGTGACGGGGCTCCTGGGGCCATGCAGGTTGGTGTACGGATGGGCGGCCGACCAGGGCGGCACGGTGGCGCCGTAGCTGGCGCTGCGCAACACCTGGGTATCGGCCTTGTCGTCGGGCCGGGCCGCATCTGCACCGCGCGTGGCGGCCGCCGCGATCACGGCCTGGGCCTGGCTCAGGTCCTCGGCGGCAGGTGCGTCCCCTGTGTCCTGTGCCTGGGCCCGTGCCTGGACCAGCGCCTCAGGCGGCAGCTCCTCGGGCAGCTCGTCCCAGAGCAGCTGCTCGGCCACGGGATAGGCGCTTGCCAGCGGCACCTTGCGCCAGTTGTCGATGGCGCCCGTGGGGCAGGGCGAGACGCAGTCCATGCAGCCGTTGCACTGCTCGGCCAGTACCACGTAGTTGCGGTCATCGTGCGTGATGGCGCCCACGGGGCAGGTGGCCTCGCAGGTGTTGCAGCGGATGCAGATCTCCGGGTCGATCAGGTGCTGCGTGAGGATGCCGTGTTCTACCAAGGCGACTGTCATGGGCGACTCCCTGCTGGCGCGGCGCTTCAGTTGAAGCGCACGTATTCGAAATCCACGGGCTGGCGGTTGATGCCCATGACCGGCGGCGCGATCCAGCCCGCGAACTGGCCCGGCTCCACGCAACGGCCCATGAGCGAGGCGACGAAGGCGCGGTCGGCGTCCGAGGGCAGCCATTCGGCCTCGCGCATGCGCCATTCCTGCTCGCTGACCACGCGGCCGTCGGGGCTCATGCGCACGCCGGCCAGTGCGCCGATCTGGCGGTTGAAGGCCTTGTGCGGCACGGTGAGGCGGAAATCGATGCCGGCCTTTTCCATGACCTTGTTCCAGCGGCCCACGCCCGCGTTGGAGTCCTTGATGTAGTCGTCGCGCAGCACCTCGTTGAGCGCGTTGAGCATGGGCACTTCCTTTTCCTGCAGCCTGCCGTCCACGACCTCCAGCACCTTGTAGTGCTGGTCGTGCAGGCGGTGGTCGTCCGCGCGCTTGCCTTCCTCGTAGCGGCCCTTGAGGCCACTGCTGTAGAAGGTGGCGGCATTGCTGGACTGGTCGGCGCCGAACAGGTCGATGGTCACGCTGTAGTGGAAGTTCAGGTAGCGCTGCAGCGTGGGCAGGTCGATCACGCCGGCCGCGCGCAGGCGGCCCACGTCGTCGGTGCGCAGCTCGTTCATGACCTGGCAGGTGCGCTGCAGCACGCGCGAGACACCGGACTCGCCCACGAACATGTGGTGGGCCTCCTCGGTCAGCATGAATTTGGTGGTGCGCGCCAGCGGGTCGAAGGCGCTCTCGGCCAGCGCGGCCAGCTGGAACTTGCCGTCGCGGTCGGTGAAGTAGGTGAACATGAAGAAGGACAGCCAGTCGGGCGTCTTCTCGTTGAAGGCGCCCAGGATGCGCGGGTTGTTCTCGTCGCCGGACTGGCGCTCCAGCAGGGCCTCGGCCTCCTCGCGGCCGTCGCGGCCGAAATGCTTGTGCAGCAGGTAGACCATGGCCCACAGGTGGCGGCCTTCCTCCACGTTGACCTGGAACAGGTTGCGCAGGTCGTACATGGACGGCGCGGTCAGGCCCAGGTGGCGCTGCTGCTCCACCGAGGCGGGCTCGGTGTCGCCCTGGGTGACGATGATGCGGCGCAGGTTGGCGCGGTGCTCGCCGGGCACGTCCTGCCAGGCCTTCTCGCCCGCGTGGTCGCCGAAGTGCACCTTGCGGTCGGCCTCGGCCGGGTTCAGGAAGATGCCCCAGCGGTAGTCACGCATCTTCACGTGGCCGAACTGGGCCCAGCCCTGCGGGTCCACGCTGATGGCGGTGCGCAGGTAGACGTCGTAGTCGGTGGAGCCTTCGGGGCCCACGTCGCCCCACCAGTTCAGGAAGTTGGGCTGCCAGCTCTCCAGCGCGCGCTGCAGGGTGCGGTCTTCGCCGAGGTTGACGTTGTTGGGGATCTTCTCGCTGTAGTTGATGGCGCTCATGGTGGGGTCTCCGTGGATGTTTCGGGGCGTGCCTGCGGTCAGACGCGGTTGAAGTCGAAGCCGGCCTTCTGGCCCGTGCCGTAGAGCTTGAGAGCGCCCTTGTCGCCCACGGCATTGGGGCGGTTGAAGATCCAGTTCTGCCAGGCCGACAGGCGCCCGAAGATGCGCGTGACCATGTTCTCGCGGCTGGCAAAGCGCAGGTTGGCCTCCAGGCCCGTGAGCGCATCGGGCGACATGGCGGCGCGCTCTTCCATGGCGATGCGGATCTCGTCGTCCCAGTCGATGTCGTCGGGCGCGGCCGTGACCAGGCCCAGGGCCAGGGCCTGGTCGCCGTCCAGCGCGCGGCCCGTGGCGGCGCGCGCGGCCTCCAGCGGTGCGGCCTCCTCGTAGAAGCGGCGCTGCAGGCGCGACTGGTCGTTGACCAGGGGCAGCAGGCCGAAATTGAATTCGTCCAGCTGGATGCGCGGGGCGCGCTCGGTGTCATCGGGCAGCACCAGCATGTAGGCGCGGTCGGCCGCGAAGGCCAGCTCGGCCAGCATGCCTACGAAGCAGGAGCCGGGCTCGATCAGCGCGAACAGCGTGCGCGAGGACACATCCAGCCGCGCAAAGCTGCGGCGCAGCAGGCCCAGCGTCTCGCGCGCCAGCCAGTGGTCCTGGTGGGCCAGCAGGGCTGCGTCTGCGGCCAGCACGGCGGTGGCATCGCCTTCGGTCTTGAGCAGCCAGGTGCCCACGTCCAGCTCGTTGGTGCGCAGGTGCAGGATGGCGTCGTCCAGCTCGCGGCCCATGGCCAGCGGCCACCAGGCGTCGCCGGCCTGCTCGATGGCTTCGATGGTGGCGGGCTGCGGGCCTTGCCCAAGCATGGGCGCCTTCACGGTCAGCGTGGCGCTGCGGCGCGCGCGGTCGATCTGCACGCTGACATGGCGGTAGTGCAGGGCGTCGTCCGTGGCCTCGCGCTCCAGGCGCGTGAGCGTGATGCCCTGCGCATTGGCGGGGCGCGTGCTGCCTTCGGCCAGGCGCTGCGCGCGCTGGGCCACCACGGCCTCGAACTGCGCGGGCTTGGCCACGGCATCCACCAGGCGCCAGTCCACGGCGCGCTGGCCGCGCACGCCTTCGACGCTGGTGCAGAAGATGTCGGCCAGGTCATGGCGCACATGGCGCTTGTCGGTCACGCGCGTGAGGCCGCCCGTGCCGGGCAGCACGCCCAGCAGCGGCACCTCGGGCAGGGAGACGGAGGAGGAGCGGTCGTCGATCAGCACGATGTCGTCGCAGGCCAGGGCCAGCTCGTAGCCGCCGCCTGCGCAGGCCCCGTTGACGGCGGCCAGGAACTTCAGGCCCGAGTGGCGCGAACTGTCCTCGATGCCGTTGCGCGTCTCGTTCGTGAACTTGCAGAAGTTCACCTTCCAGGCATGGCTGGACACGCCCAGCATGAAGATGTTGGCGCCCGAGCAGAAGATGCGGTCGCGCCCGCTGGTGACGATGACGGTGCGCACCTGCGGATGCTCGAAGCGGATGCGGTTGAGCGCGTCGTGCAGCTCGATGTCCACGCCCAGGTCGTAGCTGTTGAGCTTGAGCTTGTAGCCGGGCCGTATGCCGCCGTCCTCGGCGATGTTCAGCTGCATGCGGGCGATGGCGCCCTCGACGGTGAACGACCAGTGGCGGTACTGGGCGGGCTCGGTGCGGTAATCGACAGTGGGGCTGGACGGGTGCATGGACGGCCTCTTGGATGAAAAATAGTGCAGTCGCAGATACGGTGCAGGCACAATTATGCAGATTCATCCCAAAAATGCACGCAGCAACACGCACGATAGTGCGTGTTTTGTTGATATCCAGGGTAAACACCAGCAGTACAGGCGAAAAAAATCCAGGCCTGGGGCCTGGATGCCGTGGGTTGCTGCCGCCGTCTCAGCGTGCGGGCAGGAACAGTGCCTTCAGCTGATCGAAGCTCTGCTCCAGCGTCTGCCCGCTGGTATCCACCACGTGGTCGGCCTTGGCATAGAAGCCGGCGCGGCCTTCGAGGATGCTGCGCAGATCGTCCATGGCCTCAGGATTGGCGGCCATGGGGCGGGTGTCGCCCTGGGCCACGACGCGGGCCATGTGCTCCTCGGGCTGGGCCTTGAGCCAGACCGTGGTGCAGTGCGACAGCAGCTCGTTGAAGGTGGCCGGGTCGGAGACGATGCCGCCCGGCGTGGCGATGACCACGTCGCTGTAGATCTGCACGGCTTCCTCCAGCGCGCGGCGCTCGTAGCGGCGGTAGGCGTTGGCACCGTACAGGTCGTGGATGGCGCGCACGCTGCAGCCCGCAATGCGCTCGATTTCCTGGTTGAGTTCGAGGAAGGGCACGCCCAGCTGCTCGGCCAGCATGCGGCCCAGCGTGGACTTGCCCGCGCCGCGCAGGCCGATCAGGGCGATGCGCGTGTGGCGCTGGCGGTCGCTGGGCGCCGTGCCCAGCAGCTCGCCTGCGGCCAGGCGCACGCGGCGCAGATCCTCTTCATCGCGGCCTTCCAGCAGCTCGCGGATCAGCAGCCATTCGGCGCTGGTGGTGGTCACGTCGCCCAGCAGCTCGGCCATGGAGCATTGCAGGGCCTGTGCAATATGGTGCAGGACCAGCACCGACACATTGCCCGTGCCGTACTCGAGGTTGGCCAGGTGGCGCTCCGAGACATCGGCCGCCGCCGCCAGGGCGCGCCGCGTCATGCCCCGGCGCGAGCGCAGGCTGCGCACACGCTCGCCCAGCGCCTGCAGCACCTGGTTCCTGGGGGCTTCTGAGAGGGAATCCGCCGCCCCGGCGGACTGGGCTGCCGTCTCGAACTGGTCCATAGAGTTTCCTTGAAGAGGGCGTGAATGATAAACAGTCGGGGTTAACACCAGCCATGCAATATAGTGCTTGACGCTCGGTGGTGTTCTAACTATCTTTCTGATGCACGCACAATATTGCATGTTGTGCGGAAGATCACAAGTCGGGCCGGATGCCCGATGTCGAAGGAGACCCCGATGATCGACTTCACCCAGCCCTTCAATTTCGCCGCGCACCTGTTCGCGCTCAATGAGGGGCGGCCCGGCAAGATCGCCTACATCGACGACCACGGCACGCTGAGCTACGGCCAGCTGCAGCAGCAGGCGCAGCGCATGGCCAGCGGCCTGCTGGCGGCGGGCATCCACCGCGAGGAGCGCGTGCTGCTGCTCATGCACGACCGCCATGAATGGGCCGTGGCCTTTCTGGGCGCGCTGTATGCGGGCGTGGTGCCGGTGGCGGTGAACACCTTGCTCACGGCCGACGACTACGCCTACATGCTGGGCCACAGCCGCGCCCAGGCCGTGCTGACCTGCGATGCACTGCTGCCCCTGCTGCGCCAGGCGATGGACCGGGCGCCCAACGAGGTGCGCCATGTCTGGGTGGCCGGCGACGAAGCGGCCGCGCGCGCCGCAGGCTTTGCGCCCCTGCAGCCCTGGCTGGCGGCGCAGCCGCCGCTGCCCGCACCGGCGCCCACGCTGGGCGATGACCCGGGCTTCTGGCTGTATTCCTCGGGCTCCACGGGCAAGCCCAAGGGCGCGGTCCACACGCATGCCAATCCGTACTGGACGGCCGAACTCTATGGCGGCCCGGTGCTGGGCCTGGGCGAGGGCGACATCTGCTTTTCCGCCGCCAAGCTCTACTTCGCCTACGGCCTGGGCAATGCCCTGAGCTTTCCGCTGAGCGTGGGCGCCACCGTGCTGCTGATGGCCGAGCGGCCCACACCCGAGGCCACCTTCGCGCGCTGGGTGCAGCACCGGCCCACGGTGTTCTTCGGCGCGCCCACGGGCTTTGCGGGCATGCTGGCCTCGCCGCTGCTGCCCGCGCGCGAGCAGGTCAGCCTGCGCATGTGCTCCTCGGCCGGCGAGGCGCTGCCGGCCGAGATCGCCCAGCGTTTCAAGGCGCATTTCGGCGCCGACATCGTGGACGGCATCGGCTCCACCGAGATGCTGCACATCTTCCTGTCCAACCGGCCCGGCGACATCCGCTACGGCACCACGGGCAAGCCCGTGGACGGCTACCGCGTGGAGCTGCGCGGCGAGGACGGCCGCCCCGTGGCCGATGGCGAGGTGGGCGACCTGTTCATCCAGGGCCCCAGCGCCGCCCTCATGTACTGGGGCAACCGCGACAAAACGCGCGAGACCTTCCAGGGCGGCTGGCTCAAGAGCGGCGACAAGTACGTGCGCGACGCCGATGGTTACTACACCTATGCCGGGCGCAGCGACGACATGCTCAAGGTCAGCGGCATCTATGTCTCGCCCTTCGAGGTCGAGGCCACGCTGATGCAGCACCCGGCCGTGCTGGAGGCCGCCGTGATCGGCAAGACCGACGCCGACGGCCTGCTCAAGACCAAGTCCTTCGTCGTGCTCAAGGACGGCTGCAGCGCCACCGAGGCCGAACTCAAGGCCTTCGTGAAGCAGCGCCTGGCCGCCTACAAGTACCCGCGCTTCATCGAGTTCGTGGACGAACTTCCCAAGACCGCCACCGGAAAGATCCAGCGTTTCCGCCTGCGTGAACGCGAAGCCAGCGTCGGCTGAACGGCCCCTTCCGATTCCCCTGACAAAAGCAAGACCCATCCACCACAAGGAGACACGCATGAACACCGATCGCAAACACTGGGCCGTCCTCGCCCTGACGGCCTCCCTGTCCTGCGGCGCATATGCGCAGGACAGGATCAAGGTCGGCTTCATGCTGCCTTACAGCGGCACCTATGCGGCGCTGGGCTCGGCCATAGAAAACGGCTTTCGCATGTTCGTGAACGAGCAGGGCGGCAGGCTGGGCGGGCGCGAGATCGAGTTCTTCAAGGTCGATGACGAGTCCGATCCGGCCAAGGCCACGGACAACGTCAACCGCCTGATCAAGCGCGACAAGGTCGATGTGCTGGTGGGCACCGTGCATTCGGGCGTGGCCATGGCCATGGCGCGCGCGGCCAAGGAAAGCGGCACCGTGCTCATCGTGCCCAATGCGGGCGCCGATGCGGTCACGGGCGCCATGTGCGCGCCCAACATCTTCCGTTCGTCCTTCTCCAACTGGCAGTCCTCCTATCCCATGGGCGTGGTGGCCGCCAGGCAGGAGGGCAGGAAAACCGCCATGACCATCACCTGGAAATACGCGGCCGGCGAGGAGATGACCAATGCCTTCAAGGAAGGCTTCGAGAAGGAGGGCGGCAAGGTCAGCAAGCAGCTCACCGTGCCCTTTCCCAACGTGGAGTTCCAGGCCCTGCTGACCGAGATCGCGGCCGCCAGGCCCGATGCGGTGTTTGCCTTCTTCGCGGGTGCGGGCGCCGTCAAGTTCGTCAAGGACTACCACGCGGCCGGCCTGCACAAGACCATCCCGCTGTACGGCTCGGGCTTTCTGACCGACGGCACGCTGGAGGCCCAGGGCGAGGCCGCCCAGGGGGTGCTGACAACGCTGCACTACGCCGACGAGCTGGGCACGGAGCGCGACCGGCGCTTTCGCTCCGCCTATGCCCAGGCCTACAAGCTGATGCCCGATGTGTATGCCGTGCAGGGCTACGACGCCGCCCAGATGCTGGGCGTAGGCCTGAAGGCGGCGGGCGGCGACATCGCGAAGAAGGCCGAGTTCCGCCAGGCCATCGAGAAGGCCACCATCCCCAGCCCGCGCGGCGACTTCACCATCAGCAAGTCGCACAACCCCGTGCAGGACATGTACCTGCGCAAGGTCGTGGGCAAGGAGAACCAGCGCATGGGCGTGGCCATCAAGGCCCTGGGCGATACCGGCCGCGGCTGCCGCATGTGAGGCGCGGGGCGCATTCATACGGACGCATACGGACATCGCCATGGACCTTGCCACCTTTCTCGTGCAGTGCCTGAACGCCGTCCAGTACGGGCTGCTGCTGTTCCTGCTGGCCTCGGGCCTGACGCTGATCTTCGGGATCATGGGCGTGATCAACCTGGCCCATGGCAGCTTCTACATGATCGGCGCCTACATGGCCTTTGCGCTGACCCCGCTGCTGGGCCAGCACTTCATCACCATGCTGCTGGCCGGCGTGGCGCTGACCGTGGTGCTGGGCTATGCGCTGGAGTGGGCCTTCTTCAGCTACCTCTACGAGCGCGAGCACCTGCAGCAGGTGCTGATGACCTTCGGGCTGATCCTGGTGTTCGAGGAGCTGCGCTCGCTGCTGGCGGGCAACGACGTGCATGGCGTGCCGCTGCCCGGCTGGCTGTCGGGCAGCTTCTCGCTGGGCGGGCTCATGAGCTATCCGTGGTACCGGCTGTTCGCCTCGGGCGTGTGCCTGCTGGTGGCGCTGGCGCTGTACTGGGTGGTCAACCGCACGCGCCTGGGAATGATGGTGCGCGCGGGCGCCAGCAACCGCGACATGGTGCGCGGCCTGGGCATCGACGTGAAGCGCCTGTACCGCATCGTCTTCGCCATCGGCGTGGCGCTGGCGGCACTGGCGGGCATGATCGCCGCGCCCATGAGTTCGGTCTATCCGGGCATGGGCGGCAACGTGCTCATCATCTGCTTCGTGGTGGTGGTGATCGGCGGCATCGGCTCGATCACGGGCGCGCTGCTGGCCTCGCTGCTGGTGGGCTTTGTCGATACCTTCGGCAAGCTGTTCTTCCAGGAGCTCAGCGGCATGAGCGTCTACCTGCTGATGGCGGTGGTGCTGGTGTGGCGGCCCCAGGGCCTGATGGGGCAAAGGAGCTGAACAATGGCCGTATCCAATCCTTCTCCGGCCCTGCTGGCGGCCGCCGTGCAGCCCCTGCAGCCTGTGCAGCCCGCAGAGATGCCGCGGCGCGCCTGCCGATGGCAGGCCTGCGCCGTGCCGCTGGCCTGCGTGGCGCTGCTGGCGCTGGCCGGCCCCTGGTGGTCGGACTATCTGTCGGGCCTGGTGGTCAAGACCATGATCCTGGCCATCTTCGCGCTCAGCCTGCAGTTGCTGGTGGGCGGCACGGGCCTGGTGAGCCTGGGGCATGCGGCCTTCATGGGCCTGGGCGCCTATGCCGCCGTGCTGTCCGCAGGCAACGAAGGCGGCAGCCTGCCGGCCATGCTGGGCTGGGCGCTGCTGGCCTCGGGCGGCTATGCGCTGCTGGTGGGCCTGCTGAGCCTGCGCACGCGCGGCATCTACTTCATCATGGTGACGCTGGCCTTCGCACAGATGGCCTACTTCGTGGTCCACGACACGGGCATCGGCGGCGGCAGCGATGGCATCTACCTGATGGCCCGGCCCGCGCTGGGCGCCATCGACATGGAAATCCCGCGCGTGCAGTACTACGTGGTGCTGGCCGCCCTGGTGCTGGTCTATGCCTTCCTGGCCGGGCTGCGCCAGTCGCGCTTCGGCGCGGCGCTGGCGGGCATACGCGTCAACGAACAGCGCATGCGTGCGGCCGGCTTCACCACCTACGGGTACAAGCTCGCGGCCTTCGTGCTGGCCGGCATGCTGGCCGGCGTGGCCGGCTTTCTGCTGGCGGTGCGCGATGCCGTGGTCAACCCCGAGCTGCTGTCCTGGCACCACTCGGGTGAGGTGCTGCTGATGGTCATCCTCGGCGGCCTGGGCTCGCTGCGCGGCGCCGTGCTGGGCACGGTGGCCTTCATCGCGCTCAAGGAGGTGCTGTCCACGCATGCCATCGTCGGCCCCATGGCCGACCACTGGCAGCTGAGCCTGGGCCTGGCCATCATCGTGCTCGTGGCCCTGCTGCCGAAAGGACTGATGGGGCTGATCGGGCTGGCGGGCCTTGCACGGCAACGCGCTGGAGTGCACAACGAGGTCCACCACAAGGAGGCCGACCATGGCTGATGCGGCACTGCTTTCGGTGCGCGGCCTCACGCGCCGCTTCGGCGGGCTCACGGCCGTGGGCGGCGTGGACCTGGACCTGCACGAGGGCGAGGTCCATGCCGTGATCGGCACCAACGGCGCGGGCAAGTCCACCCTGGTCAACATGCTCTCGGGCGAACTGGCGGCCAGCGCGGGGCGCATTGCGCTCGCCGGCCAGGATGTCACGCGCATGCCCCAGCCCCGGCGTGCGCGTGCCGGCGTGGGCCGCAGCTACCAGCGCACCACCATCTTTCCCGAGTTCTCGGCGCTGGAGAACTGCCGGCTCGCGGCCCAGGCGCAAATGGCGCTCAGGCCCTGGCAGCTGGGCCTGTCCGCACAGCGCTGCGCGGCCAGCCTGCGCCAGGCCCATGCGGCCCTGGAGCGTGCGGGCCTGGCCGGGCAGGCGCTGGCCGTGGCCGGCACGCTGAGCCACGGCGCCAAGCGCCAGCTTGAAGTGGCCATGTGCCTGGCCACCGGCCCGCGCGTGCTGCTGCTGGACGAACCGCTGGCCGGCATGGGCGCCGAGGAGACCGAGCGCATGCTGGCCCTGCTGCAGGAGCTCAAGCGCGGCCATGCGGTACTGCTGGTCGAGCACGACATGGACGCCGTGTTCCGCATCGCCGACCGCATCACCGTGATGGTCAACGGCAGCGTGGTGGCCACGGGCACGCCCGCGCAGATCCGTGTCGATCCCGTGGTCCGTACTGCGTATCTGGGAGAAGACCATGACTGAGCCCATGTTCGCCATCGACGAGCTGCATACCTACTACGGCGACAGCCACATCCTGCAGGGCGTGAGCCTGGCGCTGGGCGCGGGCCAGGCCGTGGGCCTGCTGGGGCGCAACGGCATGGGCAAGACCACGCTGATCCGCACGCTCATGGGCTATGTTCCGGCACGCGCCGGCCGCCTGCGCGCCGATGGCCGCGACTGCACGGGCGCGCCGCCCGAGCGCATGGCGCGGCTGGGCATTGGCTATGTGCCAGAGGGGCGCGGCATCTTCCCCAACCTCAGCGTGCGCGAGAACCTGGTCATGAGCGCCCGCCCCGGCCTGCAGGGCGAGCGCCACTGGACGCTGGAGCGCGTGCTCGACACCTTCCCCCGGCTCGCGGAGCGCCTGTCCAACGGCGGCGACCAGCTCTCTGGCGGCGAGCAGCAGATGCTGTCCATAGGCCGCGCGCTGATGACGCATCCGCGCCTGCTCATCCTCGACGAAGCCACCGAAGGCCTGGCCCCCCTGGTCGTCGCCGAAATCTGGCGCGTGATCGCCGCCATCCGCAGCACCGGCATCTCCACCCTGATCGTGGACCGCGACTACAAAAAGGTCCTGGCCCACACCGACCGCGCCGTGGTCATGGCCAAGGGCCGGCTGGCGCTGCAGGCCGACTCGCGGGAGCTGCTGGCGCAGCCGGAGCGCCTGTCGGAGTTGCTGGGGGTTTGATCAGGACTGGGCCGCCACCGGCGGCTGCGCCGCGAGCTTGACGTTCTGCGCATGCGTGGGCGGCAGCAGCGCCATGGTCAGGCTGCAGGTGCAGGTCAGGCGGCCGGTTTCGTCGTGCAGTTCGATGGCCCAGACATGGGTGGTCTGGCCCAGGTGCACGGGGCGGGCCGTGCCCGTGACCCAGCCCTGGCGCGCGGCGCGCACATGGTTGGCCGAGACGTTCAGGCCCACGCTGCGCCAGCCTTCGGGGATGGAGCAGGCCGCGGCCACCGAGCCCAGGGTTTCGGCCAGCACCACGTTCACGCCGCCGTGCAGGATGCCGTAGGGCTGGCAGGTGCGCTGGTCCACGTGCACGCGGCCGCGCAGGAAGTCGTCACCGATCTCGGTGAACTCGATGCCCAGGTGCGAGACGGCCGTGTCGGCGCTCAGCGAGGTGATGTCTTCAAGGGTGAAGCTGCGCTTCCAGATCGGCATGGGAGAAGTCCTGTGGGTGCAACGAAAAAGACGGCCCCGGGGGCCGTCCTTGCATGCTACGCCAGTCCAGGCAGCCATGCCGATGGCCGCCTGTAGCCCAGGAGACTGCGTGCTGGCGCGCTAGCACGGTTCAGGCGCGCATGTCGCCCGTTTCGACAAAGCGCTGGTGCCAGCTCAGCGCTTCGCCCAGGATGTGCGGCGTGTGCAGCGCGCCCTGGCGCTGGGCGCGGTCGAAGTAGTCCTGCAGCTGGGGACGGAAGTCGGGATGGGCGCAGCGGTCGATGATGACCTGGGCGCGCTTGCGCGGCGACAGGCCGCGCAGGTCGGCCAGGCCCTGCTCGGTGACGATGATCTGCGTGTCGTGCTCGGTATGGTCCACGTGCGAGCACATGGGCACGATGCAGCTGATCTTGCCGCCCTTGGCCACCGAGGGCGTGACGAAGAAGGACAGGTAGCCGTTGCGCGCGAAGTCGCCCGAGCCGCCGATGCCGTTCATCATCCCCGTGCCCATGACGTGGGTGGAGTTGATGTTGCCGTAGATGTCGGCCTCGATCATGGAGTTCATGGCGATCACGCCCAGCCGGCGCACCAGCTCGGGGTGGTTGCTGATCTCCTGGGGGCGCAGGATGATGCGGTCGCGGTAGAAGTCGATGTTCTCCTCGAAGTCCCTGTAGGCGCTGCCGGACAGCGAGATCGAGGTGGCCGAGGCGCGGCTCATCTTGCCTGCGCGCAGCAGGTCCAGCATGCCGTCCTGCAGCACCTCGGTGAAGCCCAGCAGGTTCTCGAACGGACCCGTCAGCAGGCCGGCCAGCACGGCGTTGGCCACGTTGCCCACGCCCGACTGGATGGGCAGCATCTCCTTGGGCAGGCGGCCCATCTTCATCTCGTGCGCGAGGAAGTCGATGATGGACGCGGCGATCAGGTTGGAGTTGGCGTCGGGCTGGGCGAAGACGTTGTCGCGGTCGCCCTTGTGGGTCTCGACCACGGCGACCACCTTGGCCGGGTCCACGCGCAGGTAGGGCTCGCCGATGCGGTCATCGGCATGGGTCAGGGCAATGGGCACGCGGCGCGGCGGGATGGCCGTGCCGTAGTAGATGTCGTGCATGCCTTCCATCTTGGCCGGCGGCTTGGTGTTGACCTCCAGGATCACCTTGTCGGCGATCTCCAGCCAGGTCTTGTTGTTGCCCACGGCGGTGGAGGGGATGAGGCGTCCGTCCTCGGTCACGCCCAGCACCTCGACCACGGCCACGCTCATGGGGCCCAGGAAGCCGAACCACGCATGCTGGGCCACGTGGGACAGGTGCATGTCGATGAAGTCGATCTCGCCGGCATTGATCCTGGCGCGGCAGGTCGGGTCGGTGTTGAAGGGCAGGCGCTGGCCCAGTGCGCCGGCCTCGGCCAGGGCGCCGTCCATCTCGGCGGCCGTGGAGGCGCCGGTCCAGACATTGATCTTGTAGGGCCGGCCGGCCGCGTGTTCGCTCTTGGCGTGCTGGGCGATGGCCTGGGGCAGGGCCTTGGGGTAGCCCGCGCCCGTGAATCCGCTCATGCCGACGTTGACGCCGTGGGGAATCAGGGCGGCGGCCTGCTCGGCCGTCATGGTGCGCGAAAGGAATTCTGGGAAACGTACGCGGTCTGCGAGGGACATCTATGGCTCCGGCTGACGGCTCGCGCCAGCCGGCAGGGTGCCGCAGCGCTGGCTTGCAAGCCTAAAAAAAACCGCCCCATGCAAGAACGCAAGGGCGGTATATCTCCGGAAACCGATGGTAGCAGCGCTGGCAGCGGCCCTCGGGTTTCCCCGTAAAGGCCCTGCCGCGCAGTCAAAGGCTCAAAGAATGTTTGCGTGCGCTCACATTCAATGAATCAGTGGCTGATCGTCGCGTGCGTGATCCAGCAGCGCGTACAGGATGATGGCGCCGAAAGTCGCGGTCCCGATGCCGCCCAGCGCGAAGTCGCCGAACTTGAGCGTGAAGTCGCCCGTGCCCAGGATCAGGGTGATGGCCGCCACGATCAGGTTCTTGTTCTGCGAGAAGTCCACGCGGTTGTCCACCCAGATCTTGGCGCCGGCCACGGCGATCAGGCCGAAGACCACGATGGACACGCCGCCCATCACGGGCAGCGGGATCGCCTGGATCAGCGCGCCGAACTTGGGCGAGAAGCCCAGCAGCACGGCCAGGACGGCGGCCACGAAGAACACGGCCGTCGAGTAGATGCGCGTGGCGGCCATCACGCCGATGTTCTCGGCATAGGTGGTCACGCCGGTACCGCCGGCCGCGCCGCTGACCATGGTGGCCACGCCGTCGCCGATGAAGGCCCGGCCCATGTACTGGTCCAGGTTCTTGCCGGTCATGGCGGTCACGGCCTTGATGTGGCCCAGGTTCTCGGCCACCAGGATGATGACCACGGGCACGATGAGCACCATGGCCGGGCCGCTGAACACGGGCGCGTGGAACTGGGGCAGGCCGAACCAGGCGGCATTGATCACGCCCGACAGGTCCACGGGCTTGCCCATGCCCAGCACATTGGTGAACAGGCCGTACAGCAGGCTGGCGGCGATCAGGCCCACCAGGATCAGCAGGCGCTGCACCATGCCGCGCGTGAACACGGCCACCAGGCCCACGCAGACGAAGGTCAGGGCCTGCATCCACGACTCGAAGTTGTTGGCCGCCATGTTCTTGACGGGTATGGCCGCCAGGTTCAGCCCGATCACGGCCACCACGGCGCCCGTGACCACGGGCGGCATGAAGCGCTCGATCCAGCGCGTGCCCACCATCTGCACCACCAGGCCGATCAGCGCATAGACCGCGCCGCAGGCAATGATGCCGCCCAGCGCCACGCCGATGTTGCCGTTGGCACCCTTGCCGCCATAGGCCGTGGCTGCGATCACCACGCCGATGAAGGCAAAGGACGAACCCAGGTAGCTGGGCACCTTGCCGCCCGTGATCAGGAAGAAGATCAGCGTGCCGATGCCGCTCATGAGCACGGCCACGTTGGGGTCGAACCCCATGAGGATGGGCGCCAGCACGGTGGAGCCGAACATGGCGATCACGTGCTGTATGCCCATCAGCCCGGTCTGTGGCCAGGGCAGGCGCTCATCGGGGCCGATCACGCCTCCCCGTTGCAGCTGGTTGGCGGATTTTTCCGTCCATTGGAAAAGGCCCATGTGGCATCGCTCCTTGTAAAAAATTGGCGCGATATTAGAGGCATTTGTTTTCTGGCAGGTGGGGTGGAGCGGAAATTTTTTCCCAGTGTTTGTGCGGAGATACGCGATCCGGCCCGCAGACTTTGTCGCCCAGGTGCCAGGCTAGTGGCTTTCCCGTCTGGGCTCGCGGGCAGCGCGCGCGTACCGTGGCCGGTCATGAGCCATACCCCTGCCTTCATCCCCCAGATCCGCCTGTACCAGGACTGGCTGCGCGAGCGCCACGGCCTGCAGTTCGACAGCTACGACGCCCTGTGGCGCTGGTCGGTGACCGACCTGGACGCCTTCTGGCAAAGCATCTGGGACTACAACGCGCTGCAGTCGCCCACGCCGCACACGGCCGTGCTGGAGCGCAACACCATGCCCGGCGCCCAGTGGTTTCCGGGTGCCCAGATCAACTACACGCGCCAGGCGCTGCGCCATGTGGATGCCGCCCATGCGGCCGGCATGCCCGCCGTGGTCAGCCGCAACGAGACGGGCCGCCACCGCGAACTGTCCTGGCCCGAGCTGCGCCGGCAGGTGGCCGCCCTGGCCCTGCACCTGAAAGCCCAGGGCGTGGGCCGCGGCGACCGCGTGGCCGCCTACCTGCCCAACATCCCCGAGGCCATGGTCGCCCTGCTGGCCACGGCCAGCCTGGGCGCCGTCTGGAGCATCTGCGCGCCCGACATGGGCACCAACGCGGTGCTGGACCGCTTTCGCCAGATCGCGCCCAAGGCGCTGATCGCCGTCGATGGCGTGCACTACGCCGGGCGCGATATCGACCGCATGGCCGTGCTGGCCGAGCTGCGCGCAGGCCTGCCCAGCGTGGAGCATGTGGTCCTTGTGCCCAACCTGGACCTGCAGGCCAGCCTGGCCGATGCCGCCGACTACGGCCAGGTCACGGCCCGCGACGACGCGGCCACGGCGGCCTTCGAGCCCGAATGGCTGCCCTTCGACCACCCGCTGTGGATCGTCTACTCCAGCGGCACCACCGGCCTGCCCAAGCCCATCGTCCACGGCCATGGCGGCATGGTGCTGGTGGCCCTGCAGCTCAAGGCCCTGCACAACGACGTGGGCTGCAGCTACCACCCCAACAGCTGGGGCGAGCGCTACCACTGGTACAGCTCCACGGGCTGGGTGATGTGGAATGCCCAGGTCTCGGGCCTGCTGGGCGGCACCACCTGCGTGATCTTCGACGGCAGCCCCGGCGGCAGCAAGGACAGGCCCGACTGGGGCGTGCTGTGGCGCTTCGCGGCCGAGACCGGCGTGACCAGCTTCGGCTCGGGCGCGGCCTTCTACGCCAACTGCATGAAGGCCGGCGTGGACCTGGCCCAGTGCGGCGACCTGTCGCGCATCCGCAGCCTGGGCACCACGGGCTCGCCGCTGTCGCCCGAGGTGCAAAGCTGGGGCACGGCGCAGTTCGCAGGCATGGGGCGGCCTGATATCTGGTGGAACAATATTTCCGGCGGCACCGACTTCGCGGGCGCCTTCATCGGCGGCCACCGCGAGCTGCCCCAGCAGCCGGGCATCATGCAGTGCCGCCAGCTGGGCGCGGCCGTCGAGGCGTGGAACGAGCAGGGCCAGCCCGTCATCGACGAGGTGGGCGAGCTGGTCTGCACCCAGCCCATCCCGTCCATGCCTCTGTACCTGTGGGGCGATGCGGACGGCAAGCGCTACCTGTCCAGCTACTTCGACATGTACCCGGCCGGCCATGGCCGCGCGCCCGGTGGCGGCGACGGCCCTGCCGCCATGGGCCCGGTCTGGCGCCACGGCGACTGGATACGCATCCTCCCGGAGGGCGGCTGCATCATCTACGGCCGCAGCGACGCCACCATCAACCGCCACGGCCTGCGCATGGGCACCAGCGAGATCTACAGCGCCGTCGAGGCCCTGCCCGAAGTGCTGGACTCCATGGTCGTGGACCTCGAATACCTGGGCCGCGAAAGCTACATGCCGCTGTTCGTGGTGCTGCGCCCGGGCGTGGTGCTGGACGACGCCCTGCGCGCCCGCCTGCAGGGCGCCATCCGCCAGGCCCTGTCGCCGCGCTTCGTGCCCGACGAGATCGTGCAGGTGGCCGAAATCCCGCGCACGCTCAGCGGCAAGAAGCAGGAGCTGCCCATCAAGAAGCTGATGCTGGGCCAGCCGCTGGACAAGGTGGTCAACAAGGAGGCCATGGCCAACCCGGGCTGCCTGGACTGGTACGTGGGCTTTGCGGCGCAGCATGCCAAGGCACAGGCTGCCTGATATTCAAACGGTATCAGTGGCGCGGTTTTTAATATTGGACTGCGACAGACCGGCTGCCTAGAGTGGGGTCCAACCATGGAGCCCTGCAATGAGCGTGCTTGATTCCCTTGCCCTGACCCGCATCCCCGCCGAGGACGAAGCCCTGCGCGCCGAGGTGCGCGCCTTCCTCGCCCAGGCCATAAGCGGCCTGCCGCCCCATGTGCGTGCGCGCTCCTGGGGCGGCTACAGCGCCGAACTGAGTCGGCAGCTGGGCGAAAAGGGCTGGATAGGCGTCACCCTGCCGCGCGAGTACGGTGGCGGCGGGCGCAGCGCCTTCACGCGCTACGTGCTGGTGGAGGAATACCTGGCTTGCGGCGCGCCCGTGGGCTCGCACTGGATTGCCGACCGCCAGAGCGGTCCGCTGATCCTCAAGTACGGCACCGAGGCGCAAAAGCGGTTCTACCTGCCGCGCATCTGCCGGGGCGAGGCCTTCTTTTGCATCGGCATGAGCGAGCCCGGCGCGGGCTCGGACCTGGCCAGCGTGAAGACGCGCGCCGCGCCGAACGGCAAGGGCTTCGTGCTCAACGGCCAGAAGATCTGGACCACCAACGCCCACCACTGCCACTACATGATCGCCCTGGTGCGCACCTCGGGCGAGGCGGGTGACCGGCACAAGGGGCTGTCCCAGGTCATCGTGGACCTGTCGCTGCCGGGCGTGACCGTGCGGCCCATCACCGACCTCTCGGGCGACAGCCATTTCTGCGAAGTCTTCTTCGACAACGTGCAGCTGCCGCCCGACGCCCTGATCGGCCAGGAAGGCCAGGGCTGGGAGCAGGTCACGGCCGAGCTGGCCTTCGAGCGCAGCGGACCCGAGCGGCTGCTCTCCAGCATCGTGCTGTTCGACGAATGGCTGGCCTGGCTGCGTGCAACGGGCGAGCGCAGCGAAGGCGCGCTGCGCCTGGCCGGCCGCGTGTTCACCGAGCTGGCCCCGCTGCGCGCCATGTCGGTGGCCGTGCAGGACAAGCTGGTGCGCGGCGAAAGCCCCATCGTCGAGGCGGCCCTGGTCAAGGAGCTGGGCACGACGCTGGAGCAGTCCATTCCCGCCGCCATCGCCGACGACCTGTTCGCACGCGAGGCGTCCGAGGTTCCGCTGGAGCTGCTGCGCACCCTCAACTACGTGACGGAGGTTGCGCCTTCGTATTCGCTGCGCGGCGGCACGCGCGACATCCTGCGCGGAATGATCGCGCGAGGTTTGGGACTTCGTTGACACGAAGCGCCCCCTGAGCCGCTGCGCGTCTTCCCGTTGCACGGCGCCCCCTCTCGCTTCGCGGGGGGACGACACCCTCGGTGCGGGGCGGCGCGGCCGGCGTAGGCCCTTCCTCGGTGTCCCTGGTGTTAAAGGCGCGCCAGTTTCAAACGGAACGCCCAAGGCCTGGCGTCATGTGTCATGAATGGAGAGAGACATGGAAGACGATTTGTTTGCCGACGCCGCACGCCAGCTGCTGCAGGGCGAGTGCACGCCCGCGCGGGTGCGCGCCATCGAGGGCGGGGGCTCGCCCCGGGCGCTGTGGCAATCGCTGGAGCAGGCTGGCTTTGCCGATGCCCTGGTGCCTGAGGATGCGGGCGGCGCGGGGCTGGCGCTGGCGCAGCTGTTCGATGTGTGGTCGCAGGTAGGCGCCCATGCGCTGCCCGTGCCGCTGGGCGAGACCATGCTGGCGCGCGCGCTGCTGGCGGGCGCGGGGGCGGAGCGTCCACCAGGCGCCATCGCGTTGGCGCAAGGCCTGCTCCAGCCGGATGGCAGCCTGCACTGCGCACCCGTGCGCCTGGGCGCGGTGGCGGACAGCGCGCTGGTGCAGCATGCGCAGGGCTGGAGCCTGCTGCCCGTGGCGCAGGCGCAGTCCGAGCCAGCGGCCTTCTGCCTGGACGTGAACCTGCGCTGGAGCGCCGATCAGGTCCGCGCGGTGCCTGCTCCCGCTATCGCCCTGCCGGATGGGCTGGACCTGCGCACGCTGCAGGCCGGCCTGGTGGCGGCGCAGCTCGCGGGCGCGCTCATGGAGGTGTTCCAGCGCACGCTGCAGTACGCGAATGACCGCCAGCAGTTCGGCCGCCCCATCGGCAAGTTCCAGGCCATTCAGCACCAGCTGGCGGTGATGAGCGAGCATGTCTTCGCCGCGCGCATGGCGGCCCGGCTGGGCTGCGCGGGGCAGGGCCTCTTTCCCGATCGGCTGCGCGTGGCCGTGGCCAAGGCGCGCTGCAGCCAGGCCGCGCTGGCCGTGGCCGAGGCGGCCCACGCCATCCACGGCGCCATGGGCTTCACCGAGGAATACGACCTGCAACTGCTCACGCGCCGCCTGCATGCCTGGCGCCAGACGGCCGGCTCCGAGTCGTACTGGCATGGCGTGGCGGGTGCCGCGCTGGTCCATGGCCACGCGGGCAGCACGCTGGACCTGATCCGCTCCACCACCGATATCACCGCCTGACAGGCTCTCGAAGGAACCCCATCCATGCCCTTTCTGAACATCGAGCGCGACGGCGCCATCTGGACCCTCACCATGAACCAGCCCGAGACGCGCAATGCGCTCACGGGCAACACGGCCGTGGAGGAATTCGTGCAGGTCTGCGACGAGATCCGGCGCGATGCCTCGGTCAAGGCCGTCATCCTCACGGGCGCCGGCCCCATCTTCAGCTCGGGCGGCAACGTCAAGGACATGCAGCGCTTCTTCGACGACGCGCTCACGCCCGACGCCATCCGCGAGGAGTACCGCCAGGGCATACAGCGCATTCCGCGCGCCCTCAACCAGCTGGACGTGCCCGTGATCTGCGCCATCAACGGCCCGGCCATCGGCGCGGGGCTGGACCTGACCTGCATGTGCGACATCCGCATCGCCAGCGAGACGGCCACCTTTGCCGAGAGCTTCGTGCGCGTGGGCATCGTGCCGGGCGACGGCGGCGCCTGGCTGCTGCCGCGCGCCGTGGGCCGCGCCAAGGCGGCCGAGATGGCGTTCACGGGCGAGGCCATCGACGCGCAGCAGGCCCTGGCCTGCGGCCTGGTCAGCCGCGTCGTGCCGGCCGACCAGCTGCTGGCCACGGCGCGCGCGCTGGCCGACAAGATCGCCGCCAACCCCGGCGCCGTGATGCGCATGACCAAGCGCCTGCTGCGCGAGGGCGAGCACAGCACGCTGGAGTCGCTGCTGGAGCTGTCCGCCGGCTACCAGGCCCTGGCCCACAAGACCGCCGACCACCGCGAGGCCGTGATGGCCTTCGTGGAGAAGCGTAAGCCCCGGTTTCAGTGACCGGGCCCGCCCGGCCCCCGCCACGGGGGCATGGGCCGTGTGTGACACAACACAAATGGACACTCCCCGGTGCCGGCCTCCCGGCGGGAGTGGGCGCCCATGTACTGCGCACACAGTACACTTTGCGCGTCGAGAGGCAACTCTCCCATCCACCGCACTCCCAGTCCCATGGCCGTTGAAACGACGAGTACTGCCCGCCCCAGCTTCGACCTCAAGAGTGCGCAGCTGCCCGTGGTGGCCGTGACCCTGCGGGATACCGACGTACGTGCGCTCGTGGCCGACCTGGCCCAGCGCCTGGCCGACGACCCGGATTTCTTCGACAACGACCCCGTACTGATCGACCTGGCCCATGTGCGTGATGCCGAGGAGGCCATCGACTTCGCCGTGCTCGTGGAGGCACTGCGCTTTCACCGCACCGTGCCCGTGGCCGTGCGCGGCGGCAGCCCGGCGCAGATGGAGGCGGCGCGTGCCGCAGGCCTGGCGCCCGCGCCCGAGGCCGCACCCGTGCGGCCCACGGTGCCCGAGATCGAGATCCAGGAAGTCGTGCGCGAGATCGAGGTGGTGCGCGAGGTGCCTGCTCCCCAGGCCGACGCCCTCATCGTGGACAAGCCGCTGCGCTCGGGCCAGCGCGTCTATGCGCGCGGCACCGACATCGTGGTGCTGGCCATGGTCAGCTATGGCGCCGAAGTCATCGCCGACGGCAACGTCCATGTCTACGCGCCGCTGCGCGGCAGGGCCATCGCCGGGGCACGCGGCAACACCGAGGCGCGCATCTTCAGCACCTGCATGGAAGCACAGCTGCTGTCGATTGCCGGCATCTATCGCACAATCGAGACCGATCTCCCGGCGGACGTGGCTGCCAGGCCCGCCAAGGTGCGTCTCGACGGCGAGAAAATCCTCATCGAGCCGGTATGACACCGGACCCCTCTTCTTTGCTCTCCAGTCTTTAAGGAACCGTGCAAACATGGCCAAAATAGTCGTCGTGACCTCCGGCAAGGGTGGCGTGGGCAAGACCACCACCAGCGCCAGCTTCGCATCGGGCCTCGCATTGCGCGGGCACAAGACCGCCGTCATCGATTTCGACGTGGGCCTGCGCAACCTCGACCTGATCATGGGCTGCGAGCGCCGCGTGGTCTACGACCTGATCAACGTCATCCAGGGAGAGGCCAACCTCAACCAGGCCCTGATCAAGGACAAGCAGTGCGACAACCTCTTCGTGCTGGCCGCCTCCCAGACGCGTGACAAGGATGCGCTGACGCAGGACGGCGTCAAGAAGATCCTGGACGACCTGGCGGGCATGGACTTCGAGTACATCATCTGCGACTCGCCGGCCGGCATCGAAAGCGGCGCCCTGATCGCCATGCACTTCGCCGACGAGGCCCTGGTCGTGACCAACCCGGAAGTCTCCTCCGTGCGCGACTCCGACCGCATCCTGGGCATGCTCAGCTCCAAGACCGCGCGCGCCATCGCGGGCGAGAGCGTCAAGGAACACCTGCTGATCACGCGCTACAACCCCAACCGCGTGCAGGACGGTCAGATGCTGTCGCTGGAGGACATCCAGGACATCCTGCGCATCGAGCTGATCGGTGTCGTGCCCGAATCCGAAACCGTGCTGCAGGCCTCCAACCAGGGCATTCCCGCCGTGCACATGCAGGGCTCGGACGTGGCCGAGGCCTACCAGGACGTGGTCGCGCGCTTCCTGGGCGAGGAAAAGCCCATGCGCTTCACCGAAGCGCAAAAGCCCGGCTTCTTCAAACGCATGTTCGGGGGGAGGTAAGCGGCCATGTCCATGCTCTCTTTCCTGCTCGGAGAAAAGAAGAAGACGGCCTCGGTGGCCAAGGAGCGCCTGCAGATCATCCTCGCGCGCGAACGCGTGGGCGGCAATGGCGGCGGTCCCGACTACCTGCCTGCGCTGCAAAAGGAGCTGATGGCGGTGATCTCCAAGTACGTGGACATCGACGTCAACGATATCAAGGTGCACCTGGAGCGCCAGGAAAACCTCGAAGTGCTCGAAGTCAAGATCGAACTGCCCGACGCCTCGCGTTGAGCGCTGCCCGGCGCCGTGCTCAGCCCAGGCGCAGCGTGCAGCGCAACCCGCCCAGCGGGCTCGGCCCCATCTCCAGCGATCCACCATAGGTCTCGGCGATGTCGCGCACGATGGCCAGGCCCAGGCCGTGGCCCTGGGCCTGTTCGTCGAAGCGGACACCGCGCTCCATGGCCTGCGCGAGATGCTCCGGCGCCAGGCCTGGGCCGTCGTCATCGATCTGCAGCAGCGTCGTCGTGCCATCCTGGCGCACGGCCAGCGTGACGCGGCTGCGCGCCCACTTGCCGGCGTTGTCCAGCAGGTTTCCCGCCATCTCCTCCAGGTCCGAGGCCGCGCCGCGCCAACGCAGCCCATGGCCGGGCAGCGGCGTGGAGGTCTGGATGGACCAGGACAGGCGCCGCTGGGCGTGGATCTGGCGCATGGCATCCAGCAGCCGGGCCAGCACCTCATCCAGCGCCACGCTGCCGGCGCTGCCGGCGCCGCTGGCGAAGCGCGCCAGATGGCGGTCGATGGTGTGGGACATGGCCTGTACCTGGTCACGCAGCCACGGGCCATCGACCTGATGGCCGCGTGCCTGGATGCCGAGCACGGCCAGCGGCTTCTTGAGCGCATGGCTCAGGTCGGCTGCCTGGTGGCGCGCGCGCTCCACGACCTGGGCATTGCGCTGCAGCACCTGGTCCACGGCCTCGGCAATCGGGTCCAGGTCGGGGCCGAAGTGCCGCCCCAGCTGCGTGCGTGTGCCGTCTTCCATGTCCTGCAGCGCCTGCTGCAGGCTGCGCAGCGGCTGCAATCCCAGGCGCACCAGCGCCACCGTGCACAGCAGCAGCGCGGCGACCAGGCCCAGCTCGGTGACCAGCAGGATGCGGTCGATGCGGCGCCATTCCTGGCGCGTACCGTCCAGTGGGCCGAAGACGTGCAGCTGCACGCGCCGGCCCGCGACATCGAAGCTGCGGCGCAGGCCCAGCAGTTCGCGCCCCTGCGGCCCGCGCAGCGACAGCAGCGTCTCGCTGCCCTTGTGCCGGGGCCAGGGACGGGCGTCGTCCAGCTCCAGGCTGTCGTCCCAGACCGAGCGCGACTGCTGCAGGCGCCCGTCCTGCTCCAGTGTCCAGTACCAGCCCGAGAAAATGCGGCCGAACTCGCCGCGATTGAGCCGCGTGCCCTGTCCGGTCAGGGGTCCCGGGGACTGCAGCTCGGCCTGCAGCCGCTCGGCGCGGTCCTGCAGGCCGGCCTTGAAGCTGCGCAGCACCGCATCGTGCAACTGCTCACGCAGCAGCCAGCTGGCGGCCGTGCCGCAGGCCAGCGTGGCCACCAGGCTCAGTGCCAGCAGGCGCTCCGACAGGCCCCAGTGCCTAGGACGCATGGTCGCCGCTGGCCTGCTGCAGGCGAAAGCCCCGTCCGCGCTCGGTATGGATCAGGCCATGCGGGGACAGTTTGCGGCGGATGCGGCCGACCAGCACGTCCACGGTGTTGGAGTCCGGGTCCAGGTCGCGTGCGTAGACATGCTCGCTGATGTCGGCGCGGCTGACGAGCTGTCCATGCCGGTTGGTCAGAAAGCTCAGGATGCGTTGCTCCTGCGCGGTCAGCGCAAGCGGCCGACCTTCGAGCGTGAAGCGGTCTGCCATGGTGTCGTAGGCCAGCGGGCCTATCTGCACCAGGGGCCGGCTGCCGCCTGCTGCGCGCCGGTGCAGCACGCGCAGCCGCGTGACGACCTCCTCGTGCAGAAAGGGCTTGGTCAGGTAGTCGTCCGCGCCGGCCTGGAAGGCCGTGAGCTTGTCGCTCCAGCGGTTGCGGGCCGTGAGCACCAGCACGGGAAAGGAGCGGCCCTGCTCGCGCCAATGGCGCAGCACCGAGACGCCGTCCTGTCCTGGCAGCCCCAGGTCCAGCAAGGCGGCGTCATAGTGTTCGACGCTGCCCAGTTCCTGGGCGAGGCGGCCGTCCGCGCAGCACTCGGCCAGCATGCCGGCCTCCTGCAGGATGGCCTGCAGGCCTGCAGCAAGATCGGCGTCGTCTTCGACGATGAGCACCCGCATCAGCGCAGTCCGTCCTCTTCGATGGGCTGGCCGCTGTACGCATCCACATGCACTTCGATGCTGCGGCCGGCGCTCAGCTGCAACTCGACCTCGTAGTAGGCGCGCTGCCGGACGTCGATCTTGAGCTCGGCCTCTGTGGCGCGGGCCTGGTACTTGCGCTCCAGTTCCTCAAGAATGCGCGGCAGCGGTTGCAGCGTGGCGGCCTGCTCCCGGCTCAGGACAGGCTCCACCAGGATGCGGCCCGTCTGGGCGTCGGCGCGCAGCAGCTGCTCACGGCCTTCTCGCGTGAGCAGCTGGATCTCGTAGTAGGGCCTGGGGCTGCGCGTTTCCTCCAGCTCGATCTGCAGCACGGTGCCGGGATGCAAGCGGGTGACGGCTGCCGCCACGGCGGACATGGGTATCAGCACGGCGGTGGTCGCGCCCGGCCGGGGGATGTCCTGTCCCGTGACTGCATCGATATAGATCTCCGTGCGCTGGCCATTGGCGAGCTTGATTTCGTACCAGCGCCGGCCGTCGGCGCCGCGCTCGAGTTCGATGTCGATGACGCGCCCTTTGTGGCGCTGCTGCACGTCCTGGAGGATTTCCGCCAAGGGCCGCAGGCGCTTCGACTGCACCTCGCGGCGCACGCTTTCATGCTCCGCTGGCGTGGTGGCAGAGGCGGGCGCCAGCGGCAGGGCCAGCAAGGCAGCAAGTGCGAGGCGGAGTTTCACGGCCACGCATCTTATGTGCACGTTCTTAAACAGTACATGAACGCGCCATTCATGCGCGGTTTAGGCGCCTTTGCCGACACTGCAGGCGGTTGCACCGATGGCCCCGCCGCGGTGCCTTTTTCATCTGTTTCTTTCTGGCATCGAACACCATGCACTTTCTTCGCTTTTCCCGCTCCGCCACGCCATTGCACCGGGCCCTGGGCGCTGGCGCGCTCTCGCTGTCCGTGCTGCTGGCCGCCTGCGGCGGTGGCGGCGGCGGGGCTGACAAGCCCGCCCCCACGCCGGTCACTCCCAGCGCCAGCTATGCGTCGGGCACCATTGACGGCTTCGGCTCCATCCTGGTCAATGGGGTGCGGTATGACGAGCGCCAGGCCCGGATCACCGATGGCGATGGCGTCCTGCTGGCCAGCGATGCGCTCAAGCTGGGCATGGCGGTCCATGTCACGGCCGACCCCGTGACCACCGGAAGCGATGGTGTGGCGCGCGCCATGGCCCGCCAGATTCTTGTGCGCAGCGATCTGGAAGGTCCGTTGAGCGCGGTCGTGGGCGACCGGCTGACCGTACTGGGCCAGACCGTGATCGTCGATGCGGCCACGGTGTTCGAGGACGGCCGCGCGGCGGCGCTGCAGGTCGGCCGTGTGCTGGAAGTCCACGGCCTGCGCGATGCGCAGGGCCGCATTCTTGCCAGCCGCATCGAGATCGAGGATGACGCCGACGAGCCCTGGCGCCTGCGCGCGCCTGTCGATGCCGTTGACATGTCGCGCCGCACCCTGCGCATCGGCGAGGCCGTCGTCAACTGGAGCGGCGTGCAGGTTGCCGCCGCGCTGGCTGCCGGCGACGTGGTCAGCCTGCGCCTGGCGCGCCAGCCCGATGCCGCCGGCCTGTGGGTGGCCACCGCACTGTCGGTGCAGCGTCCCACGCTGCCCGAACAGGCAGGCGTGGAGGCCGACGTCACCGGCCATATCACCCGCATGGATTCGCCGACCCGCTTCGTCGTGGACGGCCTGAGCGTGGACGCGGGCAGCGCCACACGCCTGCCCGCCGGCCTTGCCGTGGGCGACCTGGTCGAGGTCGAGGGTATGTTCCAGGACGGGGTGCTTCGCGCCTCCGAGGTCGAGCGCAAGCTGCGGCTGGACAGTGACGATGGCTTCGAGATCGAGGGCCGCATCACCGCTGTCGACAGCCTGGCCGGCATCTTCGAGCTGCGCGGCGTGCGCGTGGACTATCGCAATGCGCGCTTCGAGGATGGCAGCGCTGCCCAAATTGCCGTGGGGCGCGTGGTCGAGGTCAAGGGCCGGCTCTCGGTCGATGGCGCGATGGTGGTGGCCACCGAGGTCGAGTTCGACTAAGGGTTCGCGTTCGCCGCAGGCCGCATGGCCTCGCTTTGCGCACGCGCGGCGGCGGGGCGCACCCACAGCAGGTAGGCAGCGCCCAGCAGCACGATCCACAGGCCGCCCACGACCAGGGCTGCACGGGTGTGGGGGAAGTAGCCGAGCACGCCCAGCACCAGCAGCATGAAGCCGATGGCGGCCAGCGGCGCGGCGGGCCACAGCGGGACCGGGAACTTCAGCGCGGCCACCTGCTGCGGGCTCATGCGGCGGCGCGCCGCGAACTGCGACAGCAGGATCATCAGCCAGACCCAGACCGTGGCGAAGGCGGCGATGGAGGCGATCAGCAGGAACACGTCCTCGGGGATCAGGTAGTTCAGCACCACGCCGGCCAGCAGCGCCACGGCCATCACCACCACGGTCATCCAGGGCACGCCATGGCGCGAGACACGGCCGAAGCCGGCGGGGGCCTGGCCCTGGTGCGCCATGCCGTACAGCATGCGGCCGGCGCCGAAGATGTCGCTGTTGATGGCCGACACGGCCGCCGAGATCACCACGATGTTGAGGATGGTGGCGGCCGAGGAAATGCCCAGGCCGCTGAAGATCTGCACGAAGGGGCTGCCCTGGCTGCCGATCTGCGGCCAGGGGAAGATGCTCATCAGCACGAACAGCGTGAGCACATAGAACAGCAGGATGCGCAGCGGCACGGCGTTGATGGCGCGCGGGATCACGCGCGCCGGGTCCTTGGCCTCGCCGGCCGAGATGCCGATGATCTCGATGCCTCCGAAGGCGAACACCACCACTGCCAGCGATGCAATCAGCCCCGAGACGCCATGGGGCATGAAGCCGCCGTGCACCCACAGGTTCTGCACGCCGGTCGGCGCCTGGTCGGCCGCCATGCCGAAGCCGAACACCATGATGCCCAGGCCGCCGCCGATCATGGCGATGATGGCCGCCACCTTGAGCAGGGACAGCCAGAACTCCATCTCGCCGAACACCTTGACCGAGCACAGGTTGAGCGCGCCGATGAAGCAGACGATGGACAGCACCCAGATCCAGCGCGGCACCTCGGGAAACCAGAACCCCATGTAGATGCCGAAGGCCGTCACGTCAGCCAGGCAGACGATGACCATCTCGAAGGTATAGGTCCAGCCCGTGACGAAGCCCGCGAACGGCCCCAGGTAGTCGCTGGCGTACTGGCCGAAGGAGCCGGGTACGGGGTTGTGCACGGCCATCTCGCCCAGCGCGCGCATCACCATGTAGACCGCCGCGCCCGCCAGCAGGTAGGCGATCAGCACCGAGGGCCCCGCCTGCTGTATGGCCTTGGCCGAGCCGTAGAACAGCCCCGTGCCTATGGCCGAGCCCAGTGCCATGAAGCGGATATGGCGGGCCGACAGCCCTCGGTGCAGGCTGCCTGCAGATGGTGAACTCATGCGCTGTCTCCCCCCGTCATTGGTGAAATGGCTGCCGCATCCACAGGCTGCATCAGCCTGCGGATGGGTCTGCGATCAGATGTATAAGCCTGTATATACAATATGCGCAGACAGCAATTTCCCGGACCGGGGATTACCCGGAGGCGGGAAGAAACGGGAATGGGGGAGGCGCCGAAAGAGCCGACGGGAGTGCTGCCGCAGGCCCCGGTATCAGCCCAGGCCGCCCGTGTGCATGCGGCCTGCGTGGTACAGCAGCGGCGTGTGGCCGGCCTGGTGGCTGCACTGCTCGACCTCGCCGATAAAGATCACATGGTCGCCTTCTTCATGGCGATGGCGGTTGCGGCACTCGAAGACGGTGGTGGCTTCGGACAGCAGCGGCACGCCCTGGGCCGAACTGCGCCAGGCGGTGTTGGCGAAGCGGTCCACGCCCTTGCGCGCGAACAGCTCGGCCAGGGGCTTTTGCGAGGCCGACAGCACGTGGATGGCGTAGTGCGAGCAATGCTGGAACACGGGCAGCGAGGCCGCCGACAGCGCCATGCTCCACAGCACCAGCGGCGGCGTGAGCGAGACGGAGTTGAACGAGCTCACGGTGACGCCCACCGGATGGCCCTGCGGGCTGCGTGCGGTGACGATGGTCACGCCCGTGGCGAACTGGCCCAGCGCGTCGCGGAACTCGCGCGACGAGAACGGGGACTGTGGAGGCAGGGCGGCCATGGCGGCGGGAGGCAGTGCGGAATTCACGGGTGCAAGAACCAGGCGGCAGCAAGGCCGCAGCAGGGCTGCAGCGTTTGGGACGGGCGCCCGGAGCCGGGCAGCAACCTTGCATTATGGGTGCGGATGCCGGCAGAAGCGGCCGATGGGGCCTCTGCCAGGGAGGTCTTTGCCCTGTGTGCGCGGCGCCGGCTCACAGCGCCATGCTCATCTGGGCGGGCGCGGCGTTCTCGTTCAGCCAGGCCTTCATGCGGGCCCGCGTGCAGCGCTGCAGCTGCATCAGCAGCGCATGCTCGGGCCAGGCCAGCGCATGGCGCAGGCACAGGTCCTGCTGCATGCGCGCCAGCAGGGCGGCGGCCATCTCGGCATCGGCCAGCGCCCGGTGGGCACGCTCGGCCACGGGCAGGCCCAGGTGGGCGGTGAGCCGGCTCAGGCTGTGGCTGGGCGCCTCCGGGTAGATGCGGCGCGACAGCAGCACGGTGCAGGCAAAGGGCTGGGGTGCGGCCTCGCCGGCCAGGGCCAGTTCGGACTGCCAGAACTTGCTGTCGAAGGCCGCGTTGTGCGCCACCATGGGGGCGCTGCCCACGAAGCGCGCGGCATCGCGCATCACCTCCTCGGCAGGCGGCGCGGCTGCGACCATGGCATTGGTGATGCCCGTCAGCCGCGTGATGAAGGGCGGTATCCAGGCGCCCGTGCGCATCAGGCTCTGGAAGCGGTCCACCACCTGGCCGCCCTCGATCAGCACGATGGCGACCTCGGTGGCACGCGCGCCCTGGGCGGGCGCCATGCCCGTGGTTTCAAAGTCGATGACGGCAATCGGCTGCGGCATGGGGCGATTGTGCCCGGCAGTGCCCGACCGGCGTGCCGGGGCGGCTATTCCTCGGCCTGGCTGCCGTCGGCCGCGCCCAGGCGCTGCACGACCTGGTCGAGCAGGGCGTAGAGCTGCTCGATCTCTTCATGGCCCACCAGGCGCTCGATCTCGGCATAGGTCTCGGAGGAGTGCGGCGCGATCTCGGCCACGATGGCGTGGCCGGCCGCCGTGAGCTCGAACTCGGCGCCGCGCATGTCGCTGGCGTGGCGCGAGCGCTCCACCAGCTGCCGGCCTTCCAGCGTCTTGAGCAGGCGCGAGAGGCTGGGCATGCTGATGTAGGTGGCCTGCGACAGCTCCATGGGCCGCAGCCTGTGCGTGACCGCCGCCATGGCGCGCAGCACGCGCCACTGCTGTTCGGTCAGGCCATGGGCGCGCAGCATGGGCCGAAAGCGCACCATGACCGATTCGCGGGCGCGCAGCAGCGCCATGGGCAGGGAGCGCGAGAAGGCGCGCAGCGGCTCGGGGGCAAAAGAGGGCGTGGTCTGGGGCATGTTCGGCAGCATCTGTCGGCTGGATTCTATGCAGCCGCCGCTCCCTCCCCGGAGCGGCGTTGCGGGCGCCTTGTCAGGCCGGGGCCTCAATAGGTCTGGCTTTTCGGCGCGGGGGCTGCTGCCTGCTTGAAGCGCGCAGCCAGCGCGCTGGTGGCCTGCACCAGCACGCTGGTGTCCAGGCCCACGGCCGTGAAGGTGCAGCCCAGCTCCAGGTACTTGCGCGCCAGGGCCTCGTTGGGCGTGAGGATGCCGGGCGCCTTGCCCGCGCGGCGTATGCGGGCGATGGCGTCGGCAATCGCCTCCTGCACCTCGGGGTGGCCGGGGTTGCCGATGTGGCCCATGGAGGCCGACAGGTCGGCCGGGCCGATGAAGACGCCGTCCACGCCCTCGGTGGCGGCAATGGCGTCCAGGTGGGCCAGCGCCTGGCGCGTCTCCACCTGCACCAGCACGCAGACCTGGGCGTTGGCTTCATGGGCGTAGTTGGCGCGCCGGCCCCAGGCCGAGGCGCGTGCGCCGCCCATGCCGCGGATGCCGCCCTGGCCGTCGGCCTGCGGATAGCGCGCGGCGCGCACGATGCGTGCGGCCTGCTCGGCCGTGTCCACCATGGGCACGAGCAGGGTCTGCACGCCGATGTCCAGGTACTGCTTGATCAGCATCTCGCCGACCTCGCCGTGTCCCATGGGCACGCGGGCAATGGCATGGCTGTCGGGATAGGCCGCGATGGCCTGCAGCTGCGCCAGCAGGGTGCGCGTGTCGTTGGGCGAATGCTCGCCGTCGATCAGGAGCCAGTCGAAGCCGGCGCCCGCGCAGATTTCCGCCGAATAGGCGTCGGCCAGGCCCAGCCACAGGCCGATCTGGGGTTGGTCGGCCGCAATGGCGGCCTTGAAGCGGTTCACAGGTGTCTGCATGGTGTGATTGTCCGGGCCTCAGTGGCCCATGCACAGGTACTTGGTGCTCACGTATTCCTCTATGCCGGCGGCGCCGCCCTCGCGGCCCATGCCCGACTGCTTGACGCCGCCAAACGGCGCCACGGCCGTGCTGATGATGCCGCTGTTGATCCCCACCATGCCGTACTCCAGCGCCTCGCCCACGCGCCACACGCGGCCCACGTCGCGGGCGTAGAAGTAGGCGGCCAGGCCGTACTCGGTGTCGTTGGCCATGCGGATGGCCTCTTCCTCGGTCTTGAAGCGGAACACGGGCGCCACGGGGCCGAAGACCTCTTCCCTGGCGATGCGCATGCGGTCCGTGGCGTTGGCCAGGATGGTGGGCTCGTAGAAGGTGCCGCCCAGCGCGTGGCGCTTGCCGCCCAGCACGACCTCGGCGCCGTTCTTCACGGCATCGGCCACCAGTTCCTCGACCTTGTCCACGGCGGCCTGGTCGATCAGCGGGCCCTGGCCCACGCCGGCCTCCAGGCCGTTGCCCACCTTGAGGGCCTGCACGGCGACCTTGAGCCTGGCCATGAAGGCGTCGTACACGCCGTCCTGCACCAGCAGGCGGTTGGCGCACACGCAGGTCTGGCCGGTGTTGCGGTACTTGGAGGCCATGGCACCTTCGACGGCGGCATCGAGGTCCGCGTCATCGAAGACGATGAAGGGCGCGTTGCCGCCCAGCTCCAGCGACATCTTCTTGAGCGTGGGCGCGCATTGCTCGGCCAGCACGCGGCCCACTTCGGTGGAGCCCGTGAAGGTCAGCTTGCGCACGGCCATGCTGGCCGTGAGCACGCCGCCGATGGCGCGCGAGGAGCCCGTGATCACGCTGAACACGCCCTCGGGAATGCCGGCGCGCTGGGCCAGCTCGGCCATGGCCAGGGCCGACAGCGGTGTCTGCTGCGCGGGCTTGACGATGATGGTGCAGCCCGCCGCCAGGGCCGGCGCGACCTTGCGCGTGATCATGGCGGCCGGGAAGTTCCAGGGCGTGATCGCGGCGCAGACGCCCACGGGCTCCTTGGTTACGATGATGCGCTTGTCGGCCCAGGGCGCGGGCACGGTGGAGCCGTAGATGCGGCGGGCTTCCTCGGCAAACCACTGCACGTAGGAGGCCGCGTAGGCGATCTCGCCGCGCGACTCGGCCAGGGGCTTGCCCTGCTCGCTGGTCATGATCAGGGCCAGGTCCTCCTGGTTCTCCATCATCAGCTCGAACCAGCGATGCAGCAGGCGCGCGCGGGCCTCGGCGGTCTGCTGCTTCCAGAGGGTGAAGGCGCGCTCGGCGGCGGCGATGGCGCGCTGCGTCTCGGCCTCGCCCATGCGGGGCACATGGCCCACGGACTCGCCCGTGGCGGGGTTGTGGACGTCGATGCGGCTGCCATCGTCGGCGGCCAGCCATTGGCCGTCGATCAGGCAGAGGTTCTTGAGCAGGCTGGGGTCACGCAGGGCAAGCGGCATGGGAAATCTCCAATAAGGGCGGGGCAGGCGTCGGGACGACGGCGCCTAGACAAAACGGAATTGCAGGCGGCCCAGCGGGCCGTAGTCGGCATCGAACAGGTCGCCGGCCCTGGCCGCCACGGGGCGCGTGAACGAGCCGGCCAGCACGGTCTGGCCGGCCTCCAGGGCCTCGCCCCAGGGCGAGAGCTTGTTGGCCAGCCAGGCTACGCCGATGGCGGGATGGCCCTGCACGCCGGCAGCCAGGCCGGTCTCCTCGACCACCCCGTTCTGGCGCAGTATGGCGCCGCACCAGGGCAGGTCAAGCACCCCGGGAACAGCCTGCCCGGCGCCGACCACGATGCCCGCATTGGCCGCGTTGTCGCTGATGGTGTCGTAGACCTTGCGCATGGCCTTGGTGTGGCGGTCGAACTGCTCGATGCGCGCGTCGATGATCTCGATGGCCGGCGTCACATGGTCGGTGGCGTCCAGCACGTCCTGCAGCGTGATCTCCTTGCCGCCGGGCAGGCCCGGGCCGCGCAGCGGCGCCTTGAGCACGAAGGCCAGCTCCACCTCCACGCGCGGCGCGATGAAGTGGGCGGCCGGGATGTCCAGCACCTGGCCCGGCGTGCAGCGGTAGAGCATGCTGTCGAGCAGGGTGCCGTAGTCGGGCTCGTCGATCTGGCTCGATATCTGCATGGCGCGCGAGGTCAGGCCGATCTTGTGGCCGATCACCTTGCGGCCCGCCGCGATCTGCAGGCGCACCCATTCGCGCGAGACGCGGTAGCCATCCTCCACGGTCATGCCGGGAAAGCGCTTGGAGAAATGCTCGACCTGCACGCGCGTCTTCTCGCTGCGGTCGAGCTCCTGGGCCAGTTGGGTCAACAGTTCTTGGGAAAACATTTCAAGGCTTGGAAAAGAGGGGGTGGAGTGTGCTGTGCTTGCCGTCGTAGACCTGGCCCGGGCTTTCATCGACCTGCACGGTCAGGCCCAGGTGGCGCTGCGCGAACAGCGGCTGCAGGTGGCGGCGCGCGCAGGCCAGCAGGGCGTCGCCGGCCTGCTGCTGCACGGCGGCCGAGCGGCCCCGGCCCATGCGCAGGTTGATGTAGATGAAGCCGTAGTCGCCATCGCCGCCCGCTGCGCGGCCCGCAGCCCCGCCATCGGCCACGGCGCTGTGCGGCGCGGGGTAGGCCAGCACGCGCGTGCCGCCCGTGGGAAAGACCTGGGCGCCGTCTTCGGCACGCACGGTGAGCATGGCGTCGGCCAGGGCGCGGCACAGCTGCGTCATGTCGGTGTGCGCGTCCAGGCTGGCCGTGTAGAGGATGACCACGTGCGGCATTCAGGCCACCTCCATGGTGGCGGCCGTGCAGCTCACGGCGAAGATGGGAATGGGCTGGCAGTACAGCACCTGGCCCGCGCCGCGCGCGGCGGCGGCCACGGCGATGAAGCTGCGGATCTCGAAGCCGCCCTGGCCGCCGTCGCGGTAGGTCTCGGCGTCGGTGTACGACAGCAGCGCGTCCCGGTCGTTGCGGCACCAGCGGTCCATGAACTGCTGGTCCCATTCCCAGTTGACCTTGCCCGAGTCGGGCGTGGCCGGCCAGTGCGAGATGCCGCCCGTGCCCACGATGGCGATGCGTTCGGGCGCCTTGTCGCAGGCGCGGCGCAGGGCCTCGCCAAAGGCCCATGCGCGGTGCAGCGGCGTCAGCGGCGGGCCCTGGCAGTTGATGTTGACGGGGATGATGTCCTTGTCATAGGCCGGCGTCAGAAAGTGCAGCGGGACCATGATGCCGTGGTCGAACTTCCACTCCTCGGCAAAGGCCACGTCCACGGTCTGCATGACCTCGGTGATCAGGCGCCGCGACAGCTCGGCATTGCCGGGGATGCGGTGGCGCTCTATGCCCAGCCAGGCCGGGTCCTCGATGGGCCCTTCGTAGTGGTCTGCCATGCCGATGGCATAGGCCGGCATGTTGTTCATGAAGAAGTTGGCGAAGTGCTCGGCCGCGATGACGATCACGGCGTCGGGGCGCGCCGCCTCCAGCCGTGCGCCCATGTCGCGGAAGGCGGCATGGAAGGCATCCCTGGTGGCCGGATCGGCCAGGTGTGCGCGGCCCGTGATGCCGGGCGCGTGGCTGCAAACGCCTGCAAATACCAGACTCATCTCAAACTCCTGCGATCTTTTCGTTGGTGGCTGTCGTCATCGCGTAGACGCCCGCGCGCACCGGTCCGTGCTTTTGCACGCCGTCGCGCATGGCCTGCAGGTAGTCGGCCCAGGGCATGCCCAGCAGCGGCGCGAAGTGCATCAGCAGCTGGCCGTTGCAGCCCAGCACGTAGAGCTTGCCGATGTCGCCCTGGAACATGGCTTCGTATTCCTCGGGCTCCAGCGCGTACTCGGCCAGCAGCGCGGCGCGGTCCTCGGCAAAGCGCCGCTGCACCTCGGGCTCGCGGTTGAGCTGGAACAGGAATTTCTGCATGGTGTACAGGCTCATGGCGTCTCCCGGTGGTCCAGCCTCAGCCCAGCGTGATGTTGGCGCGGCGGATGATGGCTTCGTACTTGGCGATTTCGCTGGTGACGAAGGCTGCGAACTGCTGCGCCGTGCCGGCCTGCGAGACGATGCCGCCGCGCGCGAAGGCGTCCACCACGGCGGGCTCGGCCAGGGCCTTGACCACGGCGGCGTTGATGCGCTGCACCAGCACATCGGGCGTGGCGCCGGGTGCCAGCAAACCCTGCCAGGAGTTGGATTCCAGCGCCACGCCCTGCTCGGCCAGCGTGGGCACCTGGGGAGCGAACTGCGAGCGCTGGCGCGTGGCCATGCCCAGGGCCACCAGCTTGCCGCTTTGCACATGGCCACGGAACTCGGGCCAGTTGCCGAACATCACGTCCACCTGGCCGCCCAGCAGGTCGGCCAGCGCCGGGCCCTGGCCCTTGTAGGGGATGTGGACCATGTCGATGCCCATCTCCTGGCACAGCAGCGCGCCCGACAGATGGGCCGAGGTGCCGTTGCCGAACGAGGCATAGCTGAGCTCGCCGGGCCTGGCCTTGGCGCGGTTGCGCAGATCGGCCAGCGTCTTCAGTCCGCTGCCCGGGTGGGTGGCCAGCACATGCTCGGACAGGCCCATCAGCGCCACGGGCTTGAGGTCGCGCGTGGTGTCGTAGGGCAGGTTCTTCACCAGCGTCTTGTTGGCCGTGAAGCTGTTGGCCACGCACACCAGGGTGTAGCCGTCGGCCGGCTGCTTGGACACATAGTCCACGCCGATCACCGTGCCCGCGCCGGGCTTGTTCTCCACGATCACAGGCTGGCCCAGGGACTTGCCCAGCTCGGTGCCCACCAGGCGCGCCACCAGGTCGGTGGTGCCGCCCGGCGTGAAGGGCACGATGATGCGCAGCGGCTTTGCGGGCCAGGTGCCGGCCGGGCTACCGGGCTGGGCCTGGGAAAGGCCCGGGAGCATCAGCGCTGCGGCCGTGGTGGCTGCGGTGGATTGCAGGAAATGGCGGCGTTGCATGTCTTGTCTCCTCGGTTCTCTTTGTCGTTGTCGCTGGTCGCGCGTTCAGACGCCCCAGTGCGGGATATGGTGCGAGCCCAGCGAGACGGCCACGTTCTTGGGCTCGCAGAAGACCTCGTAGCTCCAGCTGCCGCCCTCGCGGCCCGTGCCCGAGGCCTTGGTGCCGCCAAAGGGCTGGCGCAGGTCGCGCACGTTCTGGCTGTTGACGAAGCACATGCCGGCCTCGATGGCGGCGGCCACGCGGTGGGCGCGGCCCACGCTCTCGGTCCAGACGTAGCTGGACAGGCCGTACTGGATGTCGTTGGCCAGGCGCACGGCCTCGGCCTCGTCGCTGAAGGGGATGATGCAGGCCACGGGGCCGAAGATCTCGTCCTGGGCGATCTGCATGCGGTTGTCCACGTCGGCAAACACCGTGGGCAGCACGTAGTTGCCCTTGCGCACGCGCTCGGGCAGCACGGGCGCATCCAGGCCGCCGCACAGCATGCTGGCGCCTTCCTTCTGGCCCAGTTCGATGTAGTGGCGCACCTTGGCCAGGTGGCTGGCGCTGATCATGGGGCCGACGATGGTGGATTCGTCCAGCGGGTCGCCCACGGTGATCTTCCTGGCGCGCTCCACGAAGCGGTCCACGAACTTCGCGTAGATGCCCTTTTGCACCAGGATGCGGCTGCCGGCCGTGCAGCGCTCGCCGTTGTTGGAGAAGATCATGAACACGGCCGCATCCAGCGCGCGCTCGAAGTCGGCGTCGTCAAAGATCACGAAGGGGCTCTTGCCGCCCAGCTCCATGCTGAACTTCTTGAGGCCGGCGGCCTGCACGATGCGGTTGCCGGTCTGGGTCGAGCCCGTGAACGAGACGGCGCGCACATCGCGGTGGCGCACCAGGGGCTCGCCCGCGTCCTTGCCGTAGCCGTGCACCAGGTTGAGCACGCCGGGCGGAATGCCGGCCTCCAGCGCCAGCTCGCCCAGGCGCGCGGCCGTCATGGGCGACAGCTCGCTCATCTTGAGCACGGCCGTGTTGCCGAAGGCCAGGCAGGGCGCCACCTTCCAGGTGGCGGTCATGAAGGGCACGTTCCACGGCGAGATCAGCGCGCACACGCCCACGGGGTGGAACAGGGTGTAGTTCAGGTGCGTGGGCGTGGGATAGGTATGGCCGTCCACGCGCGTGCACATCTCGGCAAAGTAGTAGAAGTTGTCGGCCGCGCGCGGCACCAGCTGCTTGCCGGTCTGGGCGATGACCTGGCCGCAGTCGTTGGTCTCGGTCTGCGCGATCTCGGGCACATGGCGGGCGATCAGGTCGCCCAGCTTGCGCACGAGCTTGGCGCGTTCGGTGGCGGGCGTGTTGGCCCATTTCGGGAAGGCGTTCTTCGCGGCGGCGACGGCGGCCTGCACCTCGGCCTCGCCGCCAGCGGCAACCTCGGCCAGCACCTCCTGGGTGGCGGGGTTGACGGTCTCGAAATAGTCCTTGCCGGCGACGGCCTTGCCGTCGATCAGGTGGTCAATGCGCATGGGGATTCCTTGGCGTGTGCGATGGGTTCAGGAGGCGGCCGGCGCGTCGCCGACGATGGTGTTGACCAGGCGGCCCAGGCCTTCGATCTCGGTGACGATCTCGTCGCCCACGCGGGAATCGGCCACGCCGTCGGGCGTGCCGGTGAGGATGAGATCGCCGGGGTTCAGCGTCATGAAGCCCGATAGGTGGGCGATCAGCGAGGGGATGTCATGCACCATGTCGCGCGTGCTGCCGTCCTGCTTGAGCTCGCCGTTGACCCAGCTGCGCAGGCGCAGGTTCATGGGGTCGGGCACATCGGCCGCATCGACGAACCACGGGCCCACGGGCGTGGCGCCGTCGCGGTTCTTCACGCGCAGGTTGGGCCGGTAGAAGTTCTCCAGGTAGTCGCGTATGGCGTAGTCGTTGGCCGTGCAGTAGCCGGCGACCACGCTGTAGGCGTCTTCGCGGCGCACGTTGCGGCAGGTCTTGCCGATGACCACGCCCAGCTCGCACTCGAAGTGCATGTAGGCCACGTCGGCTGGGCGGTACGTGCGGCCGTGGTGGCCGTTCAGCGTGTTCGGGCCCTTGAGGAAGACCAGCGGCTCCTCAGGCGCCTTGTTGAAGGCGATTTCCTTGGCATGGTCCGCATAGTTCAGGCCCAGCGCGAAGACCGTGCCGAACTGCAGCGGCGGCAGCCACTGCACGGCGGTCTCCGCCACCAGGCGGCCATCGGGCAACTGCACCTGTCCGTGCGGGCCTTCGGTGACCTGCAGGCTCTGTCCTTCGAAGATGACGCGTCCGTGCTTCATGCTGCTGCTCCCTGTTCTGCCACCACCGAATGCGTGAGCCGGCCCAGGCCGGGCACCTCGATGACCACGCGGTCCCCGGGCCGCGCCAGCGGCGCGCCTTCGCCCGGGCCCAGCAGCAGCACGTCGCCGGGCGACAGCGTCATGAATTCGGTCACGTCGGCCAGCAGCCTTGCGGGCGAGCGCACCAGGTCGGCAAAGCCGCGCTGCCAGACCTGTTCACCATTGATGGACACCGTGAGTTCTGCCGCTTGCGCATCGGAGCCTGCGCCGCGCACCAGCGTGCCCAGCGGGCAGAAACCGTCGCGGCAGCGCTGGCGGATGGCGGGGCGGTAGTAGTTCTCGTGCGGCAGCGTGAGGTCGCTGGCGATCAGCCAGCCGGCCACATGGTCCATGGCCGTTGCTTCGCTGACGCGCGTGGCGCTGCGGCCGATCACCAGGCCGATGCTGGCATCGACGCGGACCTCGCCCGGATCGGCCGGCACGGCCACCGCAGCGCCATCGCGCGCCCAGGTGTTGCGCGGCTTCAGGTAGAGCACGGGGGCGCGCGGAGCGGCCTTGTAGGGCGCGCTGTCGAACTGCGGCGAAAGGCGCTGCACGGTGGCCTGCTGGTTGAGCAGCGTGCCGTAGACCGTGCCCAGCGCAAGGCCGTCATCCAGGAGAAAGGGCTGAATCTGCATGGTGTGGATTTAGTTAACGTGGTAATTATTGTTTTTGCAACAAGCCCCGTCAACACGGTGGATTCAGGGTTTTCCCAGGCCGCAGCAAAAAGCCCCTGCGCGGCGAACCGTGCAGGGGCTTGAAGGGGGTACCGGGCGCTGCTGGTGCTGGCGTCAGCCGCGGCGGCGGCGCAGTGCGGCCAGGCCGCCCAGGGCCAGCGCCAGCAGCGCCTGGGACAGTGTGGACAGGCCGGGCACGGGGGTGGCCGTGGCGCCGGGCGGCAGGGCCGCAGGCGCGGCCACCGCCACGGGGTCCACGATGACGCCGTTGGCGGTCAGGTCGCTGTCTCCCGTCTGCCCGTCGGTGATGTCGAAGCTCACCGAGCGGCGGTCGGGTGCGAAGCGGTAGGCCGACGCGGCCAGCTCATACCAGTGCGCCGCAGGCGCAGCGGTCGTGGGGCCGTACTTCCAGAGCGTGGCCTGGGCGGGTGCGGCTTCAGGCAGGTCCATGCGGATGGTGGCCATGGAGCCCGGCGTGCCGCCCATGAGCACGAAGCTCAGGCTGCCGTAGGGCATGCGCAGGTTGCCCGGCAGCGGGCTTTGCGAGGGCGCAGGCTGAAAGCCTGCCGAGTTCGAGGCGAACTGCCATTGGTCCGCACCCACGTTGCCCGTGCCGTTGCTCACGCCCGCCGTGTTGCTGCCTGTGCCGATCTGCGTGCCGATGGGCACGGGCTTGCTCAGGGCCAGCACAGCCGGCGCGCTGGCCGTGCCCGAAGCCGGCAGGTTGACCGCATGCACGCGATAGCTCACGGCAGCGTCCAGGCCGGTGAAGGACAGCGTGGCGGCCGTGCCGGCTGCGGTGCTGACCGTGTTGCTGGCAGGGGCCGGCAAGCCGGCGGCATCCAGGCCGGCCATGACCTGTTCCCAGCTGGGGACGGGCGCATTGGCGGGCAGGGCCACGGCGCGCAGGCTGCCGCCCATGCTGGGCGTGGCCTGGACCACGGCCGATGTCTGGTCCACGGCCTGGGCGGACAGGGCCACGGTGGACAGCGCCGGCACCGCCAGGCTGTCCAGGCGCGCCTTTTTCCAGGCGGCATAGGGCAGGTCCTTGGCCACGGTGCCATCGCCGTAGAAATCGGCATCGCCGCAGTCGCTGATGATGTCCACGCTGCCGCCTGCGTCCAGGCTGGCCGGCATGGCGCCTATGCCTTCGGCCGAGCAGGCGGTATTGGGCACGGTAATGGCGGCCAGGTCGGCAGCGCGCGGGCGCAGGTTCAGGGCCAGGCCAGCGCCGTTCACGCGGCCATCCCAGGAATAGAGCTGGAAGTTGCGCGGCGCGGTACCCGTGGCGCTGGCCGAGGGGCCGGCAATGATCAGGTACTCGCCAGCCGCGTTCTTGCGGATTTCGCGGATGCCGCGGCCGCCCAGGTCCAGGCGGATGGGCTGGCCCATGGTCGCGCTGCCCTTGCTGCCGCCATCGGCCGCAGGCAGGGCCGCGAAGTTGGTCACGGGCACGATCAGCGCATGCGTGCGGCCCGTGGCGTCGTCCGCCGTGACGGCGGGCGCGCCCGGCGCCGGCACCAGCGGCGCGCGAAAGCCCAGCCAGGCGGCGCCGTCGTTGGGGCTGGTGGACATGCCTTCGATGGAAAAGCCGCTCATCGTCTCGGCCTCGGGCGCCTTGGTGGCGCCGCCGTCCGAGCTGGCCACCAGGCCCAGGTAATTGGCGGCAAGGCCGTCATGCGCGGCCGCGTCCCAGCTGCGCAGGTCCTCGCGCAGCCAGCGGTAGTAGCCTCGTGCGGTCAGCGCCGTGGAGGCGCCGGAGCCGGTCACATCCATCGCCGCCAGGCGCCAGCGGTCGGTGCGCGACTTGCCGCTCTTGTTGTTGGAGTGCGAGCCCGCCACGTACACGCGGCTGCCCAGGGCAAAGCTGGCCTCGATGTCCATTTCCTCGTCGCTCTTGCAGCTGTCCAGGCCCGTGAGGCCGGCGCCGGTGCAGGCGGCGGCATCGGCCAGGCCCAGGGCGGTCCTGTCCAGCATCAGCGGCTTGATGGGCAGCCCGCCGGCCGGGCCATAGGCCGAGAAGGAGTTGCCGGCCGGCAGCGCATTGCCCGAGGCATCCTGGGCAGGCGCCTCGTCGTCGCCCACCAGCATGGTGGCGGCATCGATGACGATGGCCGTCGATGCGTCCGAGCGCCCGGCCAGCCAGCGTGGGCTGGTGTTGGCTGCAGTGTTGGCCGAGGCCGCGTACTTGATGGTGCGGCTGACGGAGGCGCCGCCCGCGTTGGTCAGCGTGACGGTGATGTCGGCATAGCCCACGCCGGTGGGCGTGATCCTGAGCACGGCGTTGCCACCGCTTTGCGTCGCCACCAGGCCGTTGGCGGCGACCACGGCGAGATTGCTGGACGTGGCGCTGACCGTGGCGGCCGGATCGCTGACGGTGAAGGACAGGCCCGTGCCCGCGAGGACATCGCTGGCATCGCCGACCACGCCCGAATAGGCGGTCAGCGCGGGCAGGGAAGTCGTCGGGGGCGGGCTGGTGGTGACGGGCGCGGAAATGCCGGCCGCCCCGCCGCCCAGGCTGTTCACCGCGCGCACGCGCACCAGGTGGCTGCCGGCCGCCAGTCCGTCCACGGTCTGGCTGGTGCCGAACACCGCCAGGCTGTGCGACACGGTGGCGAAGCCGTCGCTGGACAGTTCGACCAGGTAGTAGGACGCGCCGCTCACGCTGGCCCACTGCGCCTGCACGCTGTTGCCCGAGGCGCTGGCATTCACGCTCGCAGGGGCTGCGGGCACGGTAGCCGGCGGGGACACTTCGGGTGCCCAGGCCAGGCCGTACAGCACGCCGTCGATGCCCGACGCCAGCGGCTGCGGCGTGCCAGCCAGCGTGCCGGTGCGGCCCGAGGCATCGAACAGGCGATACAACTGCCCGTCGGAGCCGGTGGCCAGCAGCATGACCGCGCCCTGGCCCAGATGCACGGCTGCCAGGCCATGGGCGCCTGCCAGCGGCGCCGAGCCCCGGGCCACCCAGATGCCCGCTTCCAGCGTGTACTTGCGCACCGTGCCGGTGCCATCGTTGTTGGCGGCCACGTAGAGCGTGTCTGCGCCCGGCGTGCCATCGAGATCGAGGAAGGCCAGTCCGCGCAGGTTGTTGCCCGCCAGGCCCGGCAGCGCGCTGACTGCGGGCGTGCCTGTCGTGGGCAGCCCGGTTCCGATCCTGTTGAGCGTGTCGCCGCTGGCAAAGGCCGCGTATAGCTGGCCATCGGCCATGGTGATGCCCTGGGTGTTCTTGTTGCTCAGCTGGGTGGCGCTGGTGGCATCTTTCTGGACGAACCAGATGCCGCGGTTGGCGCTGGGGCTGCCGCTGCCGCTGGCCCAGGCGCGGCTGCAGTCGTCGCTGACCACGCTGCGAAAGGCATCGCCGACCAGGGCCGTACCGCCCAGCCGCGTGCCATTGCCCACCACACCGTCGGCATCGACAAAGGCCACGCCGCGTGCCGCCGCCGTCTTGGGATCGGCGCCGCCCGGTGCCACCGCATAGCCGGGGACCGTCAGGCACAGGCCGTTGGCCGAGCGGTTGAGCAGGCCTTCCGAGCCCGTGCTGCTGGCCGTCAGCGGCGTTGCACCGCCTGACAGCGGCAGCGATTGCACCAGCGTGCCGTCCACGCGGTACTCGTCCAGGTACACGGGCAGGGCGCCCGTGCCGGTGCCCACGCGGTAGGCCACCAGGTTGCCCGGGGTGAACGGCGCGGACCATGCAGCGCCACACAGGGCCAGGCAGGCCGTTGCAATTGCCTTGTGCCGCCAATCCAAAGTATCCATGCGCATGCTCACCATCCCCTGTGTGACAAATCGCGCGACTGTAAAAGGCGGCTGTGACAGCCCGGTGACGGCAGGCCATGCACGATGGTGGCAAGCTGCCATGCAAAAAAAGACGGCTCCCGCGGGGGAGCCGTCTTTGGTTCATTGCGCCGTGAAGCCTGCGCTTTGCTTTTTCTGGTTATGGGCGCCGCATGTCCACGGTGCAGCGGATCAGCGGATCAGCAGCACCGGCACCTGGCTGCCGGCCAGCACCTGGGTGCTGACCGAGCCCATGACCAGGCGGCCCAGCGCGCCATGGCCATGCGTGCCCATGACCAGCAGGTCGAACTTGCCTTCCTCGGCGGCCTTGATGATGGAGTCGGCGACCGGGCCCACCTTGCTCAGGCGCGTGGCCTGCACGCCGTGTTCGGCCAGGTAGCTGCACACGGGGTCCAGCACCTTGGTCGATTCCTCGGCGTAGTACTCGTCCACCACCTCCTTGCCCAGTGCGGCGCGCGCGCGGGCCGGCAGCTGGGGCTGGACGGTGATGGCGCTGTAGCTGTGGGCGGAGCCCAGGATCTCGGGGTGCGAGGTCAGGTAGGCGAGCATCTTCTGGGTGTAGGGGCTGCCATCGACTGCGAGCAGGATGTTCATGAAAGTCCTCCTTTGGTATGGCCCAAGACTAAGCCCAAGCCGGGATGGAGTGCTTGATCCAGGTCAAGCGCGGACCGGCGCATCTGCCATCTCTGCCGCCCCTGCGGTCATGTGCGCCGGCAACTCGATGGTAGAGCGCGGGAAAAAGCCCTCCTGCTCGCCCTTGCGTGCATAGCCCAGCGGGTTGGCCACCACGCGGCAGCGCCAGGCGCTGCCATCGTCGCGCAGGCCCTCGGCCACATAGTCGCTGGGCGAATGCAGGTGGCCGTGCAGCCACAGGTCGGCAAAGGGCAGCAGGTCGTCGAGCACATTGCAAAAGCCGGCCGTGCCGGGCACCAGGCCATAGCGCGGATCGGCGCTGCGCAGGCTGGGCGCGAAGTGCGTGACGGCCACCGTGGGGCCGTCGAAAGGCCGGGCCAGCGCCTGGCGCAGCCATTGCTGGCAGACCAGCGACTGCTCGCGCATGGGCTCGGCCAGAAAGGGCTCGCCGCCGCGCGTGCCGCCGGTCTTTTGCAGGTAGAAATTGGCGGCGCGGAAGGCCTTCTCGCGCAGCTTGAGCAGCCGGGTCAGGTCGGTCACGCCTTCGTGCATGGACATGGCGTCGTAGTCGCTCCACAGCGTGGTGCCCACGAAGCGCACGCCGCCCAGCACGGCGGTCTCGCGCTCCAGCCAGACCATGCCCATGCGCTCGCAGGCGGCACGCAGGCGGGCATGGGCGGCGTCGAAGTCCTGCATGTCGTACTCATGGTTGCCCGGCACGAAGATCACGGGGCAGGGCCAGCCCGCGTACTGGGGCAGGGGAGAGAAGCGCTCCAGCCCGAAGTGCTCGCCTTGCAGCAGGCTGCCGCTCTGGTAGGAGCCTATGTCGCCGGCCAGCACCAGCACGTCGGCATCGGGTGCGGGCTCGGCGATGAAATGCGGATGGGCCTCGAGGTGCAGGTCGGACAGCAGCTGGATCTTCATGCGGCCAAGTGTAGAACCTGCGCTGGCGCGCGCCCCCGCAACACGCTCTCAGGTGTGCGGGAAGGTGGCCTCGGCCGAGCGCGTGAGCGTGCGCAGCAGCCATTCATAGGCCTGCGGATGCTGGCCGCGCCGGCGCCACAGCGCGTCCACATGCACGGGCTGCACGTCGAAGGGCAGCTCGCGCAGCACCAGCTTGTCGGCCATGCCGGTCACGGGCACGAAGTGGCGCGGCAGGATGGTCAGCAGGTTGGAGTTCATGACCACGCGCCCGGCCGTGAAGAACTGGTTGACGGTGAGCACCACCTGGCGCGTGCGGCCCAGCGAGGCCAGGGCCTCGTCGATGAAGCCGAAGGAGCGGCCCGAGAAGCTCACCAGCATGTGGCGCGCCGCGCAGTAGTTGTCCAGCGTCAGCGGCACATCGGCCAGCGGATGGCCCTGGCGCATCACGCACAGGTACTCGCCTTCATAAAGGCGCCGGCTGTCGAAGGCCACCAGGGCGCCCGACTGCGCGCGCGCCGTCAGGTCGGCCAGCGCGGCGGGGAAGTAGCCCACGGCCATGTCGGCCTCGCCGGCCTCCAGCAGGCCGCGCGGGTCGCGCGTGGTCAGCGGCAGCACGCGGATGCCCACGCCGGGCGCCTCGCGCTCCAGCAGGCTGAACATGGGCGGGATCAGCGTGGCCGCCGTGGCGTCGGCCATGGCCAGCACAAAGGTGGCGGTTGCGGTGGAAGGGTGGAATTCGCCCGGCGTCAGCGTGTCCTGCAGCTGCTGCAGCGCCTCCCGGATCACGGGCCACAGCGCCAGTGCGCGCGGCGTGGGCTCCACGCCCTGGCCCTGGCGCACCAGGAGCTCGTCGCCCAGGGCCTCGCGCAGGCGTCGCAGGGCGTTGCTCACGGCCGGCTGGGTGATGGCCAGCTTGTGGGCCGCCCGCGTCAGGCTGCGCTCTGCCATCACCTCGTCGAAGACGCGCAGCAGGTTCAGATCCAGTGTGCGGAAGTTCAGGGCAGACATGGCGGCGGGCGCTGAGTCATCACTGACGTGAATGCTACAGATTCAAGATATAAATTTGAAGAGCTCTAGGGTAAACCCTATAGTTACACCTAGTCGCCCGCCACGCCGTCAAAAGCGGCTATTTAACTGGGTTTATCTGCCATGAGCAACTTCATTTACAACTCCTACTGTGTCGAGCACCCTGGTGTGGTGCATGTCTATCAAGCCGCCGATGACCGCAAGAGCGCTGCCAAGCGTTTCTCCGGCAAGCGTGGCGCCAGCGCCCTGCTGCTCGCTGCCCTGGTGGCCGCGCTGATGGTGGTGGTCAACGAGGTCGCCCACAACTGGACCGACGGCCACATGCTGGGCGCCTGGGTGGTGCTGTGGGTTGCCGCCTTCATGGGCCTGGCCCTGTTCTCCGCTCCCGCCCGCCGCGCTGCCATGACGGCCCGCGCCGGCTACCGCGCCTGGACCGAGAGCCGCCAGCAGGCTGCCGCCGACGAGCGCATCTGGAATGCCGCCCTGCAGGACGCTCGCCTGATGGCCGACCTGGCCCGCGCCATGGATCGTCAAGGCAACTGATCTCTGCCTGGGGCGCCTTGCGGCGCTCCTCCAAAAAAGCCGCTGCCCACAAGGCGCGGCTTTTTTGTTGTCTGGGGGCGTCGTTGAAACGCCACAAAAAAAGCCTCGCAATGCGAGGCTTTTTCCATGGGTCGAGAGCTACTCAGGGATTCATTGTTCTGTGCATCTTCCACAGTCCATGAAACTGGCGCTGCCCAAAGCAAGGGGCACCGAGGAAGGGCCGCCCCGCACCGAGGGTGCCGTCCCCCCCGCGAAGCGAGAGGGGGAAGCGGCGTAGCCGCTCAGGGGGAGCTTTATGTCCCCAGGCGCTTTTCCAGTTCGGCCTTGGTCACCAGCAGCTCTTGGGGCAGCTTGTGGGCCAGCTTGTCGAAGTGCTCGGTGTGCAGCTGCATTTCCTCGGCCCAGGCGGCCTTGTCGATGCTGGTCACGCTGGCGAACTGGTCGGCGGAGAAGTCCAGGCCGGTCCAGTTGATCTCGGCGTACTGGGGCGCAATGCCGAAGGCGGTCTGCTCGCCCTGGGCCTGGCCTTCGAGGCGGTCGATCATCCACTTCAGCACGCGCATGTTCTCGCCGTAGCCGGGCCAGACGAACTTGCCGTCGGCGTTCTTGCGGAACCAGTTGGTGGTGAAGATCTTGGGCAGGGCGGCGCCCTGGCCTTCGATCTTGGCGCCCAGCGTGAGCCAGTGCTGGAAGTAGTCGCTCATGTTGTAGCCGGCAAACGGCAGCATGGCGAAGGGGTCGCGGCGCACCACGCCCTGGGCGCCGAAGGCGGCGGCCGTGGTTTCCGAACCCATGGTGGCGGCCATGTAGACGCCTTCGGTCCAGTTGCGGGCCTCGGTCACCAGCGGCACGGTGGTGGAGCGGCGGCCGCCGAAGATGATGGCGTCGATCTTCACGCCCTTGGGATCGTCCCAGGCTTCGTCCAGCGCGGGGTTGTTGGTCGCGGCCACGGTGAAGCGGGCGTTGGGGTGGGCGGCCTTGGCGCCGGTTTCGCGGGCAATCTGGGGCGTCCAGTCCTTGCCTTGCCAGTCGATCAGGTGATCGGGCTGCTTGCCGGTGTCCTTGTCCATGCCTTCCCACCACACGTCGTTGTCATCGGTCAGCGCGACGTTCGTGAAGATCACGTTCTTGTCGAGGCTGGCCATGCAGTTGGGGTTGGTGTGGTAGTTCGTGCCCGGGGCCACGCCGAAGTAGCCGGCTTCGGGGTTGATGGCGCGCAGCGAGCCGTCGGCCTGGGGCTTGATCCAGGCGATGTCGTCGCCGATGGTGGTGACCTTCCAGCCTTCGAAGACCTTGGGCGGCACCAGCATCGAGAAATTGGTCTTGCCGCAGGCGCTGGGGAAGGCCGCAGCCACGTGGTACTTCTTGCCCTGGGGGTTGGTCACGCCCAGGATGAGCATGTGCTCGGCCAGCCAGCCCTGGTCGCGGCCCATGGTGGAGGCGATGCGCAGCGCAAAGCACTTCTTGCCCAGCAGGGCGTTGCCGCCGTAGCCCGAGCCATAGCTCCAGATTTCGCGCGTCTCGGGGTAGTGGACGATGTACTTGGTCTTGTTGCAGGGCCAGCTGGTCTGGTCCTTCTCGCCTTCGGCCAGGGGCGCGCCCACGGTGTGCACGCAGGGAACGAACTCGCCTTCGACGCCGATCACGTCATACACGGCACGGCCCATGCGGGTCATGATCTTCATGTTGACGGCCACATAGGCGCTGTCGGACAGCTCCACGCCCACGTGGGCGATGGGCGAGCCCAGCGGGCCCATGGAGAAGGGCACCACATACATGGTGCGGCCGGCCATGCAGCCGTCGAACAGCGGCTGCAGCGTGGCGCGCATCTCGTTCGGGGCCATCCAGTTGTTGGTCGGGCCCGCGTCTTCCTTGTTGGCCGAGCAGATGTAGGTGCGGTCCTCGACGCGCGCCACGTCGGACGGGTCGGACCAGGCCAGGTAGCTGCCGGGGCGCTTGACGGGATCGAGCTTCTTGAAGGTGCCGGCATCGACGAGCTGCTGGCACAGCTGCTCGTACTCTTCCTGGGAGCCGTCGCACCAGTGGATCCGGGCGGGCTTGCACAGTGCGGCCATCTCGGCCACCCAGGCGATCAGTCGGCTGTTCTTGACGTAGGCAGGGGCCTGGATGTTCAGGCCTTGCATGACGGGTGCGTTCATCGCGGAGCTTCCTTCAATTGAAAAAACCAGTTTTTCAAAGGGGACGCGCCTGTTGCCGCACCAACTTTGAGAAACGGGCTCTTGTTCAGTCGGCGCGCGAAGGAAGCTCTTCTCGGGGCGGCGAGGCGGCGCTGGCGGAAGCTGGCGGCGCACCGGCTGGGGATTCGATTCTAGGGAGCGGTCACGAATTTGTCAGCAAACGAATGGCAAAAACTATGCATTCTGTGCATTGAAATATGCAAGATGATCTGTCTGTTTGCCTATGCAATAGGCAAACAAAAAGCCCCGCAAAGCGGGGCTTGGTGCAGGGGACGAAGGGGCCGTATCAGGCCATGTTGACGGCGATGAAGGCCAGCAGAAACATCATCACGGCGCCCGCCAGGGGCAGGATGACGGGCATGTAGGGGACGATGGCCTCGGTGGCGTCTTCGGGGGGCGACTGCTCGCCGTGGTTCGCTGCGGGATCATGCGACATGCAAAAGCTCCTGGCTGCCAATGGGGATGCCCCATTCTAGGCAGGCCTGCCCGCCAGCGCCTTCGGGGAAAGCCATGACACAAGGGGCCAGGGGCCAGGGGCCTGCTAGGGCTCTAGACGGCGTTGACCTGCATGCCTTCGGCCTGCAGGGCAGCGATGACCTCTTCGATATGGGCCTTGTTGCGGGTCTGCAGCACCAGCTCGATTTCCACGCTCTGCGCGGCCAGCATGGTGAAGGCGCGCTGGTGGTGGACTTCCTCGATATTGGCCCCCGCCGCCGCCACCGTGGCCGTGATGCGCGCCAGCACGCCGGGCACGTCGCGTGCGCTGACCTTGATGCGCGCCAGCCGCCCGGAGCGCACCATGCCGCGCCCGATGATGGCCGCCAGCAGCAGCGGGTCGATGTTGCCGCCCGACAGGATCAGCCCCACCTTCTTGCCCGCGAAGTGCTGCGGATGGCGCAGCAGCGCGGCCAGGCCCGCGGCGCCCGCACCCTCGACCAGGGTCTTCTCGATCTCCAGCAGCATGAGCACGGCCTGCTCGATGTCGCCTTCATCGACCAGCAGCATGTCGTCCACCAGGCGCGATACGACTTCCTGCGTGATCGCGCCGGGCTGGGTGACGGCAATGCCCTCGGCGATGGTCGAGGTGCCCATGGGCAGCCCGGCCTGGCGCACGGCATTGAACATGGACGGAAAGCGCTGGGTCTGCACGCCGATGATCTCGATGTCCGGGTTCAGCCCCTTGGCAGCCGTGGCCACGCCCGCGATCAGGCCGCCGCCGCCGATGGCCACGATGAGCTGGTCCAGGTCGGGCTGCTCGGCCAGCATCTCCAGCGCCAGCGTGCCCTGGCCCGCCGCGATCTGCTCGTCGTCATAGGGGTGGACGAAGCACAGGCCCTGCTGCTCGGCCAGCGTGTAGGCATGCTGGCGCGCCTCGGCCAGGGAGTCGCCGTGCAGCACGATCTCGGCGCCGAAGCCGCGCGTGCGCTCCACCTTCACGCCCGGCGTGAAGCGCGGCATGACGATGACGGCACGCACGCCCAGGCGCTGCGCGTGGTAGGCCACGCCCTGGGCATGGTTGCCGGCGCTCATGGCGACCACGCCGCGTGCGCGCTCCTCGGGCGAGAGCTGGGCCAGCTTGTTGAGGGCGCCGCGTTCCTTGAACGAGGCCGTGAACTGCAGGTTCTCGAACTTGAGGTAGACCTGCGCTCCCGTGATCTGGGACAGCGTGCGCGATTCCACGCAGGGCGTTTCGAGCACGGCGCCGCGCAGGCGGTCGGCGGCGTTCTGGATGTCTTGGAGGCTGAGCATCACGCATTGTGGCGCACGTCGGCCCGGGCGCGCGGCAGGGCACGCCATGGATTCCCCGCAGAAAGCGCCGCACCGGCGCGATCCATAAAATGAGAATCATTCTTGTCTTTGGGGCGCACACCGCTCCGGCTGGCCATGGCTCTTTCCTCTGTCCAAACACCTGCACGCCCTCCGCGCTGGCTGGGGCGGGGCACGCTGCGTGCCTGCGACTTCAGCGGTCCCGACTACCGCATCCTCGACGCCGAGGTCACGGCCGAGGACGCGCTGCTGGCCGGGCACCTGCAGTCCTGGCAGGTCCAGCCCGGCCTGTGGCTGCATGGCGTGGAGGCGCGCGACCTGCGCACCATGAGCACGCGTTCGCCGGCCGTGCCGGGGCTGCACCTGGTCGTGCTGCTGGAGGGCTGCGTGGACGTGGCCTTCGGCAGCCAGGGCCTGCAGATGCAGGTGGCGCCCGCCAGCCCGGCCGGTGCCCATGTGCAGGCCTGCGGCGCCGTCATCCATTCGCGGCCCGGCGACATGTTCATGCGGCACTGGCGGCGCGGCAAGTTCGAGCGCAAGCTCAGCATCACCGTGCAGCCGCAATGGTTTGCCGCCCAGGCCCTGCCCATGGTCGCGCCACCGCTGCTGCGGCACTGGATGGAGCAGCAGTTGCTGGCCATACAGCCCTGGCAGCCATCGCCGCGCGCCGTGGCGGTGGCCGAGCAGATCATCCAGCTGGCGCGCGAAGGCTCTGCCCCCCTGCTGCTGGCCAGCCGCGCGCTGGAGCTGGTGCACGAGGCCGTGCAGGCGCTGGACGCGCCCGAGCCCGATCCGGCGCAGACCGTGCCGGGCGTGCCGGGCGTGCTGGGCGTTCGCGAACACCGGCGCATGGCGCGCCTCAAGGCCTTGCTGGACAGCGGCGGCGACGGCTGCCGCCCGCTGGCCGAGATCGCGCGCGAGGTCGGCCTGAGCGCCAGCGCCCTGCAGCGCCAGTTCCGCCTGGCCTACGGATCGAGCATCGACGGGTACCGGCGCGAGCAGCGGCTGGAACGCGCCTGGGCCGCGCTGGAGCAGACGGGCTGCAGCGTCTCCGAGGTCGCGCATGCGGCCGGCTATTCCAGCGCCGCCAATTTCTCCACGGCCTTCAAGCGCCGCTTCGGCATCTCTCCCAAGCTGGTGCGCGCCAGGCTCTGAGGGCCTGATGGGCTTATGGGCTTATGGGCTTATGGGCTTATGGGCGCGCTGCGCAAACGTCGGCGGGGCTGGCGCAAACCCCGCGGGCGCCGGGCGATGCTGCAATCACCGAACGAAAGGACATTCGTCAATGACACAGCTGCAGGCACGCACTTCGGTGCGCATGGACAGGGCCGAGGAGGCCATCGCCGCCATCGTCGGGCACATGCAGGAGCACGACATCACCGTGCGCCGCGAAGGCACGCGCTGGGTGGCCGACTACGAAGGCGGCCGGGGCCAGCTGTGGCTGGAGGACCAGCAGGTCCATGCCGAGGTGGCGGCACCCGGCGTGGAGCTGCTGCAGGACATGAAGCTCATGCTGGCCCACCTGCTGCTGGAGGCCACGGGCGCCGCCGACGGCTCCCTGGCCTGGGAGGGTGACGGCGCCGCGCTGCAGCGCCCGCCGGCCTTCCGTGAACTGCGGGTGCTGGCCGTGCGCGATCTCACGCCGCACATGCGCCGCGTGCGCTTTGCCTGTGACGACATGGCGCGCTATGCGCAGGACACCAACATCCACGTCAAGCTGCTGTTTCCGCAGCCCGGCGTGGCCGAGCCCCAATGGCCCACGCTGTCGGCCAGCGGCCTGCTGCGCCTGCCCGAGGGTGACGGGCGCCTGGACATGCGCACGTACACCATGCGTGCGATGGGTGTGGCCCAAGACGGCGCCAACGGATGGATCGACGTGGACTTCGTGCTGCACGAGGACGCCGGCCCCGGGTCCGCCTGGGCCGCGCGCGCCCAGCCGGGCCAGCGCATCGGCATGACCGGCCCCGGCGGGCGCACGGCCACCCCGGCCGACTGGATGCTGCTGGCCGGCGACGACACCGGCCTGCCGGCCATGCTGCGCATTGCGGCCGCCCTGCCGGCGCACACGCGCGGCCATGTGTTTGCCGAGGTCCAGGGTCCGCAGGACGAGCAGCCCGTGCAGGCGCCCGAAGGCCTGCAATGGCACTGGCTGCACCGGGGCGCTGCCGAGGCCGGCACCACCACGCTGCTGATCGACGCGCTGCGCGCCGTGCGCTGGCCGGATGCGTTGGCCGGTCATCCCGCCAGCCGCTTCGTCTGGGCCGCTGGCGAGTTCGACACCGCCCAGGCCGTGCGCCAGTGGGCGCGCGAGGAGCGCGGGCTGGAAAAGCACGAGCAGCTGGTCGTGGCCTATTGGCGGCGCGGCATGAGCGAGTCGGATTTCAAGGCAGCGAAGTAGGCCGCTAAGTAGGCCGCCAAGTAGGCCACGCAGGGGGCCGGCGCCTCAGGTGGCGTTGGGCTCCTGACGCAGCAGGAATTTCTGCAGCTTGCCTGTGGGCGTGCGCGGCAGGCTGGCAGCAAAGACGAATTCACGCGGGATCTTGTAGCGCGCCAGCCTGTCGGCCAGGAACTGCTGCAGTGCCTCGGCCTGCGGCGCGGCCTCGCCGCGCGTCACCACGTGGGCGACGACGGTCTCGCCCCATTCGGCGTGGGGCCGGCCCACGACGGCGACATCGGCGACCTGGGGATGGGCCGACAGCGCGTCCTCCACCTCCTTGGAATACACGTTCTCGCCACCCGTGATGACCATGTCCTTGGTCCGGTCCACGATGAAGAGATAGCCCGCGTCGTCCAGGCGCGCAAGATCGCCCGTGCGGTACCAGCCGCCCGGTGCGAAGGCGGCAGCCGTGGCCTGGACGTCGTGCAGGTAGCCGTCCATCACGCTGCCGGTGCGCAGCCAGATCTCGCCGGTGTCGCCGGGGCCGGCATCCTCGCCGTCGTCGCGCACCACGCGCATGTCCACGCCGGGCAGGGCCACGCGGCCGATGGAGCCGGCCCGCTCCACCTGCTCCTCGGGGTAGAGCGTGGTGCCCGTGGGGCCGGTCTCGGTCATGCCGTAGACCTGGTAGAAGCGGTCGCTGCGGTAGGCCGTGGCCAGCTTGCGTGCCATCTCGGCGCCGATGGGGCCGCCGCCGTAGACCCAGGCGCGCACGCTGCTCAGGTCGTAGCGGGCAAAGTCGGGCAGCATCTGCAGCGGCGCAAAGTAGGAGACGGGGGCGCCGAAGTACAGCGTCACGCCCTCGTCCTGCACGGCCTGCAGGAAATGCTGGGGGTGGTACTCGCGCAGCAGCACCACGGTGCCGCCCATGTACAGCGTGCCGCCAAACCAGTTGTTGAGCGGCGAGGAGTGCCAGATGGGCATGGCCATCAGCGTGCGTTCCTCGCGCGTGATGGACAGGCCCAGTGCGGCCGTGATCGCCGCCAGCGTGACGGCGCGATGGCTCAGCAGGCAGCCCTTGGGCCGGCCCGTGGTGCCCGAGGTGTAGAGCACCTGGGCGATGTCGCCATCGGCGGCGGGCCGCGTGCCTTCCATGGGCCTGGCGGCCGCCACCAGCGTGTCCCAGTCCTGGACACCCGGGACGGCCTCTTGCGCCTCGGTCACAAGGCGGGCGCAGGGGTGTGGCGCGGCGGCGACCACGGGCGCGAGTGCGGCGTCAAACACCAGGGCCTTGCACTGCGCGTGGTCGAGGATGTACTGCAGCTCGGGCGCCTGCAGCTTGTGGTTGACGGGCACCAGCGCGGCGCCCAGGCGCCAGGCGCCGAACAGGGCTTCGACAAAGCCCGGCGTGTTCAGGCACATCAGGGCCACGGTATCGCCCCGGCCCACGCCCTGGGCCTGGAGCACGGCCGCCGCGCGCTGCGAGCGCCGCTGCATGTCGGCATAGCTGATGGAGGCGCCGCGGTCGCGCAGAAAGGCCTTGGCGGGCGTCTTGCGCACGGCGCTGTCGAAGGCGTCGAGCAGGTTCATGTCTTGTCTCCTTGTGCTTTGTTGTGTGGTGGGCCGGCGGCCGCTTCAGGCGGGCAGCGCGCGCTGAAGGATGGCGGCGATGTCCAGGCCTGCCGGGTCGAAGGCGCCCGCCACCATGGCGCCCTGCTGCGCCCCCAGGCGCGTGGCGATGAAGCCGTCGGCCATGGCGGGCGGCGCATGGCGGCGCAGCAGGCAGGCCTGGGCCAGCAGCACCAGGTCCTGCACCAGGCGGCGTGCCTGGGCCTCGAGCTGGTCAGGCGGGCCGGACAGGCGCCGGGCCAGCGATTGCGCCTGCTGCAGCAGCGCGGGCTCGCCCGCTGCCGTGTCGATCAGGTCCTGCAGCAGCAGCTGCGCGCCGTCGGGCTCGCGCGAGATGGCACGCAGCACGTCCAGGCACATGACGTTGCCCGAGCCTTCCCAGATCGAGTTCACGGGCGCCTCGCGGAACAGGCGCGCCATCACGCCCGTGTCCACATAGCCGTTGCCGCCCAGCACCTCCATGGCCTCGCCCGTCAGCTCCACGCCGCGCTTGCAGACCCAGAACTTGGCCGCTGGCGTCATGATGCGCTTCCAGGCGCGCTCCAGCGGATCACCCTCGTCGCCTCCACGCTCATAGGCCTGGGCCAGGCGCATGGCGATCTGCAGCGCGGCCTCGCTTTCCAGCGCCAGGTCGGCCAGCACGGTGCGCATCAGCGGCTGCTCGGCCAGCTGCTTGCCGAAGACGCTGCGCCGGCGCGCATAGGCCAGGGCCTGCACCGTGGCCGAGCGCAGGATGGCGGCGCTGCCCAGCACGCAGTTCAGGCGGGTGTAGGTGGCCATCTCGATGATGGTGGGAATGCCCCGGCCTTCCTCGCCCATCAGGATGCCCCAGGCGTCCTCGAACTCCACCTCGCTGCTGGAGTTGCTGCGGTTGCCCACCTTGTCCTTCAGGCGCTGCACGCGCACGGCATTCCTGCTGCCGTCCGGGCGCCAGCGCGGTACGTAGAAGCAGGCCTGCCCCCCGCCTTCCCCCATGCGTGCCACCACCAGGTGGGCATCGCACATGGGTGCCGAGAAGAACCACTTGTGGCCGCGCAGCAGGTACTCGCCGCCACGCCCGCCGGCGTGCACCGGCATGGCCACCGTCGTGTTGGCGCGCACGTCGGAGCCGCCCTGCTTCTCGGTCATGCCCATGCCCAGCCACATCGATGCCTTGTCGGCCACGGGCAGGTCGCGCGGATCGTATTCGTGGCTGAACAGCTTGCCCTGCAGCTGCTGCCACAGCGCCGGTTCCTTTTGCAGCAGCGGGATGGCGGCCGTGGTCATGGTGGCCGGGCACAGCGTGCCCTGTTCGACCTGGCCGTGCAGGTAAAAACCTGCGGCCCAGGCGCTCCAGCGGCCCGCGCTGCTGTCCTCGAAGGGCAGGGAGATCAGCCCCTGCTGCCGGTATAGTCCCAGCAGCGTGTGCCAGCTCGGGTGGAACTCCACGGCGTCGATGATGCGGCCGCGCGCGTCGAAGCGGTGCAGCTCGGGCGTGTGGCGGTTGGCCTGCTCGGCCAGCTCCCAGGTGGCGCGCTCGCCCAGCTGCTGCGCATAGCGCGACAGCGAAGGAATGTGGCGCGCAGCGCCGTTGCGCTGAAGGGCCTCGGCCAGGGCAGGGTCGGCCTCCAGCAGGTTGAAGTCGGTGAGTTCGTCGACCTGGTTCAGGACGTCGTGCGTGTTCCAGGTGTGCCCTGTCTGCAATGTCTGGCCGGTGCTCATGCGTGTCTCCGTGATCGTTGGTCTCAACGCAAAAGTCTAGGAAAAATGCCCAGCAAAGGTGTTCGGGTTTCACGGCAGCAGCCGCAGCCGCCCAAAGTGCGGCGCCGCCCCCTGCAATCGCGCGCGCAGGCCACGTCGCAGGCGCTGCAGGACGCCTTTGTTCGGCTTGTGATCGAGCAGGGCTACGAGCGCACCACGGTGCGCGAGGTGGCCGCCGTGGCCGGCGTGGGCCTGGGCACCTTCTATGAATACTTCGGCAACATGGACACGCTGGCGGCCATGTGCATCCACCGCCAGGTGCAGGCCCTGCACGCCCAGGGGCTGCAAACGCTGCAGGACAGTGCCGGCATGCCGCTGGCCACGCGCGTGGACCGCCTGCTGGACACCCTGGTCGACGGCATTGCGCGCGAGGCGCCGATGTGGGCCGCGCTGTTCATGCTGGAGCGCAAGGTGTCCGCGCCCGAGCCCTTCCGCCGCCACTACCAGGCCTATGTACAGCTGTGGGGCACGGCATTGCAGGACTGCGATCCGCCGCTGCCCGCGCCGGCCCAGCCCCTGGCACGGCTGCTGCACACGCTGACCTATGGCTGGGTGTCGCAGTCGCTGCTGGCGCTGGGGCCGCAGCAGACGCTGCAGCAGCTGCGCGCGCCGCTGGGCTGGGCCATCCATGCGCTGCTGCGCGAGGCGCAGGCTCCGTCCGCGTAGCGGACCCCGGCGGCCTCCAGCGGCGCGGAATCAGACGCGCGGAAAGCGCAGCGTGAAGCGGGCACCGCCCTGCTCGGAGTCGTCGGCCTCCACGCTGCCGCCCTGGGAGACGGTCAGTGCCTTGACGATGGACAGGCCCAGGCCCGAGCCCTCGCGGCGGCGCTTGCCGGGCACCTGGGCAAAGCGCTGGAAGGGGTGGGAGCGCAGCTCGCTGGGCAGGCCGGGACCGGCATCGCTGATGCGCAGCACGGCCCAGGCACGGCCTTCGATATCGGATTCCACCGTCAGCGCCACGCCCAGCCATGCGCCGCTGGCCGCATGGCGGATGGCATTGCTGACGAGGTTGGAGAGGATCTGGCGCATGCGGTCGGCGTCGGCACGGATGTCGGCCATGCCGATGTCACTGGGCGCGGGCAGGTGCATCTCCAGCTGCATGCCATGCTGCAGGAGCTGGGGGTGCAGGTGGTCCAGCGTCTCGGCCACGAGTTCGGCCAGGTCCAGGCGCTGCTTTTGCAGCGACAGCTGGCCGGCATCGGCCATGGACAGCGTGTGCAGGTCGCCGACCAGCCGGCCCAGGTGCTCGACCTGGAACAGCAGCGTGTTCAGCTCGGTGTCGTCTGCGGCGATGACGCCGTCGCAGATGGCATGCAGGCGCGCCTGCAGCACGGTCAGCGGCGTGCGCAGCTCGTGCGAGATCGAGGCCGCCGTGGCGCGGCGCTCGGCCTCCAGCGTCTCCAGCGAATCGATCATGCGGTTGAAGGCCACCACCATCTCGGCCATCTCGCCATGGGCCTTGCCGGGCAGGGCGCGCGCGCTGAAGTCGCCCAGCTCCACGCGCTTGGCCACCTCGACCATGGACGCCAGGGGCCGCGTCACCAGGCGCGAGACCCAGAAGCCCACGGCCAGCCCGAAGGGCAGGCACACCAGCAGGCCGATGACCAGGGACCATTTCTCGCCGAACAGCAGATCGCCCGTCCAGTACTGGCCGTAGATCTGCATGGCGCGCGGGCTGTCTTCCAGCGACTGGGCGTTGAGTTCGTCCAGCTCGATCTGCACGGCCGGCGGCAGGCTGCTGTAGAAGTCGCGGTACTGGATCTCGGAGAACACCAGCACGCCGATGGCCAGCAGGGCAATGGTGCTGAGCACGGTGGCCGTGATCCACAGGCCGAAGCGCACCCAGATGCGGTTGGGCCTCAGTCCCAGGGCCATAGCCGGTAGCCAATGCCGCGCACGGTCTCGATCAGGCCTTCCTGGCCGGCCAGCTGCAGCTTGCGGCGCAGCTTGGACAGATGGGAGTCGATGACGCGCTCCAGCGCATCGCTCTCGGGCAGGCAGTGCTCGATCAGGTGGGAGCGCGAGAAGCAGCGCCGGGGCTGGGCCGCCAGGCAGGCCAGCAGGCGGAATTCGGTCAGCGTCAGGGGCAGCGGCAGGGCGCGGCCCTCGTTGTCGTAGACCACGGCGCTGTGCGCCTCGGCGTCGATCTCGATGGGGCCCACGCGGATGGGCGCGGGCGCCGGGTTCTTGCGTGCCTGGGTGCGGCGCAGCACGGCGCGCACTCGGGCCACGACCTCGGGCGGGTTGAAGGGCTTGACCACGTAGTCGTCGGCGCCCAGGCGCAGAGCCAGCAGCTTGTCCACATCATCGGCCAGCGCCGTGACCATGATCACGGGCGTCTGGCTGTCATCGCGGATCGCGCGCAGCACGTCGATGCCGTCCATGCCGGGAAGGTGGATGTCCAGCAGCACCAGGTCGGGCCGCAGCAGGCGGAACAGCTGCAGTGCCTCCTGGCCGTCCGAGGCCATGCGCGAACGCAGCCCGTCCCGCTCGAGATAGGCCGTCAGGATGCTTGCGATGGCGGGCTCGTCTTCGACGACGAGCACGAGGGGGGTGGTTGCCGTTGGCTGTGCTGTGGAGTTCATGGGAAAGCTGGCAGGGCCAGGCGCACATTATGGTGCGATGCCCTGCGTGCCGCAGTCCCTCCATATTGGCTCCACGAAGTCTGCAATCGCGCGCAAGGCTGGCGCTGTTCATTTCCTGCGGGCCCATCAGCGGCTATTGGTAGCTCATCGTGAAGGTCGCCCTGCCATAGGCCATGCCAGGTGTCACGCTGCCGGCTGTCTGCACCAGGCGCGCGCTCAGCGGAATCTTCAGGCTGTTCTGCCCCTGTGCGACCTGGCCCGCATTCCATTGGTTGGCATTGCCCAGGCTGCCGGAGTCGGGGCCGAAGCTCACGGGCACGTTGTTTCTCAGTACCTGTATGCCGACACCCCGGGCCTTGGAATTTTGGGCCAGCGTCAGCGTGCTCGATCGGTTGGTGGCCTGGGTGGCATCCGTCAGCGTGATGAAGGCGGTCAGGCGTGTATTGGCTTCGCCTCCCGCGCAAGTCAACTCGATGCTGAAGTCCTTGGCTGCCGTGACGGACCCGATTCCCTTGAAATCGGCGAACGGGGCGGGGGCCATGGTCACGTCGATCTTGCCCGTGGACACCCGGCAGGTCGGTGGCCTGGGGCGGCTGCTGACGTTGACGGTGATGCCACTTGAAAAGAATATCGTGGCCAGCAAGTCACGGGCATTGCTGGTCCCTGAGTAGATTCGTGCGAAGCTGCCATTCAGGGAACCGCCAGATGTGAGTTCTCCGGTTTTCACGAGCTCGAGGGTCATGTTGTTGCTTGGCAGTGAATGGAATATGCCCTGTTTCAGCATGGACCCTGAATAAGGCGCGGCTCTTTCCCATGTGATTTTCATGCCCAGGTTGGGGATGGCGGTGGAATATATTCCACCGCTTTCCGTTCCAATGCCTTCCAGATAATAGAAATCATTGTCGCAAGAAATGTGGTAGCTGCCGGCCCCGGTATTTTGTAAATTCATTGTCCTGGAATAGACAACGCTGCCAATCGGATAATTTTCATTGACGATGGTGGGGGTGTTGGCTGAACCCGGAAACTGGGCATTCCAGCCCTGGGAGGAACAACGGGCCCAGGATGAAATAGGGGCCATACAAAAAATCAAGAGGAGAGGCGTGGCCAATGCATGGCGCAAGATGGCTGTGAAAGACATGCTGTGAACTCCAGCCTGGAAAATATGGATCAATGCCTTGGGACGGGTGGCATAGGGCGCGATATCCGGCCAATGTACTGACCTGCATGCGGCATTGGAATTGGAGCGTTCTGAAAATAAACTCGGAATCATCCGAGTCCGCGGTGATCGGGCGGTCCGCAACTGGCTCTTGCCCGGGTTGGGGCAGAGAGGTCCCCGCAAGGCGCTGCGCTCTCCATGTTTCCTCCATAAAGCCTGCAACCTCGCGCAAGCTTGGCCGCGTCCAATGGCTATCCGGGGACATGGTTCCCTGGCCTCGTTTTCCCGGCCCTCCCCTCGATCACCCCCTCCCGCCTGTCCATCCCGTGAACCACGCCGCCGCGACGCATCGCCTCTCCAGCCTGTGCCTGGGCGCCGCCCTGGCGCTGGCCGGTTGCTCCTCGCCGCCTCCGGCTCAGCTTGACGGCTCGGTGCCCACGCAGTGGACGCAGCCCCTGCCAGCCGCCGCGCCGGGTGCACCTGGCTCGGCCGCAGCGCCCGACCTGCAGGGCTGGTGGAAGGCCTGGGGCGACGAATCCCTCAACACCCTGGTCGAGGAGGCGCTGGCCGCCAACCTCGACCTGTCCCAGGCCCAGTCGCGCCTGCGCCAGCAACGGCTGCTGGCCGGCACGGCCGGCTCGGCCTTCCGGCCCGTGTTCACGGCCGGTGCGCGCACGCTGCAGGACATTGCGGCCATCGACTCGTATTTCCACGCCAGCATCGACGTGAGCTGGGACCTGGGCCTGTTCGGCGCCCGCGAGGCCGGCGAGCGCAATGCCGCCGCCTCCGTACTTGACGCACGGGGCCGCCTGCAGGCAGCCCGCGTGGCCCTGGTGGCCGATGTGGTCCACCGCTATCTGGACATCCGCATGGCCCAGCGCCAGCGCGCCCTGATCGACGAACAGGCACTGCTGGATGCGCGTGCCCTGCAACTGGCCCAGGTGCGCCAGCAGCAGCGCCTGGGCACGGCCGAGGCCGTGCACCAGCTGCAACTGCAGGCCGGCCAGAGCGCCGCCTTGCGTGCCAGCCTGCGCGAAACCCAGGCCCGCAGCGCCCACATGCTGGCCGCCTTGCTGGGCCGCACGCGGCCCGATGCCCAGTGGCTGCAGGCCGATGCCAAGGCCCCGCTGCCCGGCCCCCAGGCGCTGGGCGTGGCCGCCCTGCCGGCCGACCTGCTGCGCACGCGCCCCGACATCCAGGTGGCGCAGGCCGCAGTGGAGCGCGCGGCGGCCGAGCAGGGCATTGCGCATGCGGCGCTGTATCCGCGCTTCGTGATCGGCGGCTCGCTGCTGTACTCGTTCAACATCACCCAGAACCTGCGTACCACGCAGGACAACGCACCCACCTTCGGGCCGCAGATCGACATTCCCCTGTTCGACTGGGGCCGCCGCCGCTCCCAGGCCGACGCCAGCGAGCTGGCGCTGCAGGCTGCCATCCAGGCCTACCGCCAGAGCGTGCTCGACGGCGTGGCCGAGGTCGAGTCCGCACTGGCCGCGCTGGACGCCCAGCGCGAGCGCATCGCCTCGCTGCAGTCCACCCAGCAGGTGCTGGCCGAGCGCGAGCGCGTGCAGGACCAGCGCCTGAAGCTGGGCCTGGACAGCGAATTCGGCGGTCTGGCGCCCCGTCGCGCCGCGCTGCAGGCGCGCAGCGAGCAGACCACGGCCCTGGCTGCCCATGCGCTGGCCTACGTGGCGCTGTACAAGGCCCTGGGCGGCGCGCCGCTGCCGGCCGAGGACCAGGACGCTGCCGACAGCGGCATGGCTCCACTGGCTCCGCTCGCACAAGGAGCGCCCTCATGATCGCCCTGGCACGCAAGACGCTGGTGCACGAGTGGCGCCGCTTCATTCCCTCCGTCTTCGCCGTGGGCTTCTCCGGCGTGCTGCTGGCCATGCAGGCCGCGCTGGTGCTGGGCATCTTCGGATCGGCCGCGCTGTATGTGACGGCTTCCTCGGCCGACCTGTGGATCGGCTATCCGGGCACGCAGAGCGTGAACTTCGGCCGCACCATCGGCCGCGACGTGGACATGCGCCTGCGCATGGACCCCGATGTCGCGGCGGTCGAGCCCTATGTCTGGGTGGACGGCGACTGGCGCTCGGACTCGGCGGCCGGCGGCGCGGCGAGCGAGCACGGTGGCGGCGTGTCGGTCTACCTGTCGGGCATTGCCACCGATGACGCCTCCATGCTGTTTTCCCACGTGCTCCAGCCCTGGCAGCGCCAGCGCCTGCGCGAGACCGGCGCCGTGATCGTGGACCGGGCCGACCTGCAGACCCTGGGCACCAGCGAAGGCGGCGTGGCCTGGGTCAACAACCACCGCGTGCAGGTGGTGGCGGCCGTGGACGGCCTGCGTGGCCTGGGCGGCGTGAACGTATTGGCCTCGCTGGCCACGGCCCGCGAGATTGCGGGCGACCCCGGCCAGGGCAGCACCTATTTCGTGGCGCGCGTGCGCCCGGGCGCCTCGGCCAAGGCCGTGAAGCAGCGCCTGAACCAGCCCACACCCAGCTTCGGCCCCTACGAGGCCTGGACGGCCAGGGAATTCGCGCGGCGCTCGCAGCGCTACTGGATGTTCGACACGGGCGCCGGCGCGGGCGTGCTGTTCATGGCCGTCATCGTCTGCCTGGTGGGCTCGGTGGTCACCAGCCAGTCGCTCAAGGCCGTGGTGGCCGCTTCCTCGCGCGAGTACGCCGTGCTCAACGCGCTGGGCGTGAGCCGCGCGGCACTGGGCCGCGTGGTGGTCGAGCAGGCCTGCTGGATCGGCGGCCTGGGCTTTGTGATGGCCGCGCTGGCCAGCGCCGTATTGCTGGCCCTGGCCATGGCCTACCGCGTGCCCGTGGCGCTGAACGCATCGGCCGTGCTGGCCTGCGCCGTGCTGGTGGCCGTGCTGTCCCTGCTGTCGGGCCTGGGCGCCATGCGCAGCCTGCTGCGTGCCGACCCGGCCACGCTGCTGCGCTGAAGACGGCCAGACCCCATGAACGTGATGAATGCCCACTCCCCCGCGCCCACGGCGGCGCCCCGCACGGCACCCAGCCTGGAGGCCGTGCGCCTGTGCAAGTCCTTTCTGTCGGGCATGGTCAGCGTGCAGGTGCTGCAAGGCCTGTCCGTGTCGCTGTACCCGAGCGAGCTGAGCCTGATCTCCGGGCCCTCGGGCTGCGGCAAGAGCACGCTGCTGTCGCTGATGTCGGGCCTGCAGGCGCCCGACAGCGGCCACGCCATGGCGCTGGGCGAGGACCTGGGCAAGCTGGGCACGCGGGCGCTGGAGAAATTCCGCCTGCGCCACACGGGCTTCGTCTTCCAGGGCTTCAACCTGTTCCCGGCGCTGACGGCCATCGAGCAGGTACAGCTGCCCCTGGGCTACATGGGCCTGCGCAGCGACGAGGCCCTGCGCCGCGCCCAGCAGGCGCTGGACGAGGTCGGCCTGTCCCACCGCGCCCACATGCGCCCGGCCGAACTGTCGGGCGGCGAAAAGCAGCGCGTGGCCATCGCGCGCGCCATGGCCAAGGCGCCGCAGCTGCTGTTTGCCGACGAACCCACGAGTGCGCTGGATGCCGAAAGCGGCCAGCGCGTCATCGACATCCTGCACCGCGCGGCGCGCAACCATGGCACGACCGTGCTGTGCGTGAGCCATGACCCGCGCCTGGTGCGCCATGCCGACCGCGTGCTCGGCATGGAGGACGGCGCCATCCGCAGCGACTGGCGCCAGACCTCCCCGTTGAAGGAAAAAGAATGAAGTACCCCCTGAGCGGCCTTGCCGCGTCCACTGCCGGTCTGGCTGCGGCGCTGGCCGCCGCCGCGCTGCTGGCGGGCTGCGGTCCTTCGCACGATGCGCCTGCCAATGCCGGCCAGGCCAGCGCCAAGGCGCAGCAAAACGGCCCGGCGGCCGTGGCCGTGGCGCGCGGCAAGATCGAGGTGGAAGGCGGCCTGCTGGACCTGTCGCCCGCCGTGGCCGGCGTGGTGCAGCAGCTGTCCGTCAAGGAAGGCCAGTCCGTGCAGCGCGGCCAGTTGCTGCTGAGGCTGGCCGACGATACGGGCCAGGCCGACCTGGCCGTGGCCGAGTCCGAGGCCCAGCTGGCCAAGGCCCGCCAGAAGGCACGCGCCGCGCGCCTGCCCCAGCTCAAGCAGACCCTGTCGCGCTGGCAGGCCGCAGCGCGCGAGGGCGCCGCAGATGCGCAGAACGTGGACGAGGCCGCGCAGGCGCTGCGCGATGCCCAGGCCGAGATCGACGTGGCCGCGGCCGAGGCCCAGGTGGCACAGCGCAAGCTCGAACAATTGCGCGCCCAGCACAAGCGCCAGGAACTGCGCGCGCCCGAGGCCGGCACCGTGGTGCGCCTGGCCACCCACGCGGGCAGCCAGGCCGTGCCCGGCACGCCGGCCGTGGTGCTGCTGCCGCAGCGCCCGCTGCAGGTGCGCGCCGAAATCAATGAAAGCTTCGCCGCCGCCGTGCGCGAAGGCATGCGGGCCACGGTGACGCTGGACGCCGATGGCGCCGCACAGCAGCAGCTGCCTTCGGCACGCGTGCTGCGCATCAGCCCCGTCTATGGCACGGCGCGGCTGCAGGACGACCAGCAGCGCGGGCCGGTGCGTGTCATCGAGTGCGTGCTGGTCTTCGAGCAAGCTCCCGCCGCCGCCGTGCGCGTGGGTCAAAACGTAAGGGTGCAGTTTCATGAATAAGCGCATTCCCCTGTATCTGGACACCGCCGCCCCCGGCTGGATGGTGCAAAGCGACTTCGACGGCACGATCAGCCTGCTGGACGTGACCGACACCCTGCTCAACCGCTTCGGCAAGCCCGGCTGGCAGGAACTGGAAGACGCCTGGGAGCGCGGCGAGATCGGCTCGCGCGAATGCATGAAGGGCCAGGTCGCGCTGCTGGACATGGACGAGGCCGAACTGCGCGCCCACCTGGACACCATCGAGATCGACCCCGGCTTTGCCGGCTTCGTGGCGGCCGCCCAGGCCCACGGCATGGTGGTGCAGGTGGTCAGCGACGGCATCGACTACGCCATACGCCATGTGCTGGAGCGCCATGGCCTGGGCCATCTGCAGGTCATCGCCAACCGCCTGGTGCAGACCGGCGAGCGCAGCTGGCGCCTGGACTCCCCCTGGGCCAGCGCGCAGTGCGCGCGCGCCAGCGGCAACTGCAAGTGCGAGCGCCTGGCCGAGCAGCAGGCCCTGCACGGCCGCGTGCTCTACGTGGGCGACAGCACCTCGGACTTCTGCGTCTCGGGCCGGGCCGACTTCGTGCTGGCCAAGTACAAGCTCATCGCCCACTGCGAAAGCCGGGGCATCGCCCATGCGCCCTTCGAGCATTTCGAGCAGGCCACGGCCTTGCTCGACAAGGTGGTCCTGGGCCTGGAGGCGCTGGCATGACATACCACCCCCTGAGTCGCTTCGCGCCTTCCCGTTGCACGGCGCCCCCCAAGGGGGACGACACCTTCGGTGCGGGGCGGCGCGGCCGGCCAAGGCCCTTCCTTGGTGTCTCTGGCTTCAGGGCACGCCATTTTCATGGTCAGAGGGCGACGCGCAGCGTCATGGAAAATTGACATGAATTTGAGTGATGGGCTCTCCTTGGTTCAGCGCAGCGAGCCTGCCACGGGGCTGGACAACGTTTGCGTGACCGAGCATGAATTCGTCATGCCCGGCACGGGCGCTGCCGCGCGCACCGGCGTGCTGCTGGTGCACGGGCTCACGGGCACGCCGGCCGAGATGCGCTTGCTGGCCAAGGGGCTGAACAAGCAGGGCTTCACCGTCTATGCGGTCCAGCTGGCCGGCCATTGCGGCAGCATGGAAGATCTCGTGGACACGCGCTGGACCGACTGGCTGGCCAGCGTGGAGGCCGGGCTGCAGCGGCTGTCGCAGCACATGGACCATGTGGTGGTCGGCGGCCTGTCCATGGGCGCCGTGCTCTCCCTGGCCGTGGCCCAGCGCCACCCCGACAAGGTGGACGGCGTCTGCGCCCTGTCCACCACCTTCCGCTACGACGGCTGGAGCATTCCCTTCTACACGCGCCTGGCCTTCCTGCTGCCGCTGTTCCGCGCGCTGGGCATTGGCCGCCACAGCGTGTTCATGGAGCAGCCGCCCTACGGCATCAAGGACGAGGCCCTGCGCGCGCGCGTGGTCGAGCAAATGCATTCGGGCGACAGCGCGGCGGCCGGCCTGCCGGGCAATCCCTGGTGGTCCATCATCGAGCTGCGCCGCCTCTCGGCCCATGTGCTGGCGCGCCTGCCCCAGCTGCGCTCGCCCTGCCTGGTCATCCATGCGCGCAACGACGACATCTCCTCGGTGGCCAACGCCCATGACATCGTGCATGGCGCCAGCCAGGCCCATGTCGAGCTGGTGCTGCTGGACAACAGCTACCACATGGTCACCATCGACCGCGACCGCCGCACCGTGATCGCGCGCACCACCGAATTCGTGGCGCGCATCGCCAGCGGTGCCGCCCCCCGCGAGGTGCGGGCTGCGGAGGCCGCACGGCATGGGCAGTGATCTCTCGCCGCTGGTCATCACGCTGTGGGTGCTGAACGTGCTGGTGGACAGCGGGGGCCAGCTGGCCTTCAAGGCCGCCGCCAGCCAGCCCGGTGACCTCGACGGCCTGGCACGCTGGCGCTTCATGGCCTCCAGGCCCTGGCTGTGGCTGGGCGTGGGCTGCTACGTGGCCGAGTTCGTGCTGTGGCTGGCCTTTCTCTCGCTGGTGCCGCTGTCCGAGGGCGTGCTGCTGGGCTCCATCAACATCGTGGCCATCATGATCGCGGGCCGGCTGCTGTTTGCCGAGAAGCTGGCACCCATGCGGGTCGCCGGAATTGTCCTCGTGTCCATAGGCGTCGCCATCGTGGGCCTGCATTGAAATGAAGCGTTTCTATTTCATCGGCTTTCTGGTGCTCATGGCCTTCGACACGCTGGCCCAGCTGAGCTTCAAGCAGGCCGGCAATGCGGCGCTGCCGCTGGAGTTCTCCACGGCCTGGCTGGCGCGCGTGTTCGGCCAGCCCTGGATCTATGGCGCCTTCGTGGGCTACATCGGCGCCTTTTTCTCGTGGATGACCTTGCTCAAGCGCGCGCCCATCGGCCCGGCCTTTGCGGCATCGCACCTGGAGATTCTTTCCGTGCTGGCGCTGTCGTACTGGCTGTTCGACGAGCGCATAGGCATGCCCCAGATCATCGGCTGCCTGTTCATCGTGGCCGGCATCGCCTGCCTGGCCGTCAGCGAGACGCAGGAGGCCGGGGGGCCCGGCGCAGACGATGACACGCCGGGCCATGCGGGCGGCAACCCGGGCGCGGGCTCGGCCAGCGCGGGCGCCGCGCATCTGGCGGCCTCGGCCGAGCACGGCACGCACCGTGGCTGAACGCGTGCTGCCGCCCACGGCGGGCCTGCCGCTGCGCGCGGCCGACCTGCTGCCCTGGGGCGATGCGGACCTGGCGACGGCGCTGGCGCAATGGCTGGGCGTGCCCGCCGTGCAGCTTGAATGCTCGGGCACCTCGGCGCTGATGGTGGCGCTGCAGACCCTGCGCCGCCTGGCGCCGGGCCGCAGCGAAGTCATCGCACCCGCCTATACCTGCCCGCTGGTGGCCCTGGCCGTGGCGCACTGCGGCCTGCAACTGCGCCTGTGCGATCTGCATGCCGACACGCTGGACATGGACCCCACGCGCCTGCGCGCCCTGTGCAGCGAACGCACCCTGGCCGTGCTGCCCACGCATCTGTGCGGCCGCGTGGCCGACGTGGCCACAGCCGTGGACTGCGCGCGCGCCGTGGGCGCCTGGGTGGTGGAGGACGCGGCCCAGGCCTTGGGCGCACGCCTGCGCGGCGAGCCCGTGGGCTGGCAGGGCGATGTGGGCTTCTACAGCCTGGCCGTGGGCAAGGGCCTGACCACCTTCGAGGGCGGCGTGCTGCTGGCACGCGACCCCGCGCTGCGCGAGGCACTGCGCGAGACACATGCGGCCAGCGTGCGCCAGGACCGGGGCTGGGAGTTGCGCCGCAGCCTGGAGCTGCTGGGCTATGCGGCGCTGTACCGCCCCGCCGGGCTGGACCTGGCCTATGGCCGTCCCCTGCGCGATGCGCTGTCGCGCAGCGACTGGGTGCAGGCCGCCGGCGATGATTTCGACGACGCCATTCCCTGCCATGAACTGGGCGCCTGGCGCCGCCGCGTGGGCCGGCGCGCGCTGGCGCGGCTGGCGGATTTCCAGCAGCAACTGCAGCGCCAGGCCTGTGAGCGCGGCGCCTGGCTGTCGGCCATCGATGGGATCGAGGTGGTGGGTGACACCGTGCCGGGTGCGCAAGGCGTCTGGCCCGTGCTGCTGCTGCGCCTGCGCGATGCAGCCACGCGCGATGCGCTGCTGCGCGCGCAATGGGGGCGGGGCTGGGGTCTGTCGCTGCCCTTCGTCCATGTGCTGCCCGACTATGGCCGCTACGACCATGTGCTGGGCCTGGCGCGCCAGGACGTGGTGGACCAGGGGCGCGACTGGGCACGGCGCCTAGTGGCCGTGGGCAACAGCCTGTGGTTCGACGACGCGCGCTTCGAGGCCTTGCTCAGTCTGCTGGAGAGGCCGCACGCCGCGCCTGGCTGACGGCTGCGGCCTGCGTGGCTCCGGCCGGTGGCTCGCGCCCGCGCAGGGCCTGGCTGCGTTCGGCGACATATTCGCGCGTGAGCGGGACCGCTTCCTGGCGGCGTGCCAGTTGCACCTGGAAAATGGCGATGTCCTGGTAGCGGAAGGCGGCTTCCGACATGGACAGATAGAACTCCCACATGCGGCAAAAGCGCTCGTCGTAGAGCGCGGCAGCCTCGTCGCGGCGCGCCATGAAGCGCTCGCGCCACAGTCGCAGCGTGCGCGCATAGTGCAGGCGCAGCACCTCGATATCGGTGACCACCAGGCCGCTGCGTTCGATGGCCGGCGTGAACTCCGACAGGGACGGGATGTGGCCGCCCGGGAAGATGTAGCGCTCTATCCATGGATTGTTGAAGTCGGGCACATCGCTGTTGCCGATGAAGTGCAGCAGCATCACGCCATCGTCGGACAGCAGCTCCCGGCACTGGCGGAAGAAGGCGTCGTGAAAACGCGTGCCCACATGCTCGAACATGCCCACCGAGACGATGCGGTCGAAGGTGCCGCGCGTGTCGCGGTAGTCTTCCAGCCGGTAGCTGAGTCGGTACGCGCACGGGGACTGGCCGGCACGCTGGCGGGCGCCCGCCAGCTGCTCGCCGGACAGCGTCACGCCCGTCACATGGCCCGCGCCAGCCACCTCGGCCAGGTAGCGCGACAGTCCGCCCCAGCCGCAGCCTATGTCCAGCACGCGGTGGCCGGGCTCCACGAGCAGCTTGGCGGCGATGTGGCGCATCTTGGCCTGCTGGGCCTGCTCCAGGCTTTCGTCGCCATGCTCGAAGTAGGCGCAGGAGTACTGGCGCTCGCCATCCAGAAAGAGCCGATACAGCCGGTCGTCGAGGTCATAGTGGTGCGCCACGTTGGCGCGCGCCTTGCTGCGGCGGTTGTGCTGCAGCAGCGGCCGCAGCCGCATGCGCCAGGCATCGAGCAGCCGCACGCTGGCCGGCACGGGCAGGTTGCGCGCGTTGCGCAGCACGAGCTCCAGCACGTCGTAGATGCTGCCCCGCTCCACCACCAGGCGCTGTTGCATGAACATCTCGCCAAGGTTCAGGTCCGGGTCGCGCATCAGGGCCCACAGCGCACGCCTGTCCGTGAAGCGGATGCGTGCCTGCGGCTGGCCGCCATCGCCGAAGGCCAGCATGCGCCCCCAGGGCAGGCAGATTTCGAGCAGTCCCTTGCGCACCAGGGGTGTGAAACTGCGCTGCAGCAGTCTTTCGGTCAGCCGGTCGATCATGGGGTTGCCTCCTGTCTTGCGGTCGGCCGCGGTGCGCGGACGTGGGGGATGCGGGGTGTGCGGGGTGTGAACGGATCCTAGGGGCTGGTGCAGGTCTGGATGTATTCGACCAGCCGTTCGTTGAAGGCATGCTGGCCCAGCTGCCAGGTGGCCAGCGTCTGCGCGTCGATCTGCGTGTCCTGGCCGTCTCCGGCGCTCATCCAGCGCTTCCACCAGGTCGTGTAGCGCCAGGAGGACACATCGCCCGTGATGTCGCTGCCCACGATCTGGCCGGCCAGTGCGCCGATGATGTCCAGGGCCTCGCCTTCCTGCATGCGGCCCTGGTCCCAGTTGGTGCGCACCACCTCGGGCGCAAACACGTCCTTGTCGATGCTCAGGTAGGTGGGCTGGGCCTGCTCGCGCAGCATGCGCGCCAGCGTGCGCGACAGGTCGGCCACGCTGGCAAAGCCGCGAAAGGCGGCATCCACGCCCAGGCGGCGCGCCCAGCCCGTGTCCACGCCCGCGCTCCAGTAGCTCAGGCGGCCGGCGCGCAGCGGCGTGAGGTAGTTCTCCCAGGCGTGCGCGCGGCCGATGTCGCCGGAGGTGATGCCGGCCACATGCACATGCGAGACGGCCGGATGCAGGGCCACGCGCCGCACCCAGGAGCCGCAGTGCACGCCCCAGGGAAAGCGCATGTTGTCGGGGTGGTTGTCCAGCACGACCACGCGCAGCGGCCGGCCCGCGGACAGGGCCTGGGCGGTGATGCAGCGCTCGATCAGCGGCCAGCTCAGGTGGTGGAAGTCGCCACTGCCCATGAGGGCCGTGCCATGCGCGGCCGGCAGTTGCGCGTCGAGCGCCGCGCGGAACTGCGCAAAGCGGCGCAGGCCGCAGCCAAAGCGCACCTGCTCCTGCCAGTCCTGCAGCGGCAGGCGCAGCTCGCCGGGCAAGGTCCCCACCGAGCCATCCACATCCAGCACGACCGGCTGGGCATTCAGTTCTGTTCGCTCCATTGGCGATCGCTTTCGAAGTGGCCGGCAAAGCGCCGGCCCAGTGCGCGCAGCAGCGGATTGCGGATGAAGACCGCATGCTGCGTGAAGGTGAAGCTGGCGCCCAGCTGGGCCTTGACCTCGGGGTCGGTCCAGCCGGCCACGTAGTGGCTCAGGCCGCGTTCGATGGCGTATTCAAGGTTGACCATCCAGCTCACGAAGTAGAGATTGGCCTCGCGCGCGGCCGGGTAGGACAGGCCGATGTACTTGTCGATCAGCTTGCCGCCGTGCTCGAAGCACAGGTTCCAGCCCAGCAGCGCGCCGGGCGTGCCGTCGTCCTGCAGCGCGCGGTACTCGAACACGGTGCCTCCGTTGCCTGCATCGCGCAGCAGGGCCGCGAAGAAATCGCGCGTGAGCCTGTCGAAGTGGATCTCGCTTTGCGCATACACCGCATCGAACAGCGCGTAGTAGGCATCGACGCAGGCGTCATCGGCAAAGGCCGCGCCCGTGGGAATGCGCTGCACCTGCAGCTGCGCGCGGCTCCTGAGCTTGCGGCGCAGGTTCTGGCGGCGGCTCCTGGACAGGCGTGCAAGGTATTCGTCCAGGCTGGAGAAGTCGATGGGCACATGGGCCAGGGCCTGGCCTTCGACCAGGATGAAGCCCGCATCGGCCAGCGCCTGCGCCAGCGCCCGTGCATGGGCGTTGTCGGCGTCCGGCAGCAGCGGTGAATCCTGGGGCAGGTCCTTGACGATGGTCAGCATGCGCCGGCCTGCGCGCGCGCGCAGCGCGGCAGCCTGCTGGGCGGCAGGGGTGCCCATGGGCAGCACGGCGTACTCGCTGACCGTGGTGCCCACGAAGTCGGTGGACAGGCGCAGCCGGCGCGACAGCCAGCCGCCACCGGGCAACGACAAAAGACGCGCCTTGAGCGCGTCGTCCGCCGTGGTCAGAAGATCGAAGGGCGCCGTGAAGGCCGGCGCCGGCCAGTCCTGCAGCAGTGCGAAGCCCTCGGGAGGATGGGCCGCGAACTGCGCGAGCAGGCCTGGGGGTTCGAGCTGGTTGTGCAGGCGCTCTGCGGGCATCGCGCCTTCAGGCCGCCTTGGCTTTCGTGAGCAACTGGTCCAGCAGGACCATGGCTTCGTCGATCTCGGGGCGCGAGATCATCAGCGAGGGCGCGAAGGTGATCACGTTCTTGTAGTAGCCGCCCACGTCCAGCACCAGGCCGCGTTTCTGGCCCTGGTATTCCAGGCCGCCTTCGAGGCCGATGTCCACCATCTTGTCCAGCAGCGCCTTGTTGGGCGTGAAGCCGTCTTCGGTGCAGATCTCGGCGCGCAGCGCCAGGCCCAGGCCGTCCACGTCGCCGATTTCCTTGTGGCGCTTTTGCAGTTCCTTGAGGCCTTCGAGGAAGTAGGCGCCCGATTCGCGCACCTGGCGGCCGAAGTCCATCTCGTGGGTCATCTTCATGACTTCCAGGCCCAGGGCCGTGCCCAGCGGGTTGGAGGCGAAGGTGGAGTGCGTCGATCCCGGCGGGAAGATGGTGGGGTTGATCAGCTCCTCGCGCGCCCACAGGCCCGACAGGGCGTTGAGGCCGTTGGTCAGCGCCTTGGCGAAGACCAGCACGTCGGGCTTGACGCCGAAGTTCTCCACCGACCACAGCGTGCCGGTGCGCCAGAAGCCCATCTGGATTTCATCGACCACCATCAGCACGCCGTGGTCGTCCAGCACCTTCTTGAGGCCCTTGAAGAAGTTGGGCGGCGGCACGACGTAGCCGCCCGTGCCCTGGATGGGTTCGACGTAGAAGGCCGCGTACTCGCACTGGTTGGTCTTGGGGTCCCAGATGGCGTGGTATTCGTTCTCGAACTTGCGCGCGAATTCCCGGACGATGGAGTCCGCGTATTCCTCGGACGTCATGCCCTTGGGGCGGCGGAACGGGTAGGGGAAGGGGATGAACTGCGCGCGGTCGCCGAAGTGGCCGTAGCGGCGGCGGTAGCGGTAGCTGGAGGTGATGCTGGAGGCGCCCAGCGTGCGGCCGTGGTAGCCGCCCTCGAAGGCGAACATCAGGCTCTTGCCGCCGCTGGCATTGCGCACGACCTTGAGCGAGTCCTCGATGGCCTGGGCGCCGCCCACGTTGAAGTGCACGCGGCCGGCATGGCCCCACTTGCGCTCCGCATCCTGGGCGATGAACTTGGCCAGCTCGATCTTGGTGGGGTGCAGGTACTGGCTGGCGACCTGGGGCAGGGTCTGCAGCTGCTCGATCATCTTCTGCTCGAGGCGCTTGTTCTTGTAGCCGAAGTTCACGGCCGAATACCACATCTGCAGATCAAGGTAGGGCGTGCCGGCCTCGTCGTACATGTAGCTGCCTTCGCAGCCCGAGAAGATCTTGGGCGGGTTGACGTAGTGGACGGTATCCCCGAACGAGCAGTACTTGGCTTCGTCGGCCAGAAGTTGGGCGTTATTGATCACAGCAAAGGGCTCCAGATATTCAGCCGCCGCAGTGTGAGCGGGCAATCTTGCTGCGCTGTCGAGTCTTTGTGTGGGGTTTGTGGAGGAGGCCCGCGCGGAGCCTGGATCGGCCCCTGTGACGTAAATGAGACAAAACAAATGATAATCATTATCAATTGATGGGAGAATCGCGGAAAGCCAGCAGGAACAATCACACACGGGGGGAGCAATGGTCTCGCAAGAGCACTCCGCGGACAGGTCGGCAGCTAGCCAGCAACCCTCTTTCCCCGATTCCCGCCATGGCTGTGTCTTCGCGTTCGTCTTTCCTCTCCCTCTCCCGCAATCCCTCGCGCACGCCGGTATTGCGGCACAGCCTGCTGGCCGTGGCCGTGCAGGCCGCCGTGATCGGTCTGGCCTCGCCCGGCGCCTGGGCACAGACGCAGACGCATGCGCAGACTGCGGACGATGAGGCCCGGCTGATGGCGCAGGCTCCCACCAAGGCGCTGGCCCAGGTCGATGTGGTCGATGCAGCCGAGCCCGTGCAGCGCACGCCGGGCGCCTCCACCACCGTCAGCGGCCCGGCGCTGGAGCAGGCCGGCAGCATGGCCGACGTGGTGCGCTACCAGCCGCTGGTCTCAGCGCCCGGCACGGCCTCGGGCACCAGCCGCAACCGCAGCAGCTTCGACCGCTCGGGCACCACGGGCTACAACATCCGCGGCATCGAGGGCAACCGCATCGGCATGGATGTGGACGGCGTCGAGATGCCCGACGCCACCACGCGCCCCTATGTGAGCCGTGTCGGCGCCAACACCTTTGGCGTGGGCCGCGACTTCATCGACCCCGAGATGTTCTCGGCCGTGGACATCCTCTCCGGCACCACCACGGCGCGGCGCGCGGCCGGTGGCATCGGCGGCTCGGTGGGCTTTCGCACCAAGTCCGCCGAGGACTACCTGGTGGGCGGCAAGACCTCCTACCTGGGCGGCAAGATCGGCCACGACACGGCCGACCGCTCCTGGAACGAGAGCTTCACGGCCGCTGGCCGCTCGGGCGACCTCGACGGCCTGATCGCCTATTCGCGCCGCGACGGCCACGAGACGCGCAACCACAGCGCCATCGTCAACAGCTATCCCGACGACTGGAACTCCAACGCGCTGCTGCTCAAGGGCGGCCTGCGCATCAACCCGGCCCACCGCCTGGTGCTGTCGGCCGACCTGTATCGCCGCAAGAACGACACCTCCTTCCACGGCTGGGACACCACCAACACCAGCATCACCGAAAGCTCGCGCCAGAACAGCGACACCAGTCGCAACACGCTGCAGCTGCAGCACCTGTGGACACCGGCCGGCGCCTGGGTGGACCAGCTGGACACGCGGCTGTACTTCCAGAACACGGACACCAACGACGTCACCGACACCACCACGCTGGCCACGGGCGCCAAGGTGCACAACGTCTCCGGCAACGAGACGCGCACCTGGGGTTTCTCGAGCACGGGCGACAAGCGCATCGACCGCCACCGCCTGAGCTTTGGCGTCAATGCATCGACACAGGACACGGAGCGTCCGTGGAAAGTTTTCGCTACCGGCACGCCCGTTATGAAGCCCCAGCCCGACACCACCACCCGCCGCTACGGCGCCTTCCTGCAGGACGAGATCAGCTTCCAGGCCGGCGGCCGCCGCCTGGCGCTGATTCCCGCGCTGCGCGTGGACCGCGTGGAGATCAAGACGCGCGACCTGGACAACTTCGTCTCGGGCGTGCTCACGGCCGCCGATGTGGAAAAGATTTACGGCGGCACGCGCGGCAACACCATCCTCAGCCCCAGCCTGGCCCTGGTCTATGACCTCACGCCCACGTTCAGCGCTTATGCCCAGTTCAAGCGCAGCGGGCGAGCGCCCTCGGCCGGCGAGATCTTCGGCTCGTGGAACATGGCCAGCAACTACAACGCGGCAGGCCAGTACGCCCTGGTGGGCAACCCCAACCTGAAGGAGGAAAGCAGCAATGCCTTCGACTTCGGCCTCAAGGGGTCGCCCACGCCGGGCGTGACCTTCAACAGCTCGGTCTTCTATACCAGGTACTCCGACTTCATCGCCTACACGCGCTACCTGCGCGCGGGCCGTCCCGACCTGTTCGTCAACGTGCCCGCCCACATCGGCACCATCTACCAGGCCGAGAACCGCGACAGCGCAAAGATCTACGGCTTCGAGGCCAGCGCGCGCCTGGACCACGGCCAGTGGATGCCCGCCGCCAGGGGCCTGTACTCCACCTGGGCGCTGGGCATCAGCCGCGGCACCTCCAAGTCCTACTATGCAGGCGACAAGGATGTGCCGCTGGACAGCGTGCTGCCGCGCAAGGCCATCGTCGGCGTGGGCTATGACGCACCGGCCCGGCAATGGGGCCTGAACCTGACCGGCACTTTCGTCGCGGGCAAGCAGGCCGTGGCCACCAACCGCGACAGCTACCAGAACGCGGGCACCGGCCTGACCGACTCGACCACCGAGCTGTTCCGCGTGCCCGGCTATGTCATCTTCGACCTGGCCGGCTACTGGCAGGTCGCAAAGAACGTGCGCCTGAACGCCGGCATCTACAACCTGGGCGACAAGCGCTACTGGGACTATTCCAGCACCCGCAGCCTGCAGCCCGGCGTGGCGCGCGACCGCCGCGACATCGAGCTGCTGAGCAACCCGGGCCGCACCTTCGCCGTGTCCATGAACGTTGCGTTCTGAGCACCCTGCGCACCATGCCATTGCACCCACGCCACCTTCACTTGCCGCGTGGCGCGGATCCGAGGAGTTTCTCCAGGGGCCGGCCGGCCTTCCCTACAGCGGCGGTGTCGGCCGGAAAGCCTCCACCACCATCGCAGCCGCCGCTGTATCTGCCTACTTCAGGAGTCGTTTCATGATTGAGTTCTCTCTGTCCCACCGCATGCTGGCCGCTGCCGGCCTGGCGGCCCTGCTCACCGCCTGCGCATCGCCCACGGCACCGTCCGCCAGCGGCCCGGCCCAGCCTGCGGGCGGGCATGGCCAGTCTGCCTTCATGGGCAGCTACGACGCCAACCGTGATGGCGTGGTCACGCGCCAGGAGTACGACACCGTGCGCAAGCAGCGCTTCCTGGCAGGCGACACCAATGGCGACGGCTGGCTCAGCGAGAAGGAGTACGTGGACGAGTTCGAGGCCCGCCTCAAGCAGCAATACGCGGGCCGCCAGCCCGACGAGCGCTATGCCCAGTCCATGAAGCAGGCCCATGTGCGCTTCGGCATCGTGGACAGGAACCGCGACGGCAAATACACCGTGGAAGAAGACATGGCCATCGCCGAACGCAGCTTCAAGGAAGCCGACGTCAATGCCGATGGCGTCGTGGACAAGAACGACGTCAAGAAGCCCTGAGCGGACATGGCCAAAACCCCATCCAAGCGATTGGCCTGGTGGCTGCCGCTGCTGTCGGCCGTGTGCATCTCCGCCCAGGCCCACACGCCCTACCTGCTGCCCACCAGCTTCGAGGCTTCGCCCCGGGCCGTCATCAGCGTGGACGCCAGCTTTGCCGACAAGTTCTTCATCCCCGAAGTGGCTTTTGGCGAAACGCGCTTCACCGTGACGGCGCCCGACGGCTCGGTCACGCCCATGGCCGATGTGTGCCAGTTCAAGACCCGCACCGTGGCCGAGCACCAACTGCCCGACGAGAAGGGCACCTACCGCGTGAGCACCGGCCCGCGCCTGGGCGCCGTCTTCCGTTCGTGGGAGCGCAACGGCAAGGTGGAGACCGCGCGTGATCCCGCCACGCCCACGCCGGCCGATGCCAGGCTGCTGAGCCACTACCAGTCGCTGTCGGTCTCCGAGACCTACATCACGGTGGGCAAGCCCAGCCGGGCCGCGCTCGCGCCCTCAGGCAAGGGCCTGGAGATCGTGCCCGTCACGCATCCTGCCGACCTGTTCGCGGGCGAGAAGTTCGACTTCACCGTGCAATACGACGGCAAGCCGCTGGCCGCGCAGAAGGTGGAAATCTTCCGCTCGGCCATGGACCTGGCCAGCCAGCACAGCGTGGACGCGCTGACCACCGATGGCGAGGGCCGCATCTCCTACGCCCTGCCCAAGTCCGGCATCTACCTGGCCCTGGTGCGCTACCGCGCCGACGCCCCCGCCGGCGCCGCCGCGCCGCAGTACGGCAACAACTACACGCTGACCTTCAGGGTGCTGGCGCAGTGATGAAGAGAGCCCGCTGATGCGGGCTCTTCTTTTTGCTTAGGGAGTATTGAAGTCCGTACTGCCCGCTATGGAGCGGGCGGGAGAACATGATGCATCGCCAGGATTCTTCGCAGGGAACAGCCAATGTGCTGGTCGATCTGGGCTTCGAGGACGCACAGGAACTGTCGGCCAAAACCGTGCTGGCCATGAAGCTCAACGAGCTGATGGACAAGCGCGGGCTCAGTCAGACCGAGGCTGCAGGCATCACGGGCATGACGCAGCCCAAGATTTCCCAGGTCCGGCGCTACAAGCTGCAGAACATCTCTCTGGAGCGCCTGATGCAGGCGCTGGTGTCGCTGGACCAGCAGGTCGAGATCGTCGTGCGGCCTGCGCGCCGTGCGCACGCGGCCGGCATCACGGTGGCGCCCTGAACCTCACTCAACCCGTGGCCACCACCCGCAGCACCTCGGCGCCATAGGCGTCGAGCTTCTTGGCGCCCATGCCGCTGATGCCTTGCAGGTCGTCCAGCGATGCGGGGTTGCGCTCGGCGATGGCTGCCAGCGTGGCGTCGTGGAAGATCACATAGGCCGGCAGGTTGTGCTCGCGCGCGACCTCGGCGCGCCAGGCCTTGAGATTGATGAAGCGCACCTGGGCATCGGGCCCCAGGCTGGCAGCGGCCACGTTGGGCTGGGTGGCGCGCTTGGAGGTGCGCGTGCGCGGCGCTGCCACGGCCTCGCGCAGCTGCACGGAGACTTCGCCGCGCAGCACGGCGCGCGAGCCATCGGCCAGGCACAGGGTGTCGAAGCTGTGGCCGCTGTTCTCGCTGGTGATCTTGTGCAGGCCCAGGGCGCCCGTGGCCAGCAGCTGGCGCATCACGCCGCGCAGCTGGGGCTCGCTGTAGTCCTTGCCCAGGCCGAAGGTGGAGATCTTCTCGTGTCCGTACTGGCGCACCTTCTCGGTGTCCTTGCCGCGCAGCACGTCCATGATGTGGCCCGCGCCAAAGGTCAGCTGGCTGGCCTCGTGCACGCGGTAGATGGTGGACAGCAGCTTGCGCGCGGCCTCCGTGCCGTCCCACAGGGCCGGGGGCTCCATGCAGTTGTCGCAGTTGCCGCAGGCGGTCTTTGCCACGCGCTGCAGCGGCCTGCCTTCAAGGTCCGTCTCTGCGTCTTCTCCCGGTGCGCCCAGGCCGTACTGCTCGCCGAAGTAGGCCAGCAGCCGCACGCGGCGGCAGTCCGTGGCCTCGGCCAGGCCCAGCAGGGCATCGAGCTTGCCGCGCATGACCTGCTTGAAGGTGTCCTCGGCCGGGCTTTCGTCGATCATGCGGCGCTGGTTGACCACGTCGGACAGGCCGTAGGCCATCCAGGCATCGGCGGGCAGCCCGTCGCGGCCTGCGCGGCCGGTTTCCTGGTAGTAGCCCTCGATGTTCTTGGGCATGTCCACGTGGGCCACGAAGCGCACATCGGGCTTGTTGATGCCCATGCCGAAGGCGATGGTGGCGACGATGACGATGCCGTCCTCGCGCAGAAAGCGGTCCTGGTGCAGCTGGCGCGTCTCGAAGGGCAGGCCCGCGTGGTAGGGCAGGGCGGGCACGCCGGCCTGGCTCAGCGTCTGGGCCAGCTCCTCCACGCGCTTGCGCGACTGGCAATAGACCACGCCGGCCTCGCCCTCGTGCTCGCGCTCGATGAAGCGCAGCAGCTGGTTGCTGACGTCCTTCTTCTCGGCGATGCGGTAGCGGATATTGGGGCGGTCGAAGCTGCTGACGAAGTGCCGTGCGCTCTCGAGCTGCAGCCGCTCGACGATGTCGGCGCGCGTCAGCGCGTCGGCCGTGGCCGTGAGCGCAATGCGCGGCACGCCCGCATAGCGTTCGTGCAGCACGCTCAGCGCGCGGTACTCGGGCCGGAAGTCATGGCCCCACTGGCTCACGCAGTGCGCCTCGTCGATGGCGAACAGCGACAGCTTGCCCTGGGCATGCAGGTCGTCGAGCAGGCCCAGGAAGCGCGGCGTGTTCAGGCGCTCGGGCGCGGCATACAGCAGGGTGATGTCGCCGCTTTGCAGACGCCATTCGACTTCCTGCGTCTCGTCATAGGACAGCGTGGAGTTCAGGTAGGCGGCGCTGACACCGGCCTCGTGCAGCGCGCCCACCTGGTCGTGCATGAGCGCGATCAGCGGCGACACCACCACCGCCACGCCGTGGCCCTGCTGCTGGCGCACGATGGCCGGCACCTGGTAGCACAGGCTCTTGCCGCCACCCGTGGGCATGAGCACCAGCGCATCGCCGCCGGCGACCACGTGCGAGACGATGGCTTCCTGCGGACCGCGGAATTGTTCGTAGCCGAACACGGCTTGCAGGACGGAATGCGCGGCGGACAACGGGGACTTCTTTCGGCAGAGGCGGCTGGCGCGGGAGGGAGCGGGATGCGGGCGCTTCCCGCAAAAAATGCGCTGCGGCCCGAAGGCCGCAACAGCCGCCATTTTGCGCCCCCTCGCAAGGTCCAGGGAAGACCTGGGGTTTGAGCCGCTCTGCATCAATGGCCTTTTCCGGGCGCGAGGGTGCCATTTTCAGATTTCTCCTAGCCACCCGCTGCTGCATTCAGCTGCCGCCCAGCACCCCACGCGCAATGATGCTGCGCTGCACTTCGGACGAGCCTTCGTAGATGCGCAGGATGCGTGCATCGCGCACCAGGCGCTCCAGCGGCATCTCGCGCGTGTAGCCGTAGCCGCCGTGGATCTGCAGGGCTTCGTCGGTGACGAAGCCCACCATTTCGGACGCATGGAGCTTGGCCATGGCCGAGTGCTGGGTGAAGGGCTGGCCGGCCTGGCGCAAGGCCAGGGCCTGCATCGTCAGTGCCCACGATGCCTCCAGGCGCAGCTTCATGTCGGCCAGCTTCCACTGGATGCCCTGTTTGGTGGCCAGTGGCTCGCCGCCGACCAGGCGCTGATTGGCCCATTGCGCGGCGGCGACCAGGGCGGTCTCGGCCACGCCCAGGGCGGTGGCCGCCACGTCCAGGCGGCTGTTGTCCAGCACCTTCATGGCCGTCTTGAAGCCCGTGCCCTCGGCGCCCAGCCGGTGGCTGGCAGGCACGCGCACGCCGTCCAGCGATACCTCGAAGGCATGGCCGCCGCGGATGCCCATGAGCTTTTCGGGGGCCGAGACCTGGATGCCGGGCAGATCGCGCGGCACGATGAAGGCGCTGACGCCGCGCGCGCCGGCCTCCATGTCGGTCTTGGCGAAGACCACCATGAAGCGCGCCTCGGCGGCGTTGGAGATGAAGTGCTTGACGCCCGTGATCAGATAGTCGTCCCCATCGCGCACGGCGCGCGTGCGCATGTCGGCCGGGTGGGAGCCGCCGCGCGGCTCGGTCAGCGCAAAGGCGGCCAGCCATTGGCCGCTGGCGCAGCGCGGCAGCCACTGCTGGCGCTGGGCGTCGTCGCCGCCGATGAGCACGGCGTCCGTGCCCAGGTAGTGGGCGCCGATCATGGACGAGGTGGCCGCGCAGGCGCGCGAGATGGCCACCAGGGACAGCAGCATGGCCGTGGGCGTGACGCCGGGGCCGCCCAGGGCCTCGGGCAGGTTCATGCCCATCACGCCCAGGGCCGACAGGCCCGGCACATGGCAGGTGGCGGACAGTGCCTCTTCGTCCATGCGCTGCGCCAGCGGGGCGAGTGCGTCGTCGGCAAAGCGGGCCACGGCATCGGCAATGGCGTGGTCGTCGGCGGTGGTGCCCAGTCGTTGGAAGTTCATGGAAGTTCGCTCAATGTGATGGGGAAGAGGGGGCGGCGCCTGCGGTGCCCAGGGCACCGGATGCGCGCAGCGCGGCAATGGCTTCGGCTCCCCGGCCCAGCCACTGCGAGAGCAGGGCGTCGGTGTGCTCGCCCAGGGCCGGCGCGCGCTCGGCGCGGTTGGGTGCGGCGCCGCTGAAATGCACGGGCTGGGTGGGCAGGCGCAGGCCGGGCAGGCGCGGGTCCTGCACCGCGCCGAGCAGGCCGCGTGCCTGGCTCTGGGGCGATTCCAGCGCCTGGGCAATGTTCCAGATGGGTGCGGCGGGCACGCCGGCTGCATCCAGCGCGGCCACCACCTGCGCCACTTCATGCCGGCCGGCCCAGGCCTCGATGGCCTCGCGCAGCGCGGGTTCGTGGGCCGAGCGTGATTCATCGCTGGCAAAGCGCGGGTCGCCGGCCAGGCTGCCCAGTTCCATGGCCTGCAGGGCGGCGGCGAACAGCTTGTTGTTGAGCACGGCCAGCGCGAAGTGGCCGTCGCCTGCGCGGTACACGCCGAAGGGGGCCGACAGTGGATGGCGGTTGCCCACGCGGCGCGCGGGCCGGCCCGTGAACAGGTAGCGCGCCACCGAGGTGGCCAGAAAACTCAGCGTGGTGTCGAACATGGCCACGTCCACCTGCTGGCCCTGTCCCGTGGCACGCGCCTGCAGCAGCGCGGCCAGCGTGGCCCAGGAGGCGAACAGGCCGGCCACCACGTCGCTGACGGCCTCGCCCACCACGGTGGGCGCGCCATCGGGCTCGCCCGTGGCCTCCATGAGGCCGCTCATGGCCTGCACGATGATGTCGTAGGCCGGCCGGTGGGCCAGCGGCCCGGTCTGGCCGAAACCCGAGACGCTGACATAGACCAGGCGCGGATTGAGCGCCCGCAACTGGCTTGCGCCGATGCCCAGGCGCTCGGCCACGCCGGGCCGGAAGTTCTCCACCACCACGTCGGCCTGGGCCGCCATCTCGTGGACCAGGGCCACGGCCTCGGGGTGCTTGAGGTCCAGCACCAGGCTTTGCTTGTTGCGGTTCATCACCGTGAACAGCGCGCTCTCGCCGTTGTTCATGGGGCCGATGGCGCGGTAGTCGTCGCCCTGCGGCGGCTCGATCTTGACGACCTCGGCGCCCAGGTCGGCCAGCAGGGCCGTGGACAGCGGCCCCGCCAGCACGCGCGTGAAGTCGAGAATGCGCACGCCGTCCAGCGGGCGGGCGGTGAGGGGGGTGGACTCGGTCATGGGTGCAGCCTTGGACGGGTGGTCTATGGCTGCATGCTGGCGCGTGATTGAATCAATGGAAAATATTCATTCCTGATTCACTGCATTCAAAAAGATGATCCAGATCAGCCTGCGCCAGCTGGAGTATTTCGTGGCCGCCGCACGCCATGGCAGCACGGCGCGCGCGGCCGAGGCCATCGGCGTGTCCCAGCCGTCCATCTCCAAGGCGATTGCCGACCTGGAGGCGCTGTGGGGCGAGGCGCTGTTCGTGCGCCGCCATGCCAGGGGGCTGGATCTCACGGCGGCGGGCGCGGTGCGCAGCCGCGAGGCCCAGGCGCTGCTGGACGGCGCACGCAGCCTGCAGGGGCCGCGCACGGCGGCGATGGCGGGCGTGCTGCGCCTGGGCTTTCTGAGCACGCTGGGCGCGCGCTGGGTGCCGGCCCTGCTGGCGCAGATGCAGCGCCTGCACCCCGGCATTGCGCTGGAGCTGGTGGAGGGCGACATCGCCTCGCTCACGCAGCAGGTGGAGCGCGGCGAGCTCGATGCGGCCCTGCAGTACGACACAGGCCTGGCGCGTCCCCGCATGGAGCTGCTGCCCGTGGCGGCGTTGCCGCCCTATGTGCTGCTGCCGCAGCGCCATGCGCTGGCGGCCAGGACCAGCGTGGGGCTGGCCGAGGTGGCCCGCTACCCGCTGGTGCTGATCAACCTGCCGCACAGCCGCGAGTATTTCCTGTCGCTGTTCCGCGAGGCCGGCGTGACGCCGCTGGTGGCCCATGAGTTCGCCTCCATCGAAATGCTGCGCTCCATGGTGGCCAACGGCCACGGCCTGAGCGTGCTGACCACGCGGCCGGTGGTGGACCGCGCCCACGATGGCCAGCGCCTGGCCTGCCGCCGCATCCGGGGCCGCGTGGCCCCCCAGGGCGTGGTGCTGGCCGTGCCGGCGGGCAATGCCTCGCCGCTGATTGCACCGTTCTTGAAGGTGGCGCGTGCCGTGATTGCACCGTAGCGGCGCGCAGCCCCGTGGCATGCACCACGGTGGTGAGCTGTTACCCGGGATTTTCCCCAGGTTGTATGGACAAGCTTGGTTGGCACGGCATTTGCTGTTGCTCTCCGTGTTGATCGCAGGTAGATGCAGGATGCTCGCTCCATCACCGGTTTGCCGGGTAATCCTGTATATACATGTCCGGTCGGCAAAAACACACTTCGGGCTCCCGCACTGGTCTGCCTGCGGACCCCGAAACTGCCATCGCCAACTTGCTTTCCCGACCGAGGAGTGCCACATGAGTTCGATCCCCACGTTCCGCCGCCTGCCCCTGGGGCCGCTGGCCGCCGCCCTCTGCCTTGCCGCCGCACTGCAGCCCGCTGCCGCGCAGGAGACCAAGATCACCCTGGGCATGTCGGGCTGGACCGGCTTCGCGCCGCTGACCCTGGCCGACAAGGCCGGCATCTTCAAGAAGAACGGCCTGGCGGTGGACCTGAAGATGATCCCGCAAAAGGACCGCCACCTGGCCCTGGCCTCGGGCGCCATCCAGTGCGCGGCCACCACCATCGAGACGCATGTGGCCTGGAACACCAACGGCGTGCCCATCGTGCAGATCTTCCAGATGGACAAGTCCTATGGCGCCGACGGCATCGCCGTGCGCAATGACGTCAAGGGCTTTGCCGACCTCAAGGGCAAGACCGTGGCCGTGAGCGCGCCGGGCACGGCGCCGTACTTCGGCCTGGCCTGGATGCTGCACAAGAACGGCATGACCATGAAGGATGTGAAGACCGTCTCGCTGGAGCCCCAGCCTGCGGCCCAGGCCTTCGTGGCCGGCCAGAACGATGCGGCCATGAGCTACGAGCCCTACCTGTCCACCATCCGCGCCAATCCGGCCGCGGGCAAGATCCTGGCCACCACCATCGACTACCCCATGGTCATGGACACGGTGGGCTGCGATCCCAAGTGGCTCAAGGCGAACACGGCCGCCGCCAAGGCGCTGGCCCAGTCGTACTTCGATGCGGTGGCCATGATCGAGGCCGACAAGACCAAGTCCTTCGAGATCATGGGCGCGGCCGTCAAGCAGGGTGGCGAGCAGTTCGGCAAGTCGGCCTCCTACCTGAAGTGGTCCGACAAGGAAGCCAACCAGAAATTCTTCGCCAACGAGCTGGTGCCCTTCATGAAGGAGTCGGCCGTGATCCTCAAGGAGGCCGGCATCATCCGCTCCATCCCCGAGAACTATGGCGTGATGTACGACGCCAGCTTCATCCAGTAAGCCCGCCAGGGGATGACCATGCAAGCCGCATCCACTTCCGCAGTCCAGCCGGCTAACAAGCCCATGACCCACGCCACACCGCACGCTCCCGCGCCCGCCGCGGCGCCAGCCCCCGTCCGCCGCCGCCGCATGGCGCCGCTGGAGCCCGTCAGCCCCACGGCCAAGTGGGTGCTGGGTGTGGCCTTCTTCGTGCTGTTCTTTCTCGTCTGGGCGGCTGTGACGCTGGGCGGCTTCGTCTCCCCGACCTTCCTGGCCAGCCCCATGACCATGGCGCGCGAGGGCGTGCTGCTGTTCACCGAGTACGGCTTCCTGCACGACATCGGCATGACGGTCTGGCGCGTGATGGGCGGCTTCATCCTGGCCTCGGTCGTGGCCGTGCCCCTGGGCATCGCCATGGGCGCCTGGAAGCCGGTCGAGGCCTTCTTCGAGCCCTTCGTGTCGTTCTGCCGCTACCTGCCGGCCTCGGCCTTCATCCCGCTGCTGATCCTGTGGGCCGGCGTGGGCGAGACGCAGAAGCTGCTGGTCATCTTCATCGGCTCGGTGTTCCAGATCACGCTGATGGTGGCCGTCACCGTGGGCGGCGCGCGCAAGGACCTGGTGGAGGCCGCCTACACGCTGGGCGCCTCCAACACCGGCGTGGTGCGCCGCGTGCTGATCCCGGGCGCCGCGCCCGGCATTGCCGAGACGCTGCGCCTGGTGCTGGGCTGGGCCTGGACCTATGTGATCGTGGCCGAGCTGATCGGCTCGTCCTCGGGCATCGGCCACATGATCACCGACAGCCAGGCGCTGCTGAACACGGGCCAGATCATCTTCGGCATCATCGTGATCGGCCTCATCGGCCTGGTGTCCGATTTCATCTTCAAGACCGTCAACCGTCGCATGTTCGAGTGGAGCACCCTGTGAAAAGGATCTACCCCCTGAGCGGCTGCGCCGCTTCCCCCTTGAAGGGGGACGACACCCTCGGTGCGGGGCGGCCCTTCCTCGGTGTCTCTGAGGTGAGTCGCGCCGGTTGCAGCCGCCGTGAATATTGACAAGCGCCCTGGAGAATCGTGATGAATCTTTTGTCTATTCAAGGTGTTTCGCGCACCTTCACCAGCCACAAGGGCACGAGCACGCAGGCCTTGCTGCCTGTGGATTTCGAGGTCCGCGAGAACGACTTCGTCACCATCCTCGGCCCCTCGGGCTGCGGCAAGTCCACCATGCTGCGCATTGCGGCGGGGCTGGATTTCCCGACCACGGGCCAGGTGCTGCTGGACGGCCGCGCCGTGGACGGACCGGGCGCCGACCGCGGCATGGTGTTCCAGAGCTACACGCTGTTCCCCTGGCTGACGGTGGCGCAGAACATCCGCTTCGGCCTGCGCGAGAAGGGCGTGAGCGAGGCGCTGCAAAAGGAGCGCAGCGACTACTTCATCGCCAAGGTGGGGCTGCGCGGCTTCGAGAACCACTTTCCCAAGCAGCTGTCGGGCGGCATGCAGCAGCGCACGGCCATTGCGCGCGCGCTGGCCAACGATCCCAAGATCCTGCTCATGGACGAGCCCTTCGGCGCACTCGACAACCAGACCCGCGTGCTCATGCAGGAGCTGCTGCTGGGCATCTGGGAGGCCGAGCGCAAGACCGTGATGTTCGTCACCCACGACATCGACGAGGCCATCTTCATGGCCAACCGCGTGGCCGTGTTCAGCGCGCGCCCGGGCCGCATCAAGGCCGATATTCCCGTGAACCTGCCGCATCCGCGCCACTACACGGTCAAGACATCGCCCGAGTTCATGGAGCTGAAAGCCCGGCTGACCGAAGAGATTCGCGCAGAGTCGCTGGCCGCTGCTGCACACTGACGCTTTTCCATGACCACTGCCCACACCATGTCTTCGCGTTCCACGGCTTCCCGACTTTCCGCAACGACGGCGGAGGTGCCCATGGCCCTGTACCAGCAGGTCAAGGACCATGTGCTGCGCAAGATCGCCGATGGCTCGCTGTCGGCCGGCGAGCGCGTGCCGTCCGAGCAGGAGCTGGTGCAGGAGTTCGGCGTGGCCCGCATGACGGCCAACCGCGCGCTGCGCGAGCTGGCCGAGCAGGGCGTGATCGTGCGCGTGGCCGGCGTGGGCTCCTTCGTGGCCGAGGAAAAGCCGCAGTCCACGCTGCTGCGCATCGCCAACATCGCCGAGGAAATCCGCCAGCGCGGGCATGACCACCGCTTCGAGCTGATCAGCGTGCGCCGCGAGTCGGCCTCGCCCGAGGCGGCAGCTTCGCTGCAGCTGTCTGCGGGCAGCTCGGTGTTCCACCTGCAGGGCGTGCATTTCGAAAACGACGTGCCCGTGCAGCTGGAAGACCGCCATGTGAACCCGCGCATGGCGCCGGACTTCATGGAGCAGGACTTCTCGCTGATCCAGCCTTCGGTGTATCTGGTGCGCAACGTGCCCTTCGACCAGATCGAGCATGTGGTGGACGCCATGCTGCCGACGCCCGAGCAGGCGCGCTGGCTGCAGATGGACGCCGACCAGCCCTGCCTGACGCTGACGCGCCGCACCTGGTACCTGGGCACGCCCGTGACCTGGGTGCACTGCGTGCATCCGGGCATGCGCTACCGGCTGGGCAGCCGCTTTCGCACCGACGGCGGATCGCACGACGGCTGAGGCCTGAAAGGCGGGGTTCCCGCTCTTGCGCTGTTCCGCTTCGATTGATATTGTATAGACAGGCATAGACATCCATCCCGGCACACCCTCCCAGACACCGACAGGGCATCACCATGAACACCATCACGACTCCCGGCCTCACCTCCCGTCCCGGCACCGCGCTGACGCTGCAGCCCGGCCAGGTCAGCCTGGCCCAGCTGCGGGCCATCCAGCAGGGCGGCGTGCGCCTGTCCATGGCGGCGTCCGCCTACGAGCGCATGCGCGCCGCCCAGGCCCATGTGCAGCACATCGTGGATGAGGACCAGGTCGTCTATGGCATCAACACCGGCTTCGGCAAGCTGGCCTCCACCAAGATCGCCCATGACCGCCTGGCAGAGCTGCAGCGCAACCTGGTGCTGTCGCACAGCGTGGGCACGGGCGATCCGCTGCCCGACGCCGTGGTGCGCCTGGTGCTGGCCACCAAGGCCGTGAGCCTGGCGCGCGGCCACTCGGGCGTGCGCCCCGAGCTGGTCGATGCGCTGCTGGCCCTGGCCAACGCCGACGTGCTGCCCGTGATCCCCGCCAAGGGCTCGGTGGGCGCCTCCGGCGACCTGGCACCGCTGTCGCACCTGGCCTGCGTGCTGATCGGCGAAGGCCAGGCCAAGATCGATGGACAGGTGGTGTCCGGCACCGAGGCCATGCGCCACGTGGGCCTGGAGCCCTTCGTGCTCGGCCCCAAGGAAGGACTGGCCCTGCTCAACGGCACCCAGGTATCCACGGCGCTGGCCCTGGTGGGCCTCTTCCAGGGCGAGAGCGTGTTCGCGGCCGGCCTGGTGGCGGGCTGCCTGACGCTGGAGGCCATCAAAGGCTCGGTCAAACCGTTTGACGCCCGCATCCACGAGGCGCGCGGCCAGCTTGGCCAGATCGCCGTGGCCGCCGCCGTGCGCGAGCTGCTGGACGGCAGCGCCATCGACACCTCCCACCCCCATTGCGGCCGCGTGCAGGACCCGTACTCCATCCGCTGCGTGCCCCAGGTCATGGGCGCCTGCCTGGACAACCTCAGCCATGCGGCCCGCGTGCTGGTGATCGAGGCCAACGCCGCCTCGGACAACCCGCTGGTCTTCGACAACGGCGACGTGATCTCGGGCGGCAACTTCCACGCCGAGCCCGTGGCCTTCGCGGCCGACATCATCGCCCTGGCCCTGGCCGAGATCGGCGCCATCTCCGAGCGCCGCATGGCCCTGCTGCTGGACACCGGCCTGTCGGGCCTGCCGGCCTTCCTGATTGCCGACAGCGGCGTGAACTCGGGCTTCATGATCGCCCAGGTCACGGCCGCCGCCCTGGCTGCCGAGAACCAGTGCCTGGCCCACCCCAGCAGCGTCACCAGCCTGCCCACCTCGGCCAACCAGGAAGACCATGTCTCCATGGCCACCTACGGCGCGCGGCGCCTGGGCGAGATGGCGCGCAACACCGCCGTCATCGTGGGCGTGGAGGCCATGGCCGCCGCCCAGGGCATGGACTTCGACCGCAGCCTGAACAGCTCCGAGTTGATCGAAGCGCAGTACGCGCTGATCCGCAGCCAGGTTCCGCACCTGGACCGTGACCGCTACCTGGCACCCGACATCGAAACCATGCGCCAGTGGGCGCTTGCCACGGACTGGCCCCAGGCCATCGTCCGCCACCTGCCCAGCCACCAGGCTGCCTGAACCCCGCAACCGCTCACCCCCCGCATCCAGGAGATCGCCATGAACGCCAACGACGCCATCCTCAACGCCAACGCTGCCACGGCTGCCACCAATCCCCGCTATGACGCCAGCCGCGTCATCCGCGCCCCGCGCGGCAGCGAACTGCACTGCAAGAACTGGCTGGCCGAGGCCGCCTACCGCATGCTGCAGAACAACCTGGACCCCGACGTGGCCGAGAACCCCAAGGCCCTGGTGGTCTACGGCGGCATCGGCCGCGCGGCGCGCAACTGGGAGTGCTATGACCAGATCCTGGAGTCGCTGAAAAAGCTGGAGGCCGACGAGTCGCTGCTGATCCAGTCGGGCAAGCCCGTGGGCGTGTTCAAGACGCACGAGAACGCACCGCGCGTGCTGCTGGCCAACTCCAACCTCGTGCCCCAGTGGGCGAATTGGGAGCACTTCAACGAGCTCGACCAGAAGGGCCTGTTCATGTACGGCCAGATGACGGCCGGCAGCTGGATCTACATCGGCGCCCAGGGCATCGTGCAGGGCACGTTCGAGACCTTCGTCGAGGCCGGCCGCCAGCACTACAACAACGACCTCACGGGCAAGTGGATCCTCACGGCGGGCCTGGGCGGCATGGGCGGTGCCCAGCCCCTGGCCGGCGTGCTGGCCGGTGCCTGCGTGCTGGCCATCGAATGCCAGCAAAGCAGCATCGACTTCCGCCTGCGCACGCGCTACCTGGACAAGCAGGCGCGCGACATCGACCACGCGCTGGAGCTCATCGCCCAGCACACGGCTGCGGGCGAGGCCATCTCCATCGGCCTGCTGGGCAATGCCGCCGAAATCCTGCCCGAGCTGGTGCGCCGCGCCCAGGCCGGCGGCGCCCGCCCCGACATCGTGACCGACCAGACCTCGGCCCATGACCTGATCAACGGCTACCTGCCCGTGGGCTGGACCGTGGACGAGTGGCGTGCCGCCGCGGCCGACCCGTCGCGCCATGCCCAGCTCAAGGCCGCCGCCGCCCAGGGCTGCGCCCAGCACGTGCAGGCCATGCTGGACTTCCAGGCCATGGGCATTCCCACGGTGGACTACGGCAACAACATCCGCCAGGTGGCCCTGGACCAGGGCGTGAAGAACGCCTTCGACTTCCCCGGCTTCGTGCCCGCCTACATCCGGCCGCTGTTCTGCGAGGGCAAGGGCCCGTTCCGCTGGGTGGCCCTGTCCGGCGACCCCGAGGACATCTACAAGACCGACGCCAAGATCAAGGAACTGTTCCCCGACAACAAGCACACCCACCGCTGGCTGGACATGGCGCGCGAGCGCATCAGCTTCCAGGGCCTGCCCGCGCGCATCTGCTGGCTGGGACTGGGCGAGCGCCACAAGGCGGCCCTGGCCTTCAACGAGATGGTGAAGAACGGCGAACTCAAGGCCCCCATCGTGATCGGCCGCGACCACCTGGACTGCGGCTCGGTGGCCAGTCCCAACCGCGAGACCGAATCCATGAAGGACGGCACGGACGCCGTCAGCGACTGGCCGCTGCTCAACGCCCTGCTCAACACCGCAGGCGGCGCCACCTGGGTCAGCCTGCACCACGGCGGCGGCGTGGGCATGGGCTACTCCCAGCATGCGGGCGTGGTCATCGTGGCCGACGGCACGGACGAGGCCGCCGCCCGCCTGGGCCGCGTGCTCTGGAACGATCCGGCCACTGGCGTCATGCGCCATGCCGACGCGGGCTACGACATTGCCGTGGCGGCCGCCAAGCGCCATCAGCTGAACCTGCCCATGGTCAAGTGAGCCGCCTGCAGGACACCACGGCCATGCAGCGTTTCGACCTGAACCAGATCGCCGCCAGCCCCTGGAAGAACGGGGGCGGCAGCACGCGCGAGATCGCCTGCTGGCCGCCCGGGGCGGGCATGGAGGCTTTCGGCTGGCGCATCAGCGTGGCCACCATTGACCAGCCCGGCCCGTTCTCGGCCTTTGCGGGCGTGGACCGGCAGATCATGCTGCTCGATGGCGACGGCGTGCACCTGCGCGGCGAAGGCATCGACCATGTGCTGGACGCGCGCTGGCAGCCGTTTGCCTTCTCCGGCGATGTGGCGCTGGGCTGCTCGCTGCTGGGCGGCACTTCCTCCGACTTCAACGTGATGGCGCGGCGCGGCCGGTGGCGGGCGCAGGTTCAGGTGCTGGACAGCGCTGCCGACGCCGGCCGCGCCGACGCCGGCCTGTGCATGGTGCTGCAGGGCGACTGGCAGGCGGATGGCGCTGCGCTCATCCCCGGCCAGGGCCTGTGGTGGAGCGCGCAGCAGCCCGACCCGCAGCATCTGGTGCCGCAGACCGACGACGCGCGGCTGGTGCAGGTGCTGCTGCAAGCCTGCTGACGACCCACGACATCCAAGGAATCCCCCCCATGACCGAGCCCCACGCACCCGCTTCTGCATCCGCTTCCGCACTCGCTCCATCCTCTTCGGCCGACGGCTGCTGGCAGAACCTGCGCCTGGCGCCTGACATGTTCGAGGCCGGCCAGGCCGTGGGTGATGGCGAGGATGCTTGCATCGTGGTGCAGCAGGGCCGCGTGGCCTGGGTGGGGCCGCAGCAGGCCCTGCCGCCCGCATATGCGTCCCTGCCGCGCCATGACGGCCAGGGCATGCTGGCCACGCCGGGCCTGGTCGATTGCCACACCCACCTGGTCTATGGCGGCGAGCGCGCCAACGAATTCGCCATGCGCCTGGACGGCGCCAGCTACGAGGAAGTGGCACGCGCCGGCGGCGGCATCGTCTCCAGCGTGCGTGCCACGCGCGAGGCCAGCGAGGACGAGCTGTTCGCCCAGGCCCTGCCGCGCCTGCAGCAGCTGCTGGACGAGGGCGTCTGCGCCATCGAGATCAAGTCGGGCTACGGCCTGGCGCTGGAGCACGAGCGCAAGCAGCTGCGCGTGGCCCGGCGCCTGGGCCAGGCCCTGGGCGTGACCGTGCGCACCACCTTCCTGGGCGCGCATGCGCTGCCACCCGAGTACGCAGGGCGCAGCCAGGACTACATCGACCTCGTCGCCGGCACCATGCTGCCCGCGCTGGCGGCCGAGGGCCTGGTCGATGCGGTCGATGTGTTCTGCGAGCGCATCGCCTTCTCGCTGGCCGAGACCGAGCAGGTCTTCCAGGCCGCACGCCGCCTGGGCCTGCCCGTCAAGCTGCATGCCGAGCAGCTGTCGAACATGGAGGGGGCGGCCCTCGCGGCCCGCTATGGCGCGCTGTCCTGCGACCACATCGAGCACCTGTCCGAATCCGGCATTGCCGCCATGCGCGGCGCGGGTTCCGTGGCCGTGCTGCTGCCCGGCGCCTACTACACGCTGCGTGACACCCACATGCCGCCCATCGCGGGCCTGCGCGCCGCGGGCGTTCCCATGGCCGTCTCTACCGATCACAATCCGGGCACCTCCCCCTGCCTGAGCCTTTTGCTCATGGCCAACATGGCCTGCACCCTGTTCCGGCTCACCGTGCCCGAGGCCCTGGCGGGCATCACCCGCCATGCCGCGCGCGCCCTGGGCCTGCAGGACGAGCATGGCCTGATCGCGGCCGGCCGTCCCGCCCACTTCGTGCTTTGGCCCGTGCGCCATGCGGCCGAGCTGGCCTATTGGTTCGGCAACCGGCCGGACTGCACCATCGTGCGCCAGGGCCGCATCGTGCGGACCCGCAGGCAGGGGAGCCACTGAAAGCCTGCTCATGTCCCATGCACTGTTTCTCGATGAATTGATTTCCACCCTGGGCGCCGAAGTGGCGCAGCGCGGCGACGATGTGCCCGCGCGCTACCACACCGACTGGAGCGGCACGCCGCCCCAGCGCCCGCTGGCCCTGGTGCGCCCGCGCAGCACCGACGAGGTCAGCGCGCTCATGCGCCTGTGCACGGCCCACCGCGTGCCTGTCGTGCCCCAGGGCGGGCTCACGGGCCTGGCCGGCGCGGCCGTGCCCGTGGCGGGTGCCGTGGCCGTCTCCATGGAGCGCATGAACGCTATCGAGGACGTGAACGCGCGCACCGCGCTGATGACCGTGCAGGCCGGCGCCACGCTGCAGGCCGTGCAGGAGGCGGCCGTGGCCGCAGGCATGGTCTTCGGCGTGGACCTGGGCGCGCGCGGCAGCTGCCAGATCGGCGGCAACGTGGCCACCAATGCGGGCGGCAACGGCGTGCTGCAGCACGGCATGATGCGCGAGCAGGTGCTGGGCCTGGAGGTGGTGCTGGCCGACGGCACGGTGCTGCCCATGCTGCGCCCCATGCTCAAGAACAACACGGGCTACGACCTCAAGCAATTCTTCATCGGCTCGGAGGGCACGCTGGGCATCGTCACGCGCGTGCTGCTGCGCCTGCGTCCCGCGCCCCAGGCCCGCGCCACGGTCCTGGTGGCCGTGCCGGACTTCGATGCGGCGCTGTCCGTGCTCGCGCGCATGCAATCGCGCTTTGGCAACGGCGTGGCGGCGTTCGAGCTGATGTGGGACAGCTTCATCCAGGCCTCCATCCGCTGGCAGAAGCTGCAGCCGCCCTTTGGCCAGGCGCATGCGCTGCTGGCCCTGATCGATGTGGACGGCAAGGACGAGGCCACGCTGCGCGCCGACGTGGAAGAGGCCCTGGGCGAGGCCATGGAGGCCGGCGAGGTGGCCGATGCCGTTATCGCCCAGTCCGTGGCACAGGCGCGCCAGCTGTGGAAGCTGCGCGAGGCGCCGGCCGAGCTCAACACGAACATGCATCCGCCCGTCAACTTCGACGTCAGCCTGCCCCAGGCCGACATCGGCCGCTTCGCCGATGCCTGCCGCGCCGCGTTCGACGCGCGCTGGCCCGGCCACCACTCGCTGTTCTTCGGCCATGTGGGCGACGGCAACCTGCATGTCTCGGTGGACGGTGCCACCGCCAACGGCGACTGCGATGGCGTCGAGGCCGCGCTGTACCACCTGGTCGGCGAGTTCGGCGGCAGCGTCTCGGCCGAGCACGGCATCGGCCTGCACAAGAAGCCCTATCTCGGCGCCAGCCGCACGCCGGCCGAACTGGCCGTGATGCGCGCCATCAAGCAGGCGCTGGACCCCCTGCATCTGTTCAACCCCGGCAAGGTATTCGACCTATGAACGCTCCCGCCATCCACGCGATCCACACCCTGGCACGCCCCGAAGTGCCGCCGCTGCCGCCGTACAACGCAGGCCTGTCCTCCGAGGCCGTGCGGGCGCGCTACGGCGTCACCGAGATCGCGCGGCTGGCGAGCAACGAGAACCCCTTTGGCGCCAGCCCTGCCGTGGCCCGCGCCCTGGCCGACCTGGCCCTGCATGTGGGCACCTATCCCGATGCGCAATGCACGGCGCTGCGCGCGGCCATCGCGGCGCGCACCGGCGTGCCGGCCGAGGCCATTGCCGTGGGCAACGGTTCCGAGGACATCCTGCAGATGCTCTGCCAGGCCTTTCTCTCGCCCGGCGACCGCGTGCTCACCCAGCGCCCGGCCTTCGGCCTGCACGAGATCTACCCGCGCATGATGGGCGCCCGCGTCGAGCTGCTGGAGCTGACGCCCGCGCTGGGCTTCGATGTCGATGCCTGGTGCCAGGCGCTGGCGCGCGGCCCCAAGATCGCCATGCTGGCCAATCCCTCCAATCCCGTGGGCTGCATGTTCAGCGCCGGCGATTTCGCGCGCCTGCTGGACGCCACGCCGCCGCAGACCCTGATGGTGGTGGACGAGGCCTACTACGAGTACGCCCTGCACGCCGACGGCTATCCCGACGTGCTGGCCCTGCTGCGCGGCCGCGCCATGCCCTGGATCGTGCTGCGCACCTTCTCCAAGGCCTGGGGCCTCGCAGGCCTGCGCGTGGGCTACGGCCTGGCCAGCGACGCGGCCCTGGTGCAACTGCTGGACCGCGTGCGCACGCCCTTCAACGTCAACCAGGCCGCTCAGGCGGCGGCGCTGGCGGCCTGGGGCGATGAGGGCTTCATGCAGCGCGGCGTGGCCGAGACCGTGCGCCTGCGCGATGTGCTGGCGCAGCGGCTGGCCGCCCTGCCTGCCCTGCCAGCACTTCGGATGGCGCCTTCGGCCGCCAACTTCCTGTTCATCGACATCGGCCGTCCCAACGGCCCGGTGAACGAGGCGCTGCTGGCCCGGGGCATCATCACCAAGCCCTGGAAGGAGCCGGGCTTCGAGCACTTCATCCGCGTCTCCGTGGGCACCGAGGCCGACAACGCTCGCTTCGTGCGCGCGCTGGCCGAGATCCTGGAGGCCGGGCAATGAGCGGCATCGACCCGACACCCGACAGCCGCACGCTGTTCGCCGAGCATGCGCTGCTGCCCACGGGCTGGGCGCGCAATGTGCTGCTGCGCTGGGATGGCGCAGGGCGCCTGCTGGCCGTACAGGCCGACGCCCCGCCCGGCAGCGCGCCGCGCGCGCCCGGCCCCGTGCTGCCCGGCATGCCCAACCTGCACTCGCATGCCTTCCAGCGCGCCTTTGCGGGCCTGACCGAATACCGCGCCGAGGCCCAGGACAGCTTCTGGAGCTGGCGCGACCTCATGTACCGCTTTGCCGCGCGCATCACGCCCGAGTCGCTGGAGGCCATCGCCACCTGGCTGTACGTGGAGATGCTGGAGGCCGGCTACACCTCGGTCTGCGAATTCCACTACGTGCACCACGACCGGGATGGCCGGCCCTATGCCGACGACGCCACGCTGTCCCTGGCCCTGCTGCGCGCCGCGCGCAAGGCCGGCATGGGCATCACCCTGCTGCCCGTGCTCTACCAGACCAGCGGCTTCGGCGGCAAGCCACCGCGCGCCGACCAGGCGCGCTTCATCCGCAGCACCGACAACATGCTGGCCCTGCTGCAGCGCCTGCTGCCCGAGGCCCGTGCCCAGGGCGCGGCCCTGGGCCTGGCGCCGCACTCGCTGCGCGCCGTGCCGCCCGACAGCCTGCGCGTGGCCGTGGAGGGCCTGACGGCGCTGGACGCGCGCGCGCCCGTCCACATCCACATTGCCGAGCAGACCCAGGAGGTGGACGACTGCCTGGCCTGGAGCGGCCAGCGTCCCGTGCAATGGCTGCTGGAGCACGCCCCCGTGGACGCGCGCTGGTGCCTGGTCCATGCCACCCACATGACGCCCGGTGAATACGCGGGCGCCGCGCGCAGCGGCGCCGTGGCGGGCATCTGCCCCACCACCGAGGCCAACCTGGGCGATGGCATCTTCGACATGCCGCAATGGCTGGGCCACGGCGGTGCCTGGGGCGTGGGCTCGGACAGCCATGCCTGCGTCAATGCGGCCGAGGAACTGCTGATGCTCGAATACAGCCAGCGCCTGTCGCTGCGCCAGCGCAATGTGCTGGCCGGCCCCGACCCGCAGGTGGGCACCGCGCTGTGGACCGCTGCCGTGCAGGGCGGTGCCCAGGCCGCAGGCCGCCCCGTGGCCGGGCTGGCCGTGGGCCAGCAGGCCGACTTCCTGGCGCTGGACGCAGACCATGTGGCACTGGCCGGCCTGCCGGTGCAGGCCATGGTCTCGGCCCATGTCTTCGGCAGCCACCGCAGCAGCGCCCTGCACAGCCTCTGGGTGGGGGGCGAGCGCCGCGTGCAGGCGGGCCGCCATGCGCTGCACGAAGCGGCAGCCCGCGGCTTTGTCGCGGCCCGCGCGGCCACCCTGCAATCCTGAGGCACCCGCATGCCATGGGCCCGCAAAATCCGCCAGAAACGTTCCAGAATCACACCATGACCGATACCGCTCCCCCTCCCTTCGTCTTCCACCAGGGCACGGCGCCGCTGCTGATCTCCATGCCCCATGCGGGCACCCATGTGCCGCCCGACATCGCCGCGCGCCTGACCGAGGAAGCCCGCCACGTGCCCGACACCGACTGGCACCTGCCGCGCCTGTACGAGTTCGCCAAGGCCATGGGCGCCTCCATCCTCGTGGCCACGCATTCGCGCTATGTGGTGGACCTGAACCGTCCGCCCGATGGCGCCAGCCTCTACCCGGGCCAGAGCGTCACCGGCCTGTGCCCCGTGGACACCTTCGACGACACGCCGCTGTACGCCGACCCGGCCGATGTGCCCGCAGACGCCGAGATCGCCGCGCGCCGCGAAGCCATCTGGGGCCCGTACCACGCACAGCTGCGCGCCGAGCTGGACCGCCTCAAGGCCGTGCACGGCACCGTGGCGCTGTGGGATGCGCACTCCATCCGCTCGGTGCTGCCGCGTTTCTTCGAAGGCAAGCTGCCCGACCTGAACCTGGGCACCGGCAAGGGCACGAGCTGCGCGCTGGAGCTGGCCGAGCATCTGCTGGCCATTGCGCAGACCGCGCCGGGCCACACCGCCATACTCAACGGCCGCTTCACGGGCGGCTACATCACGCGCCACTACGGCCAGCCCGAGGCCGGCATCCACGCCGTGCAGCTGGAGATGACGCAGTGCAGCTATATGCAGGAAGCCCTGCCCTTCGACTACCTGCCCGAGCGCGCCGAACAGATCCAGCCCACGCTGCAGCGCATGCTGCAGGCGGTGCTGGACTTCGTCACGACACGGCGCGTGTCCTGATCAGCCTTCGTCGTGGCAGTGGCCCGGGCAGGGCCCGCCCATGGCCACGGGCGGCGGGTCGCCCAGCCAGCGGCGCGGCCCGGGGCCATTCTGTGCGCACAGGTCGCCGGGGTTGTGCAGCACGCAGTGGCGCAGTGACAGGCAACCGCAGCCAATGCACTGGTCCAGGCTCTCGCTGAGCCGCTGCAGCTCGCCTATGCGGTCGTCCAGCCGCTGCTTCCAGACCCGCGACATCTTCTGCCAGTCCCCGCCCGTGGGGACATGGCGGCTGGGCAGCTTGGCCAGCTGCTCGGCGATCTCCTCCAGCGTGAAGCCGATGCGCTGGGCGAACACCACGAAGGCGATGCGCCGCAGCGACGAGCGGTGGTAGCGCCGATGGCCGCTGGCGCTGCGCACGGACTCGATCAGGTTCAGCGACTCGTAAAAGCGCAGCGCCGAGGCCTTGACCCCGCTGCGCTGCGCCACGTCGCCGATGCTGAGCAGCGGATCATCCTCGGTTTTCATGGTGGCTTTCCTTCGTGGCTTGACTTCAAGTTCACTTGAACTCGAAGAATGCGGCCATTCTGAGCGAAAGCACAGGAACAGGGCAACCGGGTCTGTACCGCCCATGCGAGCGTCCTGGCCGGACTGCGAAATTCTTTGGCTGAGTGCTGCAATGACGCAGCTGCCGTTCATTCATACAGTAATGGGTCTCATTTGTATTGAATGGCATCGGCCGGAGGTTTCCATGTACATCGACAGCAGCAGCTTTCCCCTGGTCCGCATGGGCTACGAGCGCGACAAGGCCGTGCCCGTGGACCGCTTGCTGGAGGACTTCTCGGCCCTGCTGGCCCGCGGCCAGGCCTTTGTCTTCTTCAGCGACGGCGACATGTCCCAGGAGGAGCGCTCGCCCGAGGAGCGCAAGCAGGTCGTGCTGTGGATGAAGGCCCGCCGCCCCGAGCTCAAAAGCCTGGTGCGCGCCCTGGTCCACGCCGAGCCCGATGCGCACAAGCGCGCCGAGGCCGAGGCCTTCGCACAGATGTTCGGCAAGGCCTGGGGCTATCCCATGCTGCTGGTGGCCTCCCCCGAGGAGGCGCAGCAGCGTGCACGGGAGCTGCTCGGGTCCGATTGATGACCGATTGACATGAACTGAGAGAAACACCATGAATGCCGTGGATTCCGCCCTGCTCAAAGTCCTGCCCGAGAGATGGGACCCCGATCATGTGGACCGTCCCGTGATCGTCCTGCCCATGCGGTCGGGCCCCGGCGACTGGGGGATGAACTTCCATGCCCACCGCAAGAGCCAGCTCATGGTCACCCATGCGGGGCTGATCACGCTGGAGACCGATGCGGGCGTCTGCGTGGTGCCGCCGCGCAGCGCCGCCTGGATTCCGGGCGGCACGCTGCACCGCGTCAGCTGCAGCGGTGCGGCCAGCGGCTACGTGGTCTTTGTCGAGGCAGGGGCCGTGCGCCCCGTGCCCGGACCTTGCCATGCGCTGGCCGTCTCGCCCTTTCTCAGTGCGCTGCTGGACCGCGTGCAGGGCCTGCCGCAGGACTACGAGCCCGACAGCGGCGATGGCCGGCTCATGCAGGTGCTGCTCGACGAGATCCAGGCGGCGCAGCCCGAAGGACTGCACCTGCCCCTGCCGCACGACCGGCGCCTGCGCCGCATGACCAACGCCCTGTGCGAGCAGCCGCAGCTGCAGGCACGGCTGGCCGACTGGGCCCAGCGCATCGGCATGAGCGAGCGCAGCATGACGCGGCTGTTCCTGGCCGAGACCGGGCTTACGGTCAACCAGTGGCGCCGCCAGCTGCATGTGCTGACCGCACTGCAAAAGCTGTCCGAGGGGCTGCGCATACAGACCGTGGCAGATGCCCTGGGCTACGAGAGCGCACCGGCCTTCGTGACCATGTTCCGCAAGGCGGTGGGCACCTCGCCGCGCCGCTTTCTGGCGCTTCGCAGCGCACCCGTGGCGGGCGGCGGCGCAGGCCTCTGAGGCCTGCGGCCCCGCGAACATCACGACAGCCGCAACCCCAGGCCCAGCAGCACGGCCACCACCATCGCAGCGGCAAAGACATCCCAGCGCCGTATGCGCCGGTAGCGCAGGAGCAGGACCAGCACGATGCCGATCAGCGTGATCAGGCGTGCCTGGAACACCGTGCCCAGCAAGAAGCAGATCACGATCTGCGTCCAGTAGGTCAGCAGGCCGGGCATCGGCGATGGGCCGGGTGCCTGGGCGTCGGGGCTCGGCGCCTGTGCAGGCTGCTGCTGCGGCGTGTCCACGGCCGGCCGTGCGGCCGCCGCGGCCTGGGCGCGTGCGGCCTCGCGCTCCTGCAGCCGCTGTTCGCGCCGCTGCTGGTCGGTTTTCTCGATCACGGGTGCCGCCGGCTCGGCCGGCTGCCACCACGTCTTGCCGCTGGCCAGCGCAGGCGCCTGCCCGCTGGCGGCCAGACGCCGGAACTGTGCGCTTGCGTGCGGCTGCGCACGCGCTGCCGCGCGGTCCTGCCGGCTGGCCTGCAGCAGGGCATCGTTGGCGCGGTCGATGGGGCTGCGCGTGAGCTGGCGGGCCTGGCCCAGCAGCGGACCGCCCTGCACGGGGTCGACCTGGTACACGAACTGCGCCAGTCCCAGCAATTGCGAGGGCTGGGCTGCCTGCCCCTGCCAGTGCGCCGGCTTGCCGGCGCTGGCCTGCGTGGCGCGGTGCAGGGCGGCGCGCAGGCGCCTGCGCGTCTCGCGCGATACGCCGGGCTTGTCCGCGTTCACCACCAGCCCCGTGACCTCCTGGCGGCGGCCCTTGCGAATCACGCGCTCCTTGTCGGGGTGGGGCGTGAAGCCTTCGTCGCGCAGTATCCAGCGCACGCGGCCCAGCAGCCGGCCCACGTTGTCGCGCGCGGCCTCGCCCGAGGCCGAGAAGGTCAGGTCGTCCGCATAGCGCGTGTACACAAAGCCCAGCTGCCTGGCCAGGCCCAGCAGGCGGCGGTCCAGGCGGCGGCACAGCAGGTTGGTGAGCATGGGGCTGGTGGGCGCGCCCTGGGGCAGCACGCGCTCGCGCGCCTTGCCGCCGACGAAGAGCTTCTCGCCATCCACCTGCCAGGCCTGGGCGCGGTTTTCGCTGCACAGCAGGGCCAGGAGGGTGGCCATGGCCTCGCCATAGCCCAGATGCCGGAACACGCCCTTGATGCGGCCGAAGGCAATGCTGGGAAAGAAGTCCTTCACATCCAGGTTGATGACCACGTCGTGGCCCGCATGCGGCGCGGCATTGCTCACGATGGAGCGGCCGGCCAGGAAGCCGTGCGCGGCATCGTGCGCGGGCACCTTGGCGAGGATGTTGTCCAGCACCCAGTACTGCGCGCGCTTGAGGCGCGGCATGGGCGCGGAGATCAGCCGCTCGCCGCCGGTCTTCTTGGGCAGGGTGAACGAGTGGTAGTGGTGGGTGCGGGCCACCTCGCGGTGAAAGCCCAGGAAACGCAGCTCGGCCACGGTGATGCCCATGGCATCGGCCAGCTGCGCCGCATCGGCAAGTTCCGGCAGGCCATGCCGTGCCAGCCTTTGCGGGTCGGCCTGCCGGCGTTCCCCGGCAGCAGGCGGTGCCTCACCGGCCTGCGGCCCCTGCAGGGCAGCGGAGACGCCGGGGCCCAGATAGCCCGCGTGCGTGGCCCGCTTCGCATGCCAGGCCAGCGCCTTGTCGTGGCGCTCCTGGGCCTGGCGGCGTTTGGTTTCCTCGCGCTGGGCCAGCGCCTTTTGCATGCGCTCCTTGCGCATCTGGCGCAATGCGCGCTCGGGGTTCTGGCGCACGGCGATCTGCTGGCGCAGCTCGGCCAGCTCGCGCTGCAGCTCGCCCTCGCGCTGGATGTGGGCGGCGGCCAGCTGCGGCTGTCCCTCGCCCTTGGGCCAGAAGCCCAGGCGCTGCATCTCGTCGAGGATGACTTCCTGTTTGCTCGATGCCTTGATGCGCTCGTAGATCTCGGCGCGTGTGGGTTGCGGCTGGCTCATGCGGCCACCCCGGCAAGGCGGGCCCGGCCGCTGTGCGGCGGGCAAAGAAATGGAGCGACGCGCTTCTCGTCGAAGAGCCCGCAGGGCTCACGGGACGGGAGCTGTTCGCTCGACGCCACCCCGCGACGGTATGCGTGTTTCGCTTGTGGCAAGCCACTCAGGAAAACGCATACCGTCGCTGGGGTGGCACAGTGAAAACGGCGCCCGTGGTGCATGAAACGGCAGTTCACAAGGGTGGCGAAACACCACCCGGATTGCAAGAGCCTGCGCGTCGCTCCGCGTGGCAGTGTAGAGCAATTGAAGCGGTTCACGCGATTTCTCCTTGTCCTGCGGCCTTCATCTGCGGGCCGGTCGGCTGGCGGGCGGCATCGAGCTGGGGCTGCGCCACCAGGCGCAGCGCAATCATGTGCTCGCAGGGCCCCTGGCGCAGCCGGTACTGCTGGTAGTGGTTGCAGCTGCAGCGCGCATCGGTCAGGCGCTCGTCGGCATCGAGTTCGAGCTGGGTGTCGAACAGGCGCTTGCCGTCGGCGCGCGGGATCTGGCCGGTGATGCGGCTGAACCCGTCCTTGCGGTCGATGCGCGGCGGGGCAATGGCCTTGCCGCGCACCAGGGCCAGCGCCTTGTCTTGCTCGGGGTTGGCGGGCTGCAATTGCTGCGCCGTCAGCGGCTCGCGCAGCAGCTCGCGCCAGGCGTAGCGCCCGGCGTCCAGGTCGTAGACCGCGCGCCCGGCCTGCATCCAGCGTGTCATGGCCGTGTGCACCTGGGCCGGGGCCAGACCCGTGGCCTGGGCCAGTTCCTGCGCGCCGGCCTGCCAGCACGACTGCAGTTGCCGGCCCACGGCCTCGACCTGGGCGGGCGTGACCTCGGCCTGCGGCGCCATCAGGTGAAAGCGTGCGCTGGCGGCCCAGTCGTTGGCGCTCCAGCCCGACAGGCCCAGCGTGACCGTGACCAGGCCCAGCTCGATCACCCAGAAGCTGGGCATGCCGCTGCCCAGCAGGTGCACGCGCACGCGCGTGGCCTGGGAGATCAGCCGCTCCAGCGTGAGCAGGCGGCGGCGCCCCCACAGGCGGATGGTGCCGCCGCCCGTGCCCATGGCATCGCTGACGACGTGCGAGCGCCGGGTGGCCAGGCGTTCCTCCCAAGGCTCGAAGACCACGGTGGGCGGCTGTCCCGGCGCCAGCTCGAAGCGCAGCGCGCGCGGGCCATGGCGCTCGCGCCGGGCACGCAGACGCGCGCAGATGTTGAACAGGTCCATGGGGTGCAGCTCCAGCACGGTGGCGGGCAGGGCCATGGCGCTGGAGACCTGCACGAAGCCGCGCAGCCAGCTGTCGGGCAGGTCGATCTTTTCCTCGCGCAGCGCGGGGTCGCCGCCCACCTGCACGGCAAAGCCCGCCGGGTCCAGCGTCAGCCGCGTGTCCCGGTAGCTGCGGATCTTCTGGAATTCTTCGTAGAGGCTGGCCGAGTAATCGATGTTGGTGGTGCCGCAGATGCGCTCGCCCGCATGCTCGAAGGCCTCGTGCCGGATGCTGACCGCGCAGTAGCTCGATTCGTCCTGGCTGAAGGCCTCGAACAGCAGCCGGTCCGGGTGCACGGTGATCACGGGGTCCAGCACATACCAGGCATCGCGGTTGGCCACGAACAGCCAGTCGAAGTACTTGCGCTGGGCCTTGTAGAAGGGGGAGAGCACCTGGTTGCGGGTCTCGCGCAGGTCCTTGAGTTCGGCGCTGATTTCCTTGGCGCGCGCCTGGGCGCCGCCGGTGTCGGCCATGAAGGTGGCGAGCATTTGCGCTTCGTGCTCCTGCAGCCATTCGCGGTAGGCCGTCTTGTCGCGGCCGCGCGTGCGCAGGTCGCTGACCACCACGCTGTGCAGCGCGGACAGCCCTTCGCGCACCTGCAGGTAGGCCGGGCCGTCGCGCCGGAGCAGGCCGTCGAAGCGCGTGGGTGGGCGCAGCAGGTCGGGCGCGAAGGAGAAGGCCTGCTCGGCCGCCGTGTCGTTGACCTGCGTGCTGCCGTAGTACTGATAGCGAAATTCCATGTCCGATCGACTCCGTGCCTTGTTGCGGCGCTCAGGTTGAAGACGGGGCCTGGCCGCGCCGCTCCGCCGCCAGGGGCTGCATGAAGCTTTGCGCCAGCTGGGGATGGCGCTGCACGATGTCGCGCAGCCCAGCCACATAGTCGGGCTGGTCGGCATGGCTGGCGCTGACCACCTGCCGCGCAAAGATGGCCGCCACCACGGCGGCGGTCTCGGGCGCCTGCACCTGGCTGCGCAGGAAATGCAGCACGCGCGTCTTGCTGGCGCGCGCGCGGTGCACCTGGCTGAGCACGGCCAGGAAGTAGGGCTGCAGCTCCTGCAGGCGCGCCGCGCGCTGCGGCGCGGGCTCGTCGGGCAGGGCGAGCAGCCATTGCGTGACGAACAGCTGCACGCTGGTGGCGGGGTGCTGGGCCAGGCGCGTGAGGAAGAGGCTGGCCTCGGGCGCGCTCATGTGCTGCGCGAGCCGCTGGCGGCCCAGGGCCTGCACCCAGGGCTGGGCGTGATCGACCCAGCCGAGCAGCAGCTGCGGCGACAGGGCGCCGTCCGGCAGCCGCTGGCCGAACATCTCGCGTGCGTACTGCTGCGTGTCGGCAAACAGGGCGTCGGCCAGCGGCAGCAGCTGTTCGGCCTGCTCGGGCAGGGTCCGGTCCATGGGCGTGAGCTGCGCATCGATGCTCTGGCGGCTCAAGGCGCGAACGTCGGCATCGGCATGCCGGGCCAGCGTGGACCACTGGCGCAGCGTGTAGGCCTGCAGGTCCAGCGCCTTCAGGCCCCAGGCGCCGTAGCGCTGTGCGCCCTTGGCCTGCGCCTGCAGGGCGCGCCAGATGCCCGAGGCATCGCGGGCCGGGGCCACGGCGGCCAGCGGGCCGGTGAGCAGCCGCAGCGCCGCGTCGTGAACGCCTTCGGCCTTTTCCGCGCGGAACAGCACCTCGTGCAGGCGTTCGGCGATCTGGGCATTGCAGCGCGTGTTGTAGAGGGGGATGCCGGCCAGGCGCTCGACCAGGGGCGCTGCCGCTGCACGCAAGGCGGCATGCGGTGATACGGCGAATTCGGCCAGCATGGCGGCCTGCTCGCACAGCAGGTCATCGGCCAGGCTGCCCATGAGACGGATGCCGCAGGCCATGCGCGCAGGTTCCTCGGATTCCAGCAGCCCGCGCAACGCCGCCGGGGGCAGGGTCCGCAGGCCCTGCGGATGCGCCAGCAGCCAGGCGGTGGCCATCTCCACCAGCGCCGTCACCGAGTGCGCCAGCAGGTGGTGCAGCGGCGGGGCCGGGACGCTGGCGGCCTGCGCAGCCAGCGGGCCATTGCCATCGAACAGTGCCTGCACCGCATCGCGGATATCGGCCAGCGCGGGGCTTTCGGTGTCCAGCGTGGGCAGCGCCGCCAGCAAGGCCAGGGCCACGGCTGCACCATCGGCATAAAACAGCAGGGCCAGGCCCTGGGTGCGCGAGCTGGCGGCCGGTGACAGCAGCAGGGCTGCCACCAGTTCGGCATCGCGCGCGGCGCCTGCGCGGTCACGCGACAGCCAGGCGCCCAGGTAGCTGGCGGCAGGCCCGTCGCCGCATTGCGCAAGCGCCAGCAGCCAGGGCCGGCGTGCCGCATCGTCGGTCAGCGAGACCATGCGCTGCTGGGCGATCTGAAGGCCCAGCGCAGCCGCCGGTGCATAGGTTTTGTGCAGCAGCGGCGCGGTGGCCGCTGCATCGAGGCCGTCCAGAAAGGCCTTCTGGTCCTGCAGGGCGCGCGTGAGCGACCACAGCAGCAGCGTGGACTGCGAACGGCCCACCAGTTGCAGCAGTTGCCCGGGGTGGGCGTCCCACATGGCCGAAAGCCCTTCCACGCGCTGCGCGGGCAGCTGCTGCAGGTCCAGCGGCTCGTCGGTGTGCCAGGTGTGGGCGCGGGCCGAGGCATGCAGTTGCGGCCAGCGTGGCAACAGCAGCCGGGCGGCGAGCAGCCAGCGCGATTCGGGCAGGCGGCCGGAGCGCGAGGCAGGCAGGCCCGCGCAGCAGCGGTCCATGGCCTCGAGCAGGGCTGCGGCATGGGCGGCGCTTTCGCTGTGGTCGGCCGAGGCCATGCGCCGCAGCTGGCGCCAGCCGCGCAGGCGCAGGTACAGCGAGGTGTCGCGGCTGAAGACGGCACTCTCGTCGCGCGGGCCATCGAAGCGCGCATGCAGCACGGCCAGCAGGGCGTGGTCGCGCCGCCACTCGGCACGCTTGTGGATGCGCCGCAGGGCCGGCCACCATGCGCGCGTGAAGGGGATGCGCTCCATCCAGGCCAGCAGCTGCTGGTGTACGGCGCCGTCGTGCGCGCCCAGCGCATCGGCCGCCAGCAGCGCCTGTGGCCCAAGTGCCTGGAAGAAGGCCTGTTCGGCCTGCGGTCCGTCCTCTTTCAGGCCGTTTTCCTGCGGGGGGATCCCGGCCCACTGCGCCTGGTACTCCTGCAGCGCCGCCTTGCGTTCCTGCGGCTCCAGCAGGGCCAGCCAGGCCTGGTGCGCCAGATCGCGCGTGGCCTCGCTGGTGCCGCGTTGCGAGAGCGCCTGCAGGGCCACCGCCGCGCCGCCATCGCCCAGGCGCCCGATGAGGTAGGCCAGGCAGTAGTCGAGCAGATCGTCCCCCGTGCCCAGCAGCGCCACCAGGCGTGGAACCTGGGCATGCAGCAGGCGCTGGGCGGCGCCGCCGCGCGCGGGGTCCGCATACTCGGCCAGCCGCCACACCAGCCGGGCCTGCTGGCCCGAGGGCATCAGCCGCCAGGCGCTGCCGTCCAGGCGTTTGCACAGGGCGGAAATGGCGCCGGCCTGCAGGGCCGACTCCGGCAGGCCTGGCGGCACCGTGGCCTGTTCCCGGGCCTGGCCGGGGGAGGGCGCCGGGCCTGCTTCAGCATCCAGCTCCGCAAAGCCCTCATGGGACTGCAGCACATCGCCCGCGCCCAGGCGCTGGCGCAGGTAGGCCAGCGCGCGCTGGCGTGCAGGCTCCAGCGCCTGGGGCAAGGGGGTGAGCGTGCTGTCATCGACCTGCGCGACGACGCCGGCCTTCAATTGCGTGACCTGCAAGGTCACGACATGGCGCGCTGCGGTGGCCGTGGTGTCGCCGCCCGGCATCTCCAGGGCCAGCACCCTCACGGTGCTGATGCGTTTGTTGCGTCCCTGCGGCCGGGACAGTGTGGCGTGAGCAAGCAGATTCATGCGGCAGGCATCCAGTGCTTTTCCATGGAGGGTGTCGGCGTTCGTCGGCGTTTTTTGGCGGTACCTGGCGGTTCCTGGCAATGCCTGGCCGCCACCCTGGGTCAGATGGCCTTGCAGTGTAGTGGTGGCGTCCTGCAGGTGCGGCAACGCGCGTGTGTCCGTCTGTGCGCGCCTGTCCAGGTCTTCTCAGGTCGTTCCTGGTCAATTGCCGCTGCGCTTGTCCGATCCGGCCAGCAATGTCCCCGGCAAACCGTCCTCAATTTTCGTGGTGTCTTTGCGCGCGGATCTTGACTTCAAGTTCACTTGAACTTGAAGAATGCAACCCATTGTGAGCAACCGCCTGGAAGGCCTCCAGAGCCTGCGGTCCCGCCCCTTTTTCCGGCCCCGCCGCAGCCCCGGCAGCAGGGCCTTGCCCATCCCCCTCAAGGAGAGTCGATCCATGCCCGTTCTTCCCCCGCCGCCGTTGCGGCGTGCCCTGTTCGGAGGCGCCCTGGCGGCGCTGGCCCTGCTTGCCGGCTGCCGCCCGCAGGCCGTGGGCGATGCCCACGCCAGCGACGGCCCGCCGCCTGCGCCCGAGGTGCTGGTGAGCGAAGTCGTGCCGGCCAGCGTGCGTGTCTGGGACGAGTTCAACGGCCGCATCGATGCCGTGGAGTCGGTCCAACTGCGCCCGCGCGTGTCGGGCTATATCGAGCGCATTGCCTTCAGCGAGGGGCAGGAGGTGAAGAAGGGCCAGCTGCTGTTCGTGATCGACCAGCGGCCCTACCGCGCCGCCCTGGCCAGCGCCGAGGCCGAGCTGGAGCGTACGCGCGCAGGCGCCGCGCTGGCCCGCACCCAGGACCAGCGCGCCCGCCAGCTGGTGGCCGAGCATGCCGTCTCGCGCGAGGAGGCCGATACGCGCGCCGGCGCCCTGGCCCAGAGCGCCGCCCAGGTGCGTGCCGCCGAGGCCGCGCTGGCGGCAGCCCGGCTCAACCTGGATTTCACCGAGGTGCGCGCGCCGGTCTCCGGCCGCGCGGGCCGCGCCCTGCTCACCGTGGGCAACCTGGCCCAGGCCGACCAGAGCGTGCTGACCACCGTGGTTTCGCAGGACCCGGTGTATGTCTACTTCGATGCGGACGAGCACAGCTTCCTGCGGCAGCAGCAGGCCGCCAAGAACACCAAGGGGCGGCCCGGCGTGCAGCGGCCCGTGCGTGTGGGGCTGGCCGGCGACGAAGGCTTTCCGCATGCGGGCAGCCTGGACTTCACCGACAACCAGCTCAACGCGGGCACGGGCACGGTGCGCATGCGCGCCCGCCTGCCCAATCCCGACCGCCTGCTGACGCCGGGCCTGTTCGCGCGCGTGCAACTGCAAGACGCGCAGGGCGTGGGCGGCGAGCGGCAGACGCTGCTGATCGACGACAAGGCCGTGCTCACCGACCAGGACCGCAAGTACGTGTATGTGGTGGGCGAGGGCAACAAGGCCGAGCGCCGTGACCTGGAACTGGGCCGCATGGTCGATGGCCGGCGCGTGGTGGACAAGGGGCTGGCGGCGGGCGACCGCCTGGTGGTCGGCGGCCTGCAGCGCATCTACTACCCCGGCATGCCGATCAGCCCCAAGCCTGCGCCCGGCGATGGGCAGGCGGCGGTGGCCAAGGCGCCGGCCGTGGCCGCGCAGTGAACCGGGAAGCACCATGGACTTCTCCAAATTCTTCATAGACCGGCCGATCTTCGCGGTCGTGCTCTCCATCATCCTGTTCGCCGTGGGGCTGGTCGCGATTCCGCAGCTGCCCGTGGGCGAGTATCCCGAGGTCGTGCCGCCCAGCGTGGTGGTGCGCGCCACCTATCCGGGCGCCAATCCCAAGGAGGTCGCCGAGTCGGTGGCCGTGCCGCTGGAGGAGGCCATCAACGGCGTCGAAGGCCTGATGTACATGAAGTCGGTCGCGGCGTCCGACGGCAGCCTGCAGGTGGTCTCCACCTTCCGCCCCGACGTCGATCCCGACACGGCCGCCGTGCGCGTGCAAAACCGCGTCAGCCAGGCCCAGAGCCGTCTGCCCGAGGAGGTGCGCCAGTTCGGCGTGACCACGCAAAAGCAGTCGTCCACGCCGCTGATGTACGTGGGCCTGGTCTCCCAGAACGGCCAGCATGACGCGCTGTACCTGCGCAACTACGTCACGCTCAAGATCAAGGACGTGCTGGCGCGCATTCCGGGCATTGGCGACGTGGGCATCTACGGCGCGGGCGACTACGCCATGCGCGTGTGGCTGGACCCGGACAAGGTGGCCGCGCGCCAGCTCACGGCGCCCGAGGTGATTGCCGCCATCCGCGAGCAGAACATCCAGGTCTCGGCCGGGCAGTTGGGCGCGCAGCCCAGTCCGCAGAGCGCGGACAAGCTGCTGTCCATCAACGTGCGCGGGCGGCTGAAGACGCCCGAGGAATTCGGCAGCATCGTGCTCAAGGGCGGCGCGGACGGCCAGGTCGTGCGCCTGGCCGACGTGGCGCGCATCGAGCTGGGCGCCAGCGACTACACGCTGCGCTCGTGGAGCGACAAGAAGAACATGGCGGCCGTGGGCATCTTCCTGTCGCCCGGCGCCAATGCGCTGGGCGTGGCCGAGCAGGTCTACGCGGCCATGGACAAGCTCTCGCAGGACCTGCCCGAGGGCGTGGCCTTCGAGACGGTCTGGGACCCCACGGTCTTCGTGCGCGACTCCATCAAGGCGGTGCAGAGCACGCTGATCGAGGCCGTCATCCTCGTGGTGCTGGTGGTCATCGTCTTCCTGCAGACCTGGCGCGCCTCCATCATTCCGCTGCTGGCCGTGCCCGTGTCCATCGTCGGCACCTTCGCGGGGCTGTACCTGCTGGGCTACTCCATCAACACGCTGACCCTGTTCGGCCTGGTGCTGGCCATCGGCATCGTGGTGGACGACGCCATCGTCGTGGTGGAGAACGTGGAGCGCTACATCGAGGAAGGGCACACGCCCCTGGAGGCGGCCCACCTGGCGATGAAGGAGGTCTCGGGCCCCATCATCGCCATCGCCCTGGTGCTGTGCGCGGTCTTCGTGCCCATGGCCTTTCTCAGCGGCGTGACGGGTCAGTTCTACAAGCAGTTCGCCGTGACGATTGCCATCTCCACGGTGATCTCGGCCATCAACTCGCTGACGCTGTCGCCCGCGCTGGCGGCCAAGCTGCTGCAGCCGCGCGGCGCGCCGCGCGATCCGCTGGCGCGCGGGCTGGACCGCAGCCTGGGCTGGCTCTTCCGGCCCTTCAACCGCTTCTTCGACCGCAGCGCCCACGGCTACCAGAACTCGGTGGGGCATTCGCTGCGCCGCCGGGGCCTGGTGTTCGCGGTCTATGCGGCGCTGCTGGCGGGCACGGCCGTGCTGTTCCAGGCCGTGCCGGGCGGCTTCATCCCGCTGCAGGACAAGCTGTACCTGTTCGGCGGCGCCAAGCTGCCCGAAGGGGCTTCGCTGAACCGCACGGATGCGGTCACGCGCCAGATGGTCGATGCCGCCAAAAGCGTGGAAGGCGTGGACATGGTCGCCGCCTTCGCGGGCTTCAACGCGCTGCAGTCCACGACCACGCCCAACCTGACCAGCGCCTACATCATGCTCAAGCCCTTCGGCGAGCGCACGCGCAGCGCCGAGGCCATCAATGCCGAGCTGGGCGCCAAGTTCTCGCAGATCGAGGGCGGCTTCGCCTATGCGCTGATGCCCCCGCCCATCCAGGGCCTGGGCAACGGCTCGGGCTACTCGCTGTTCCTGCAGGACCGCGCGGGCCTGGGCTACGCGGCGCTGCAGCAGGCGCTGCAGGCCTTCCAGGCCGAGATCGCCAAAACGCCGGGCATGACCTACCCGGTCAGCAGCTACCAGTCCAACATCCCGCAGCTGGAAGTCAAAGTGGACCGCACCAAGGCCAAGGCCCAGGGCGTGGCGCTGACCGACCTGTTCCAGACGCTGCAGGCCTACCTGGGGTCGGTCTACGTCAACGACTTCAACGCCTTCGGCCGCGTCTGGCGCGTGATGCTGCAGGCCGACGCGGACCACCGCCAGACCGTGGAGGATATCGCCAGTCTGCGCACGCGCAATGCACGCGGCGAGATGGTGCCCATAGGCTCCATGGTCACCGTGGTGCCCAGCTTCGGCCCCGACCCGGTGCTGCGCTACAACGGCTTTCCAGCGGCCGATCTGATCGGCGACTCCGACCCGCGCGTGCTGTCCTCGGGCGAGGTGCTGGCCAAGCTCCAGGAGATCGCGCAGCGCACGCTGCCGCGCGGCATCGAGCTGGCCTGGACCGACCTGAGCTACCAGCAGGTGGAGCAGAGCAACGCCGCGGCCGTGGTCTTCGCCATTGCCGTGATGCTGGTCTTCCTGGTGCTGGCCGCGCTCTACGAGAGCTGGACGCTGCCGCTGGCCGTGATCCTCATCGTGCCCGTGTGCATCTGCGCGGCGCTGTTCGGCGTCTGGCTGGCCGGCGGCGACAACAACGTCTTCGTGCAGGTGGGGCTGGTGGTGCTGATGGGGCTGGCCTGCAAGAACGCCATCCTGATCGTGGAATTCGCACGCGAGCTGGAGCTGCGCGGCGTGGGCATCGTCGATGCCGCGCTGCAGGCCTGCCGCCTGCGGCTGCGCCCCATCGTCATGACCTCGATCGCCTTCATCGCCGGGGCCGTGCCCCTGCTCATCGGTGGCGGCGCGGGCAGCGAGGTGCGCGCGGCCACGGGCGTGACGGTGTTCTCGGGAATGCTGGGCGTGACCCTGTTCGGCCTGTTCCTCACGCCGGTGTTCTACGTCACGCTGCGCCGGCTTTCGGGCCGCGCGCTGACGGGGCATGCGCCTGCGCATTCCACCGGGCCTGCCCAGCCCGCCTCCCTGGAGTCCCCACATGCCTGAGATACGCAAGTCCCTGAGCCGCCACGCGCTGGCGCTGGCATCCGCCGCCCTGGTGGGCGGCTGCGCGGTCGGCCCCGACTTCAAGGCGCCTGCGGCGCCGCGGGCCGCAGCGCAGTTCGCGCGGGCCGAGCCTGCACCGGCCACCCCCCAGGCCGAGCCTGACGCCGCCTTCTGGCGCCAGTTCCAGGACCCGCAGCTGACGCAGCTGGTGGAGCGCGCGCTGGGCGACAACCAGGACCTGCAGGTGGCGCTGGCGCGGCTGGACGGTGCCCAGGCGCTGCTGCGCGAAAGCCGCTTCGACCAGCTGCCCACGGTCACGATGTCGGGCCGGGCCACGCAGCAAAAGCTCAGCGAGAGCGAGGCCTTCTATGGCCCGCGCAGCCAGCGCAGCTACACCGCCGGATTGGCCGCCAGCTGGGAGATCGACGTGTTCGGCCGCGTGCGGCGCAGCATCGAGGCGCGGCATGCCGACCTGCGCGCCGATGCGGCCGACCTGGCGGCCCTGCAGGTGGCCATTGCGGCCCAGGTGGCGGGCAGCTACGCCGACCTGCGCGGCTGGCAGCAGCGCCTGGCCTTGGCGCAGGCCAATGCGGCCAACCAGCAGGACACGCTGCGCCTGGTGCAGCTGCGCCTGGCGCACGGCAGCGGCACCGAGTTCGACCTGGCGCGCGCCCAGGCCCAGCTGGAGGCCACGCGCTCGCGCATTCCCGCGCTGCAGGCGCAGATCGCCATGGCGCAGCACCGGCTGGCCGTGCTCACGGGCCAGGTGCCCGAGGCGCTGATCGCCGCGCTGGATGTGCCTGCCGCCCTGCCGCAGCTGCCGCCGGCCATCGACCCCGGCACGCCGGCCGGCCTGCTGCGCCGGCGCCCGGACGTGGCCGTGGCCGAGGCACGGCTGCATGCGGCCACGGCACGCATCGGCGTGGCCACGGCCGACCTGTTCCCGCGCCTGTCGCTGGGCGGGCTGCTGGGCAGCACGGCGTTGCATGGCGGCGCGCTGTTCGAGGGTGCCAGCGCCCGCAGCAGCGTATTCCTGGGCGTGGACTGGTCCTTTCTTGACGTGGGGCGCGTGCGGGCGCGCATCGCGGCCAGCGAGGCCGGCGCCCAGGCTGCGCTGGCCCAGTACCAGCAGACCGTGCTGCTGGCGCTGGAGGACACGGAGAACGCCCTGGTGCGCCTGCAGCGCACGCGCAGCGAAGACGCCCACCTGGCGCAGGCCGCCGAGCAGCGCCAGCGTGCCGAGCAACTGGCGCAGCGCCGCTACCAGCTGGGCAGCGTGGGCCTGTACGAAGTGCTGGATGCGCAGCGCGACCTGTATGCCGCCCAGGACGCGGCCGCCGACAGCCGTGCGCGCGGCCTGCGCGCCGCCGTGGCGCTGTACCAGGCTCTGGCCGGTGGCTGGGACGGAAAGCTGCCGCCGGCCTGAGCGTGCGGCGCGCATTGCCACAAGGGACGGCCAGGCGCCGTCCCTTTTTTCTTGTCCGGCGCACCCGGTGAAAACCACGAGGACCAGGGGCTTGCCTCATTTTTTTCTTATCGGATAATTTTCTCATTGGAAAAAAATGGAGCGATGGATGATGGAAAGCCAGGTTCTGGATTTCGCCGTGATCGGTGGCGGCATGGCCGGTGCCTCGGTGGCCTGGCGGCTGGCCGGGGGCGGCGCCTCGGTAGTGGTGCTGGAACGCGAGCCGCAGCCCGGATACCACGCCACGGGCCGCTCGGCCGCCATGTTCATGGAGAGCTACGGCACCGCGCAGATACGCGCGCTGACACGCGCCAGCCGTGGCTTCTACAGCGCGCCGCCCGAAGGTTTTTGCGAGCACGCGCTGCTGCAGCCGCGCAGCGTGCTCTACATAGGAACGGCCGGCCAGGAACCCCAGCTGGACGAGGCCCTGGCCATGTACCGCCGCGACGGCCTGCGCGCCGAGCGCATCGACGCGCGCCAGGCCTGCGCCCTGGTGCCCTGCCTGCAGGAGAGCCTGCTCGTGGGCGCCGTGCATGACCTGGACGCCATGGACATCGACGTGGCCGAACTGCACCAGGGCTTTCTGCGCGGCATGGCGCGTGCCGGTGCGCGGCTGCGCTGCGGCGCCGAACTGTCGGGCGCCGAGCGTGAGGTGGATGGTGATGGCCAGGGCCTGTGGACCCTGGTGCTGCAGGACGGGTCGCAGGTCCGCGCCCGCGCCGTGGTCAATGCCGCAGGCGCCTGGGCCGATGCCGTGGCCCGGCTGTGCGGCGCGCGGCCGCTGGGCATCGAGCCCCGGCGCCGCTCGGCCTTCACCTTTGCCGCCCCCGAGGGCGAGGACATCCACGGCTGGCCTGCCGTGATCGGCGTGGACGAGAGCTTCTACTTCAAGCCCGATGCGGGCCAGCTGCTGGGCTCGCCCGCCAATGCCGATCCCGTGCCGCCGCATGATGTGGTGGCCGAGGAGCTGGACGTGGCCATGGGCATAGACCGTATCGAGACACTGACCCGCCTGCGCATACGCCGGCCGCGCCATGTCTGGGCCGGGCTGCGCAGCTTTGCGCCCGACGACGACTTCGTGATCGGCTGGGATGCGCAGCGCGAGGGCTTTTTCTGGCTGGCCGGGCAGGGCGGCTATGGCATACAGACGGCGGCCGGCGCCTCGGCCGCCGCGGCCGCGCTGCTGATGCGCGAGCCGCTGCCCGCCGAGCTGCTGGCCCAAGGCGTCGATGCCCTGCGGCTGAGTCCGGCGCGCTTCGCGGCCTGACCCGTCATCGCTTTTCCACCTTTTCGGCCCCCGCAACACACAACAATCCAAGGAGACAGGCATGGGTGCATTCAAGGAAGTGAGCAGGATTGCCGGCGCCTTCGTCGGCGTCATCGTCGGGGCGGGCTTCGCCTCGGGGCAGGAGATATTGCAGTTCTTCGCGGGCTTTGGCGCCATCGGCCTGGCAGGCTGCCTGGTGGCGGCCCTGGCCTTCGTCTTCCTGTCCATGGCGTTCTCCACCATGGGCCAGCGCCTGCAGGCCGGCTCGCACAAGGAGGTGGTGCAGGCCCTGCTGGGCCGGCATGTGGGCATGGTGTTCGATGTGCTGATCACCTTCTTCCTGTTTGCCATCACCGTGGTCATGCTGGCGGGCGCGGGCTCGCTGCTGCACCAGTGGCTGGGCCTGCCCGAGGTCTGGGGCAGCGTGCTGGCCACCGTTGCCACGGTGCTCATCGTCTGCCTGGACGTGGGCCGGGTGATCGCCTTCATCGGCGCCGTCACGCCGCTGCTGGTGTTCATGACCGTGGTGGTCGCCGGCTACGTGCTGGTGACTCCCCACGGCGACATGGCCGCGCTGGAGGCCGCCGCCGCCACCCAGCCCCGGGGCGCGGGCCACTGGCTGGTGGCGGCGCTGCTCTATGTCTCCTACAACGTGGTGGCGGGCATGCCCTTCCTGGTGATCATGGGCGGGCAGGCCAGCTCGCGCCGCGTGGCGCTGTGGGGCGGCGTGGCGGGCGGGCTGCTGCTGGGCCTGCTGATGCTGATGATCGCGGCCGCGATGTACTGGCGCATGGACACGCTGGGCGGCCTGTCCATGCCCATGCTGTCGCTGGCCACGCAGATCTCGCCCTGGCTGGGGCACCTGATGTCGCTGGTCATCTTCGGCATGATCCTCAACACGGCCGTGGGCATGCTCTATGCCTTCGTGGCCCGCATCCTGCCGGCCGGCACGCCGCGTTTTCGCTGGGGCACGGGCGTGGCGGGCGTGCTGGCCCTGGGCGGCAGCTTCGCGGGCTTCATCACGCTGGTGGGCATGGTCTACCCGGTCTATGGCTACATCGGCTTCGCCCTCATGGCCTGCGCGCTGGTGGGCTGGCTGCGCATGGGCCGCAGGCAGGCGCCCGGGGCCGGCCTGCGCGGCGCCTGACGGCCGGGCCTGACCCTAGAATCGGGCGGTCGCCAGCCCCGATCGCCCGCTTCATGCCCAGCCCCCGCACCAGATCCAGCCCCAGGTCCAGCCCCAGGTCCAGCACTCTCCCCACGCCAGACCAGGTCCTCGCCGCCGTGCTGCCGGGCGCCCGCACGGCCGCCGCCATGCCTGCGGGCAAGCACGAAGTGGGCGCCAAGCTGCGCAAGGCGCGCAAGGAGCGCGGCCTGACGCTGCAGCAGGTGGCCGAAAGCAGCGGGCTGGCCGTGTCCACCATCTCCAAGGCCGAGCGCGGCCAGATCGCGCTGAGTTACGAGAAGGTGCTCATGCTGGGCAACGCGCTGGACATCGACATGACACGGCTGTTCATGGTCGGGGACGCCCAGCAGGCGGCCGGCGATACGCCCACCGTGGTCAAGGACTGCTTCGAGGACGTGCAGCGCTACGAGACCGACCAGTACCTCTACAGCGTGCTGTGCGGCGCCTTCCCGGGCAAGAAGATGCAGCCCCTGGTGGCCGTGATCAATGCGCGCGAGGCCGGCGAATTCTCGGAGACCATCCGCCATGCGGGCCAGGAGTTCGTGATGGTGCTCTCCGGCCGGGTGCGCATCCTGTTCGAGAACGGCGAATCGGTGGAACTGGGCCGCCACGAGGCCGCATATTTCGACAGCGGCGTGGGCCATGTGTATGTGAGCCTGAGCCGCCAGCCGGCTCAAGTCGTCTCTGTCTGCACCTGAAATGGTTAGCACCCCCTGAGCGGCTGCGCCGCTTCCCCCTCTCTCGCTACGCGGGAGGGGGACGACACCCTCGGTGCGGGGCGGCGCGGCCGGCATAGGCCCTTCCTCGGTGTCTCTGGCGTGGGGGTGCGCTAGTTTCATAGGTCGCGCCTCTTGTTTGGGGCGGAGGCCGTTTTTCTGGGGGAATCCTCGTGCCCGGCACGGCCGCCCCGGAGTTCCTACAATCGCTGCCCATGAGCCTGCCCCAGTACACCCGCGCCAAAGAGCTTCCCGCCATCCTTGCCAAGCGCCTCGTCATTCTTGACGGCGCCATGGGCACCATGATCCAGCGCTTCAAGCTGGGAGAGGCCCAGTACCGGGGCCAGGGCTACACGGGCCCCGGCAGCGTGGGCGACCGCTTCAAGGACTTCCCGCATGACGTCAAGGGCAACAACGAGCTGCTGTCGCTCACCCGCCCCGACGTGATCCGCGATATCCACGACAAGTACCTGGCCGCCGGCGCCGACCTGATCGAGACCAACACCTTCGGCGCGACCACGATTGCGCAGGACGACTACCACATGGCCGATCTGGCGCGCGAGATGAATCTCAAGAGCGCCCAGCTGGCCCGCGCGGCCTGCGACAAGTACAGCACGCCCGGCCATCCGCGCTACGTGGCCGGCGCCCTGGGCCCCACGCCCAAGACGGCCAGCATCAGTCCCGACGTGAACGATCCGGGCGCGCGCAACGTGAATTTCGAGCAGCTGCGCCAGGCCTACCTGGAGCAGACGCTGGCGCTGATCGAGGGCGGCTCCGACGTCATCCTGGTCGAGACCATCTTCGACACGCTCAACGCCAAGGCCGCGCTGTTCGCGGTGGACGAGGCCTTCGAGCAAAGCGGCGAATGCCTGCCCATCATGATCAGCGGCACGGTGACCGATGCCTCGGGCCGCATCCTGTCCGGGCAGACGGTGACGGCCTTCTGGCACAGCGTGCGCCATGCCAACCCGCTGTCCATCGGCCTGAACTGCGCGCTGGGCGCGGCGCTGATGCGCCCCTACGTCCAGGAACTGAACAAGGCCGCGCCCGAGACCTTCATCAGCTGCTACCCCAACGCCGGCCTGCCCAATCCCATGAGCGACACGGGCTTCGACGAGACGCCCGAGGTCACCAGCCGCCTGGTGCACGAATTCGCGTCCGAAGGCCTGGTCAACATCGTGGGCGGCTGCTGCGGCACCACGCCGGACCACATCGGTGCCATCGCCAAGGCCGTGGGCAGCACGCCCACGCGCCGCCTGTTCTACCCGGAATCGGCCTGATGGCCCGGGCGGAGCCTCTGACATGAGTTCGCCGCTGCCGCCCGTCCCGTCCCCAGCCGCAGGGCTGCCGCTGCCAGTGGCGGCGCCTGTCTCCGGCCCGGCCACTGGTGCGCCGGTGGCGCCACAGGCGCCGTCCGCTGCGGTGGCGCCGGCTTCCCCCGCGTCACCCGCCTCACCCTCCATTCCCGTCACGCCGCCAGCGGCCACGGCCGTGCGCTGGTCGCCCGAGATGCTGCAAAGCCTGCGCCTGCAGGCCTTTGAGCAACTGGTGGCCCAGCTGGCGCGCCAGGTCCAGTCCAGCCCCGGCGCGCCCGCGCCGCAGTGGCCGGCCAGCGGCGTGTCCGAGGCGCTGGGCCGGCTGCTGGAGGCCTTGCTGGCCCAGGTAGGTACCCAGCAGGGCCAGGCCCTGCAGTTGCTCGCGGCCCAGCCCGGATCGGCCGCGTTGCTGCAGGCGCTGGCCGCCGGCACGACAGCTGGTACAGCGGCAGGTACAGCGCCGGCCGGAGGGCAAGCGCAGCCATCGCAGAGTCCGCAGACGGGGACATCAGCCTCTGCCCAGGCCGGCGCTGCGCCGCAGGCGGCGTCTTCCTCGCCTGCACTGCAGGCCGCAGCCTCCCTGCAGCCCTCTGCTGCCGCAGTGACGCTGGCCGTGGCAGCCGCCAAGGCCAAGGTGGTGGATGCGCTGCTGGCCGGATCGGGACTGGCACCGCAGGCCGGTGCCAGCGCGCCTGGAGGTGTTGCAGGCGGCGCCACCCAGACCCTGCCCGCGCTGCAAAGCTGGTGGGTGCAGCAGGGCACGCTGCTGACGCCCCAGGGCGAGCGCGGCTTCACGCTGAGCCTGCAGGTGCCCCAGGCCTGGGCCCAGGCGCAGGGCGCGGCCATGGCGCTGGCGGCCGCATCGGCTTCCGCGCCGGGTGCGGCCCCTTTCACGGCGGCGGCACTGCCTGCGGGCGCTGCGCTGCCCTTGGCGGGCGCGCAGGCCACGGAGCCGGGCCTGCGCCTGCCGCTGGATGCCTCGCTGCAATCGCTGGCCTCGGGGCCGGTGGCCGTGGTGGTGCAGCCGCGTGGCGCCGATGCGCTGCGCACCAGCGCCCTGCTGCTGCTGGAGCTGCAGCCGCTGCGCCAGCCGGGCGGCGCCATGGCGTCGCCGGCCGGCCTGGCCTCGGTGGCTTCGCTGTCGCCTGCGCTTGCGCAGGAGGTGCAGCAGATGCTGCAGCAGCGCAACGATCCCTGGCTGCACATGGCGGCGGCCCAGGCCTCGGGCGCCTTGCCGCGCGAGCGCCGCGCCTTCGAGCACCAGTCGCATTTCTGCACCACCGAAGGCTGCCAGTACGAGGGCCGCGCACCCTGCGCCCAGCCTTTTTGCAGCGAGATGAACCGTCTCTGGGACGTGTCGCGCACCGAGCGCAGCCGCTGACGACCTGGCCCCGGCCCGGGGCCGCCACGCTACGAAACTGACCGGGCCTGACGGTGGCGTGGTCATCGCCGGCCCCAGCTTTCATAATGCCGGCTGTCGTTCGCCATCTGCGCGGATGACGTCTTTGGCCGGGATGTGCAATGAATGTGCAGCGATCATGCTGCGATCTGCATCCTGGCTGCCTCCAAGTCGCTGCAAGCCACCAGCCCGCCGCGCACCTTCCAGCCACCTCTGTCGTGGCAACCCCCGTCGCCGTTTGCGCATGCCCCCGGGCCGCGCCGGTGTTGTGCCATCTTTCATTTCCAGGAACCCGTTCAGGATGCGTTGTACCTCCCGCTTGACCCTTGCTTCTCTCGCCGTTGCGGCTGCCCTGCCGGTGGCTGCCCAGTCATCTGCCACAGGCTCCAACGTCACCATCAGCGGTTATCTCGACGCTGGCGTGTTCCGGGATTTCGACAAGACCAGCAAGCTGGGCACGATTCAGCGCAGCAACCTGGCGATTGCCGGTTTCGAGGACCTGGGCGGAGGCCTGAAGGCCACCTTCCGGCTGAGCACGCGTTTCGACCTGGACACGGGCCTGACCGAGGACTATCCGAAGAAGCCCTTCTGGCATGACGAGTCCACCGTGGGCCTGCAGGGCAGCTGGGGCCATCTGCGCCTGGGCCGCGCGCTCAGCGCCATGTGGAGCCAGGAGTGGCAGTTCGATCCCTGGGGCAACTTCAACCGCATCGCCTCGCCGGCCTGGCACATGGCCCACTACCTGACGCCGACCGACCGCGCCAGCAACAACGGCTCGCCCGAGTACGGCCGCATGTCCAACGGCGTGTTCTACGACTCGCCCAAGTTCGGCGGATTTTCGCTGCACCTGAGCGCCTCGCCCGAGCGCACCGAGGCGCCGGGCCGCCAGGGCCGTGCGCGCTCGGTGTCGGTCAACTACGACCAGGGCGCGGTGGCGGCCATGCTGGCGCACGAGCGCAACGGCAGCGGCGACACCGACCTGTACATGGGCGGCAAGTACCGCATCGGCACGGCAGCGGTGATGCTGGCCTATGACCGCAGCAAGTCGGGCACGCCCGGCACGGGTCCCGACAAGTCGCGCATGGTCTCGCTGGGCGCCACCTACGGCATCGGGGCGACCACGCTCAAGGCCAGCTATGCACGCCAGCGCCTGGACCGCGATACCAACAACATGCTGTCGCTGGGCGCCGAGTACGCGCTGTCCAAGCGCACCATGCTCTACACCAGCCTGGGACACCAGCGCTACGAGAACCAGAGCTCGCGCACGGCCTTCGGCGTGGGCATGGCCCATTCCTTCTGATCAATGCGCTTCCCAGCGGCCTGACTGGGCAGCGCTGGTGATCCTGGCCAGGCCTGGAGCCGGAATGGGCTGAGGGGTGGCGGGCAGGGCGGTGAGTTCCAGGCCTTGCTCCAGCTTGAAGACGCTCACGGCCTGCTGCAGGCCATAGGCCTGCTCCTGCAGGGACTGGGCGGCGGCGGCGGCTTCCTCGACCAGGGCGGCGTTCTGCTGGGTGACCTGGTCCATCTGCGAGATGGCCTGGTTGATCTGCTCCAGACCCGCCGTCTGCTCGACGCTGGCGGCCGTGATCTCTCCCATGATGTCGGTCACGTTGCGCACGCTGCTGACGATGTTCTGCATGGTCTGCCCGGCCTGCGCCACCAGGGCCGATCCGGTGCTGACCTTGCCGTTGGAGTCCTCGATGAGCAGCTTGATCTCCTTGGCCGCATCGGCGCAGCGCCGCGCCAGGGCGCGCACTTCGGCCGCAACCACGGCAAACCCACGGCCCTGCTCGCCCGCGCGGGCCGCTTCCACGGCCGCGTTGAGCGCGAGGATGTTGGTCTGAAAGGCGATGGCGTCGATCACGCCGATGATGTCGGCGATCTTGCGCGAGGAGGCATGGATGGCGCCCATGGTGTCCACCACCTGGGAGACCACCTCGCCGCCTTGCTGGGCGACGGCCGAGGCCGAAGCCGCCAGCTGGTTGGCCTGGCGCGCGTTGTCGGTGTTCTGACGCACCGTGACGGTGAGCTGCTCCATGGAGGCAGCGGTTTCTTCCAGCGAGCTGGCCTGGTGCTCGGTGCGCACCGAAAGATCGTTGTTGCCCGAGGCGATCTGGCTGGAGGCCGTGGCGATCGAGTCCGTGCCACTGCGCACCTGCCGGACGATGTGGATGAGGCTCTGGTCCATGCGGTGCAGTGCGTGCAGCAGCTGGCCTGTTTCGTCGGTGGTGGTGGCCTGGATGCGGCGCGTCAGGTCGCCTTCGGCCACGGCCTGGGCCACGCCCAGGGCCTCGTTCAGCGGACGCGCCACGATGCGCGCCAGCGTGAGCGCCAGGGCCAGCCCCAGCAAAATGCTGGCTCCCAGCAGGCCGACCACCCAGATGCGTGCGCTGCGGTAGAGGGCATTGGCGTGGTCGTTGGCCTGCTGTCCGCCTTCATGATCGATCTGCACCATGCGGTCGATCTGGTCATACAGGCGCCGGCTCAGCTCCAGCGATTCGCCCTGGGCCAGCACCAGGGCTTCGTCCTTGCGGCCATTGCGCGCCAGGGCCATGACCATGGCGTGCTCCTTGGCGTACTCGTTGCGCAGCCGGCCCAGTTCGTCGTAGGCGGCCTTCTCCGGCGCGGAGCTGATGAAGCTGGCGTAGTTGTCGTAGCTGGTCTGGGTCTTCTTCCACAGCTCGCCCATGATCCTGTCGAAGGCACCGATGTCCTGCTCGCTGGTGGATATCAGGTACTGCAGCTCGTTGACGCGGTAGCGGGCCGTGGTGGCGCGGATGTCGAGCAACATGCGTGATGAAGGCATCCAGCGCGTGGCGATATCGATGGACGCCTGGTTGATCCGGCTGAGCTGCAGCACGGCATAGAGGCCCACGAAGGTGGTCAGCGCCAGGACGGCCACGAAGGCCAGCAGCAGCTTGGAGGAGATCTTGAGATTGCGAAAGGCTTGCATGGCGAAGTCCTGTAGGCGTGTCCCTTGAACGGCAAGGGGAAAAAAGGCGTGCAGCAGGGCGCACCTTGCCTGCCGCGCAGAGCAAGGTGGAACGGGTATCAGCGAAAGAGAAAACGAGGGCCGCAGTGCCCGCTCAGGGTGGGAACCAGCCCGAGGTCCTGCAGATGCGGCCCTTGATGCGGGGCCTCATGGCGCAGGCCCTGTCCGTGCGCCTGCGCTGCGGCGGGCGCTTCGCGGGCATGGCGCAGCAGCGGGGAAGATGCAGAGGATTGCGAACCATCCGCCTGCACCGTTTGGCAAGCGGGTACCCGCTGCGGCCAGGCGTTCGGCGGCGGCTGCCGCGCGCTGGGGGCGGGCATTGCGGGTAGTTGTCCTAGGGACTTCGGACAGGGAAAAAGTGGCTATCTGCATCTGTGGTGGGAATTATTTCCGCACCGTCTGAGGATGAGGATGCCCGCCATCTGATTTTGGATAGGACGTGTCCTAAAAGCCGTTTGCAGGCCCGCAGCCAAGCCATCCGCGTCCGCGGATGGCCGGCTTCAAGGCCTCGGAAACTTCAGCGCATCAAGGCGACCGGCGTCTGTCGCCAGTCGCCAGTCGCCAGTCGCCAGTCGCTCAGACCACGCCCTTGCCGCGCAGGGCCTGCAGCTGCTGCGCATCCAGGCCCAGGCGTTCGCGCAGCACCTCGTCCGTGTGCTGGCCCAGGGCCGGCGGCGCATGGCGCAGCGTGGTGGGCGTGTCCGACAGGCGCAGCGGGCTGGCCGTGGTCACCACGCGGTTGATGGTCTCGCCCGCAGGCGGCGTGGCGCCCGGATAGCGCTCCTGCTCCACGCGCAGGCCGCGCGCCTGCACCTGGGCATCGTCGAAGGCCTGGCCGATGTGGTTGATGGGGCCGCAGGGCACGGCCTTGTCCTCCAGCAGCGCGATCCACTCGGCCGTGGGCCGGCCGCGCGTGAGTTCGGCCATCAGCGGGATCAGCGCATCGCGGTGGATGACGCGGCCGGCATTGGTGGCAAAGCGCTCGTCACGCGCCCAGTCCACGCCGGCGGCCCCGCAAAAGCGCGCGAACTGGCCGTCGTTGCCGATGGCCAGCAGCATGCGGCCGTCGGCCGTGGGGAAGTCCTGGTAGGGCACGACGCTGGGGTGGGTGTTGCCCTGGCGGCCCGGCACATGGCCGGTGTTCAGGAAGCCCGCGCCCTGGTTGGCCAGCACGGCCATGGCCACGTCCAGCAAGGCCATGTCGATGTGCTGGCCCCGCCCCGTGTGGTGGCGTGCCTCCACGGCGCCCAGGATGGCCGTGGTCGCATACATGCCGGTGAACAGGTCGATCACGGCCACGCCCACGCGCAGCGGGCCGCCGCCGGGCTCGCTGTCGGCGCGGCCCGTGATGCTCATGAGGCCGCTCATGGCCTGCACCAGCAGGTCGTAGCCGGCGCGCGGCGCATAGGGCCCGGTCTGGCCGAAGCCCGTGACCGAGCAATAGATCAGGCGCGGGTTCAGCGCGCTCAGCGAGGCGTAGTCCAGGCCGTAGCGCTTGAGGCCTCCGGTCTTGAAGTTCTCCACCACCACATCGCTTTGCATGGCCAGCTCGCGGATCAGCTGCTGGCCCTCGGCCGTGGCCATGTCCACGGTGACCGATCGCTTGTTGCGGTTGCAGGCCGCGAAGTACACGGCGTTGTCCGAGGGGTTGCCTTGCGCATCGGGAAAGAAGGGCGGGCCCCAGTGGCGCGTGTCGTCGCCCTCGCCGGGCTTTTCGATCTTGATCACGTCGGCCCCCATGTCGGCCAGGTTCTGGGTGCACCAGGGGCCGGCCAGCACGCGCGAGAGGTCGAGCACGCGCAGATGGCCCAGCGCTCCTGCGGTCTGGGTGGCCGTGTTGTGGATGGGGCTGGGGGAGGGGGTTTCTGTGTGGTTCATGGGCTGAGGCGGCTATCCCGGGCAGATGGGCCCATGCTACGGCGCGCGGGCCTGCTGCGGCTTCGCATTTGTGAAAGCGCGCGTTCGCGCACGGGCTGGCACTGCGGTTTGTACTGACGCGCGCGGCTCAGTGCCGGAGCCTGCGGCTTTCTACAATGCCGGATGGCCATGCATTTCGATCTTGTGGATCTGCGCCTTATGGTGCACATCGCCGACGCCAACAGCATGACGCGTGGCGCGGAACTTTCCTTCATCTCCCTGCCGGCGGCCAGCACCCGCATCAAGAACCTGGAGGAGAGCATCGGCACCAAGCTGCTGTACCGCACCAGCCAGGGCGTGACGCTGACGCCGCCGGGCCAGGCCTTCGTCACCCATGCGCGCATGGTGCTGGGCCAGATCGAGCACCTGCGCGGCGACATGCAGGAGTACGTGCGCGGCATCAAGGGCCATGTGCGGGTGTTTGCCAACACCACCTCGCTGGGCGAGTTCCTGCCGCCCGTGCTGCGCCACTACCTGCGCCGCAATCCCGACGTGAACATCGACCTGCGCGAGCGCCTGTCGCACGACATCGTGCGTGCGGTGACCGAGGGGCAGACCGACATCGGCATCGTCGCCGGCCTGGTGCGCACCGAGAACCTGGAGACCCTGCCCTACCGCCGCGACCGCCTGGTGCTGGTCGTGCCGCGCGGCCATGCGCTCGATGGCGAGATGCAGATGGCCTTTGCCGACACGCTGGACCTGGACCATGTGGGCCTGCACGAATCCAGCGCCATCCACGCCTTCCTGCGCCAGGCCAGCGACCAGCTGCACCGGCCCATCAAGCAGCGCATCCAGGTGGGCAACTTCGAGACGGCCTGCCGCATGATCGAGTCCGGCGTGGGCGTGGGCGTGCTGCCCGAATCGGCCGCCAGCCGCCATGCGCATTCCATGGACATCGCCATCGTGCCGCTGTCCGATGCCTGGTCGGTGCGCGAGATGCAGATCTGCGTGCGCAGCCTGGAGGCCCTGCCGTCCTTCGCCCAGGAGCTGGTGGAGCTGCTGGTGGCCGACGCACAGGGCCGGCTCACGCTGGAATAGCCGCCGGCCAACGGCAACCCGCCGACCGCCGCCCGTTCAGTCGGCCTGGGTCGTGTCCCGGTCCAGCGTGGTCGGTGCCAGCCAGTATTTGAAGGTGCCGGTGGCCGTGGCCACCAGCTTTCCGTCTTCATCGAGCAACTGCGCCGCGCAGCTGCACAGGCTGCGGCTGGCGTGCACCACCCAGCCTTCGGCCAGCAGCGCGCCCTTGCCCGGGCGGTGGAAGCGGCTGCTCATCTCCACCGTCACGGCGGTCTGCGATGGCGCACCGGGCAGCTCGCCGGCGGCGCGCGACATCACGGAGTCCAGCAGCGTCATGAGCACGCCGCCGTGCGCGGCGGGCAGCTGGTTGAGCAGTTCCTCGCGCATGTGGGGCAGGCGCACATGGACCTTGCCGGGCGGCGCGGGCACCTGCGAGGCGCCGATCAGCCGCATGAAGGCATTGCGGTCGGGGGCCGGTGCGCTCATGCGGCTCATGCGGCGCGCGCCTCGCGCACCATGTTGCGCGCGATGATGACCTGCTGGATCTGGGTCGTGCCTTCGTACAGGCGGAACAGCCGCACGTCGCGGTAGAAGCGCTCGATGCCGAACTCGGCCAGGTAGCCCGAGCCGCCCAGGATCTGCACGGCGCGGTCAGCCACGCGGCCCACCATCTCGGTGGCGAACATCTTGCAGCACGAGGCCTCGGTGGAGACGTTGCGGCCCTCGTCGCGGCGGCGCGCTGCGTCGATCACCATGCACTCGGCCGCGTACAGCTCGGCCTGGCTGTCGGCCAGCATGGCCTGCACCAGCTGGAACTCGCAGATGGGCTGGCCGAACTGCTTGCGCTCCAGCGCATAGTTCAGCGCGTCGCGCAGGATGCGCTGCGCCACGCCCACGCTCACGGCCGCGATGTGGATGCGGCCCTTGTCCAGCACCTTCATGGCGGTCTTGAAGCCCTGGCCTTCCTTCAGGCCGATGAGGTTGGCCGCCGGCACGCGCACGTTGTCGAAGAACACGTCGCAGGTGTGCGCGCCCTTCTGGCCCATCTTCACGTCGTTCTTGCCGAAGCTGATGCCCGGCGACTTCGCATCCACGATGAAGGCCGAGACGCCGCCCGCGCCCTTGTTGGCCGGGTCGGTGCGCGCCATCAGCGTGAACATGCCCGCATGCGGCGCATTGGTGATGAAGCGCTTGTTGCCGTTGACCACGTAGTGGTCCCCATCCCTGATGGCGGTGGTGCGCAGCGAGGCCGCGTCCGATCCCGCCTCGGGCTCGGTCAGCGCGAACGAGGCCATGATCTCGCCCGTGGCCAGCTTGGGCAGCCAGGCCGCCTGCTGCTCGGGCGTGCCGTCGATGAGGATGCCCTGCGAGCCTATGCCCACGGTCGTGCCGATCACCGAGCGGAAGGCCGGCGCGGTCTGGCACAGCTCGAAGAGCACGCGCACCTCTTCCTCCATGGTCAGCTCCAGCCCGCCGAACTGCTCGGGGATGGTCATGCCGAACAGGCCCAGGTTGCGCATCTCCTGCACGATGGACTCGGGAATCTCGTCGGTCTCGGCCACTTCGTTCTCGGCGGGCACCAGGCGCTCGCGCACAAAGCGGCGCACGCTGTCCAGCAGGGCTTCGAGGGTTTCTTGGTCGCGGATCATTGCGGTGTTCTTTCTTCTCTCTACGGAATCAAAGCGCCTCGGCCGTACCCAGCACAGCCGTGGACTGGCTGGAAAGGGTGCCGCCATTGCCATGGACCACGGCCGTGCGGTGGCGTCCCAGCTGGCGCTGGCCGGCCTCGCCGCGCAGCTGGCGCACGGCCTCAATCAGCGCAAAGATGCCGTACATGCCCGGGTGCACGCAGGACAGGCCGCCGCCGTTGGTGTTGACGGCCAGCCGCCCGCCGGGCGCGATACCGCCCTTGGACACGAAGGCGCCGCCCTCGCCCTTGGCGCAAAAGCCCAGGTCCTCCAGGAACAGCAGGGTGTTGATGGTGAAGGCGTCGTAGACCTGGGCCATGTCCATGTCGGCAGCGGTGAGCCCCGCCATGGCAAAGGCCTGGGCGCCCGACTGCGCGGCGGCCGTGGTGGTCAGGTCGGGCATGCAGGAGATCTGGCGGTTCCAGATGGCCGTGGCATTGCCCAGCACGTAGACGGGGGGGCGCGGCAGGTCGCGGGCACGCTCGCCGCGTACCAGCACGATGGCGCCCGCGCCGTCCGTCACCAGGCAGCAGTCGCGCACGCTCAAGGGGCTGGCGATGGGGCGGGCCGAGAGCACGTCCTCGATGGTCAGCGGGTCGCGCATGAAGGCTTCGGGGTTGAGCTGGGCCCAGGCACGCGCGGCCACGGCCACCTCGGCCAGTTGCTCGCGCGTGGTGCCGAACTCGTGCATGTGGCGCGCGGCCGCCAGCGCATAGGCGGTCACGGGCAGCACGGGCTCGTAGGGGAACTCGTAGGGCTGCGGGTCCAGGAATCGCCGCGCCGCCTGGCCTTCCTTGCGGCCGAAGGTGGCCGAGCGCTGGGCGCTGCCGTAGCACACCAGCACGGCCTTGCACTGGCCGGCCTCCAGCGCTCGGATGGCGGGCAGCAGATGGGCGATGAAGCTGCTGCCGCCGATCATCGTGCCGTCCACGTAGGTGGGGTTGATGCCCAGGTGCTCGATCACGGGCATGGTCCACATGCTGGCGTTGACGCTGCAGGTGGCCAGGCCGTCGATGTCCTGCATGGTCAGGCCCGCATCGGCCACGGCCGCATGGGCGGCGCGCACCAGCAGGGTCATGTCGTCCATGCCGGGCGCCTCGCCACAGCCATAGGTGGCGGCGCCGGCAATGGCCACGCACCCGCGCAGCGGGCGGTTCACGGCGGCGGCGTCCAGGGTGGATTGGGGGATGCGGGTACTCATGCTGCACCTCCCTGCGATCCCTGTGCCGCCTGTCCGAGCGCGGGCTGGAACAGCACCAGGCCGCGTCCGTCCTTGCTCGCCACATGGGCGCTCACGCGCTGGCCTATGCGCACGTCGGCCGGCGCAATGCCTTCGACGCGGCCCATCATGCGCACGCCTTCGTCCAGGTCGATCAGGGCCACGTTGTAGTCGCCACCGGCATCGCTCTTGCGCGCGACGGTGCTGGTGGAGTAGACCGTGCCCTGGCCGCTGGCGCGCACCCAGCGCAGCGGGCTGGCGCCGCAGTGCGGGCACAGCTCGCGCGGGGTGAAGACATGGCGCGTGCATTGCGGGCACTGCTGTATGCAGAAGCGGCCGGCATCGAGTTCGGCCTGGTAGTGGGTCTGTGCGCTCAGGTGCATGGGCGGTGTCTCCGTTCTCGGTGTTCTTGGCGCTGCACCCGGCACGCGGGCGCAGCGGCTGTCCGCCAGCATGCCCGCATCGCGGGGCCGCTTCAATTCGCCAATCTGGAAGGGTGGCTTCACCAGTGCCGGCGCCCGGCTGTCAACCCAGGGTTGCTGCCTAGGCGGGCCGGCGGGCACGGCTGCTATGGTGTTTATGCATTCCCGGCCTTTTCTTCATACCCGCCCTGCGCCGCCTGCCGGCGCACCGAGGGCGCGCCGCTGCTTTGGCATTAGCGTGGCGCCACAGGAAGGCCGGCAATGGCGCGCCGCACCCCGGCCCGTTCTCCGCTGTCGATCCCCACCCACCCAGGAGGTTTTTGCACATGACGGATACGCTGATCAAGGTGGACCTGAACCGCCCGCCCACCGACAACGAAAGAGTCCACAACCGCTGGCACCCGGACATTCCCATGGCCTGCTGGGTCCAGCCCGGCGACGACTTCATCCTGGAGACCTACGACTGGACCGGCGGCTTCATCAAGAACAACGACAGCGCCGACGATGTGCGCGACATCGACCTGACCACGGTGCACTACCTGTCCGGCCCCGTGGGCGTGAAGGGCGCCCAGCCCGGCGACCTGCTGGTGGTGGACCTGCTGGACATCGGCGCCAAGCCCGACAGCCTCTGGGGCTTCAACGGCTTTTTCTCCAAAAACAATGGCGGCGGCTTCCTGACCGACCATTTCCCCTCGGCCCAGAAATCGATCTGGGACTTCAAGGGCATGTTCACCAGCTCGCGCCATATCCCGGGCGTGAACTTCCCCGGCCTCATCCATCCCGGCCTCATCGGCTGCCTGCCCGACCGGCCCATGCTGGAGATGTGGAACGAGCGCGAGCGCGCCCTGATCGCCACCGACCCCGAGCGCGTGCCCGGACTGGCCAACCCGCCGTCGGCCGGCACGGCCCACATGGGCCAGATGCGCGGCGAGGCCCGCGACAAGGCCGCCGCCGAAGGCGCGCGCACCGTGCCGCCGCGCGAGCATGGCGGCAACTGCGACATCAAGGATCTGTCGCGCGGCGCCAAGGTGTTCTTTCCGGTCTATGTGGACGGCGCGGGCCTGAGCGTGGGCGACCTGCACTTCAGCCAGGGCGATGGCGAGATCACCTTCTGCGGCGCCATCGAGATGGCCGGCTGGGTGCACATGAAGGTCAGCCTCATCAAGGGCGGCATGGCCAAGTACGGCATCAAGAACCCCATCTTCAAGCCCAGCCCCATCACGCCGCGCTATGACGACTACCTGATCTTCGAGGGCATCTCGGTGGACGAGAGCGGCAGGCAGCACTACCTGGATGTCAACGTGGCCTACCGCCAGGCCTGCCTGAACGCCATCGAATACCTGAAGAAATTCGGCTACAGCGGCGCCCAGGCGTATTCCATCCTGGGCACGGCGCCCGTGCAGGGCCATATCAGCGGCGTGGTGGACGTGCCCAACTCCTGCGCCACGCTGTGGCTGCCCACGGGCATCTTCGACTTCGACATCAACCCCAACGCGGCGGGGCCGGTCGTCCAGTTCGACGGCAGCATCGACATGCCCCTGTCCCCCGACCTGCGCTGACGCCAAGGAGTCCGCCCATGCCCACCTACGACTATGACTGCGTGCAATGCGGCGGCTTCGAGGCCCTGCGGCCGCTGCGCCTGCGCGACGAGCCTGCGGCCTGCCCCGGCTGCGGCACGGCTGCTGCGCGCGTGCTGGCCGCCGCGCCCCGGCTGGCGCTGATGGCCGACGGCACGCGCCGCGCCATGGACACCAACGAGCGAGCGCGCCACGAGCCCGCCAGCTCGCGCGACTATGACCATGGCTATGCGCGCTTCAAGCACCCGGCAGGCTGCGGCTGCTGCGGATCGGGGCGGCGCAGCGCCACGGTGACGGCACCCAACGGCGCAAAGTCCGCGCCCTCGCGGCGGCCCTGGATGATCAGCCACTAGGCTGCATCGGAGTGGACCGCTTCCCAGGGTTTCCACCGCTTGGGAGCCCTGGAAGCGCGCCTTCCACATTCGCGAAACACGGCGCAGGCCGGCTTGCCCAGAATGGGCCGCGCGGCAAGCCGCCGCCCGTTGCCCGGAGTTTCGCCATGCCCCCGTCTTCCCTCCCATCCTCTCGCCCGTCTTCCTTTTCGTCGCAGCGCCGCCGCCTGCTGTCCGCCGGCGGCGCGCTGGCTGCCAGCAGCCTGTTTCCCGCAGCCCGGGTGGCCCATGCGGCCGATGCCTGGCCCACGCGGCCCGTGCGCTTCATCGTGCCCTTTCCGCCCGGCGGTCCCGTGGACACCACGGCGCGCGCCTTCACCCAGAAGCTGGGCGAGATCTGGCAGCAGCCCAACCTGGTGGACAACCGCGCGGGCGCCGGCGGCATGGTGGGCGCGGCCCTCGCAGCCAAGGAGCCTGCCGACGGCTATACGCTGTTCGTGGGCTCCATCCACCATGCGGTGAACCCGGCGCTGCAGCCGAAGATGACCTACGACATAGAGCGCGACTTCGCGCCCGTGAGCTTTGCGGCCATGTTCCCGGTCTTCCTGGTGGCCCATCCCTCGGTGCCCGCCAGCAATGTGCGCGAGCTGATCGCGCTGGCCAAGTCCGGCAACGGCCTGAGCTTCGGCTCCTCGGGCAATGGCGGCGGCACGCACCTGGCCGGCGAGCTGTTCAACATGCATGCAGGCATCAAGCTGCAGCACATTCCCTACAAGGGCAGCGCGCCGGCCATGAACGACCTGCTGGGCGGCCAGGTGCAGCTGATGTTTGCCGATGCGCCCAGCGCGCTGCAGCACATCAAGTCCGGCCGCATCAAGGTGCTGGGCGTGGCCAGCCGCCAGCGTTCGGCCATGCTGCCCGAGGTGCCCACCATTGCCGAGTCGGGCCTGCCCGAGTACGAGGCCTATTCCTGGGCCGCGCTGTTTGCGCCGGCCCGCACGCCGCCCGCCGTGCTGGCGCGCATCAACGCCGACTTCAACACCGCGCTGCGCGATGCCGCCGTGCGCCAGCGCCTGCTGACGGCGGGCGCCGAGGCCGACCCCGGCACCCAGCAGCAGATGCGCGAGCGCCTGAGCAGCGAGCTGCGCAAATGGGCCCAGGTGGTCAAGGTGGCCGGCATCCAGGCGGACTGAGCGCGGCGGCGGGCCGGAGTCGGGGCAAACCCGGCTTCGCAGCGCTGCAACCCCGCCTTTCGCAATCGCGCATAGGCGGGCCGCTATGGCCTGCTTAGGCTTGCCTTCGGTATCCAGAAAAACAACCCCGAGACAAGGAGACGGATATGCGGAAAGGCTTGATGCGAGGCGGCTTGACCAAGGCGCGCGCTGCCGGCTGCGCGCTGGGCGCCGGCCTGCTGTGGACGGCGGCGGCGCAGGCGCAGCAGATATCGGACGATGTGGTGCGCATCGGCGTGCTCAGCGACATGTCGGGCCTGTATGCGGACACGGCGGGGCGCGGCTCCGTCGAGGCCGCGAAGATGGCCGTGGCCGACTTCGGCGGCCAGGTGCTGGGCAGGAAGATCGAGGTGGTCTGGGCCGACCACCAGAACAAGGCCGACGTGGGCGCCACCCATGCGCGCACCTGGTTCGACCGCGACGGCGTGGACCTGATCGTGGACATCAACAACACGGCCGTCGCCATCGCCGTCAACAACCTGGCGCGCGAGCGCGGCAAGATGGTGATCAACACCGGCGGCGCCTCGGACATCCTCACCAACGAGCACTGCGCGCCCACGGCCATCCACTACACCTACGACAGCTATGCGCTGGCCAATGGCGCGGTGCGCGGCATCCTGGCCCAGGGCAAGAAGGACTGGTTCATCCTGGGCGTGGACTATGCCTTCGGCAAGGCCATGACGGCCAATGTGACCGACTTCCTGAAAGACGGCGGCGGCAAGCTGGTGGGCACCACCTTCCATCCGCTCAACGCCAGTGATTTCTCGTCCTTCCTGCTGCAGGCCCAGGCGTCCAAGGCCTCGGTGATCAACCTGGCCAATGCCACCAGCGACACGGTCAACGCCATCAAGGCTGCGCACGAGTTCGGCATCGCGCCCAGGCAGACCCTGGTGCCCAGCCTGCTGTTCATCAACGACGTGCATGCGCTGGGCCTGCGCTACGGCCAGGGCATGGTGCTGACCACGGGCTTTTACTGGGACCGCACCGAGGCCACGCGCGCCTGGTCGCGGCGCTTCTTCGAGAAGATGAAGAAGATGCCCTCCATGATCCATGCGGGCGCCTACTCGGCCGTCACCAACTACCTCAAGGCCGTGCAGGCCACCAGGGGCGACGACGGCAACGCGGTGGCGCGCCAGCTCAAGCAGATGCCCATCGAGGACTTCTTCGCCCAGAACGGCAAGGTGCGCGAGGACGGCCGCATGGTGCACGACATGTACCTGGTGCAGATCAAGAAGCCCGAGGAATCCAGATACCCCTGGGACTACTACAAGGTGCTCTCCACCATTCCCGGTGACGAGGCCTTCCGCCCGCTGTCCAAGAGCAGCTGCAAGCTGGTGAAGACATCATGAAGACACGCGCCGCCGTACTCACGAGAACGGGCGCAGCCGCGCCCTATGCCGACAGCCGCCCGCTGGAGATCTGGGAGGTGGACCTGGCGCCGCCCGGCCCCGGCGAGGTGCTGGTCAAGGTGGCCGCCGCAGGCGTGTGCCACTCCGACCTGTCCATCATCAACGGCGACCGTCCGCGCGACACGCCCATCGTGCTCGGCCATGAGGCCGCAGGCGTGATCCAGGCGCTGGGCGAGGGCGTGACCGACCTGGAGGTGGGCGACCACGTGGTCATGCTCTTCGTGCCCGGCTGCGGCAACTGCCAGCCCTGCGCCGAGGGCCGGCCCGTGCTCTGCGAGCCCGCAGGCCAGGCCGGCGTGGCGGGCACCCTGCTGTCGGGCGCCAGGCGGCTATCGCGCAATGGCCAGCCCATCTCGCACTTCGTCGGCGTCTCGGCCTTTGCCGAGCATGCCGTGCTCTCGCGCCGCGGCGTGCACCGCATCGACAAGTCGGTGCCGCTGGAGCTGGCCGCGCTGTTCGGCTGCGCCGTGATGACCGGCGTGGGCGCGGTGGCCAATACCGCCAGGGTGAGCCCCGGCCAGAGCGTGGCCGTGGTGGGGCTGGGCGGCGTGGGCCTGTCCTCGGTGATGGGCGCGGCGGCGGCGGGCGCGGCCCGCGTGGTGGCCGTGGACCTCAATGCCGACAAGCTGGCCATGGCGCGCGATTTCGGCGCCACCGACACCGTCAATGCCGGCGACGAGGATGCCGTCAAGCAGGTGCGGGCGCTGACGGGCGGCGGCGTGGACCATGCCTTCGAGATGGTGGGGTCGGCCAAGGCACTGGAGATGGCCTACCGCATCACGCGGCGCGGCGGCCAGACCGTGACGGCGGGCCTGCCCTCCAGCGCCCAGACCATCAGCCTGCCGGTCTGGCACCTGGTGGCCGAGGAGCGCACGCTCAAGGGCTGCTACATGGGCAGCTGCGTGCCGCGCCGCGACATCGACTGCTACCTGGCCCTGCATGCGGCCGGCAGGCTGCCGGTGGACCGCCTGGTCACCGGCCACCTGACGCTGGACCAGATCAACGAGGGCTTCGACCGCCTGGCGCGTGGCGAGGCCATACGCCAGATCATCCGCATGGAGGCCTGAGGTCAGGCTGATAGCGAGGACCGGGGCTGCTGCTGCGGCTGTGTCCAAGCCAAGCACGGCGGTCAGGTGCCGTCGGGCAGCAGCTGGTTTTCCCAGCCGGTCAGCCGCTCGATGGCCCGGGCCACCTGCAGGAGGCGGGCCTCGTCGAAGTAGCGTCCCACCACCTGCACGGCCAGCGGCAGGCCTTGCGGCGACAGGCCCACCGGCACGCTGATGGCCGGGTGCCCTGTCACGTTGAAGGCATGGGTCTGCACCGGCCAGTGGCGGAAATGCGGCATGGGATCGAAGCGCGGCGCCGTATCCAGGGTGATGGCTGTCAGCAGCACGTCGCAGCGGTCCAGGGCCGCGTCCACGCGGGCCGCGAGCATGCGGCGCACGCGCAGGGCGTTCAGGTAGTCCTCCGAGGACACGGTGGCGCCCAGCAGCAGCCGCGCCGCCGTGAGCTCGCCATAGTCCAGCGGGCGCGAGCGCAGGTCCTGCGCATGGATGGTGAACATCTCGGCACTGAGGATGACGCGGCCGGCCGCCAGGAACTGCTGGCTGTGGGGCAGGCTCACGTGGATGGGACGGGCGCCGGCCTCGGCCAGCAGCGCGGCCGTGCGGTCGAAGGCCGAAAGGAACGTGGGCGACGCCTGGGGCGACGACTGGAAGTGGTCCTGCGGCACGCCGATGGTCAGGCCCTTCACGCCCTGCTCAAGCCCCGTGCAGTAGTCGTCCACGGGTTCGGTGGAGCTGGCCGGGTCCAGCGGGTCGTGCCCGGCCAGCACCTGCAGCGCGATGGCCGCATCCTCCACGCTGCGCGACAGCGGGCCGCAGTGGTCCAGCGTCCAGGCCAGCGGAAACACGCCGTGCTTGGAGACGCGGCCGTAGGTGGGTTTCAGCCCCACGGCACCGCACCAGGCGGCCGGTATGAGGATGGAGCCGCCCGTGCAGGTGCCCAGGGCCAGCCGTGTGAAGCCTGCCGCAATGGCGGCGCCCGAGCCCGACGACGATCCGCCCGGGATATGGGCCAGGTCCCAGGGATTGCGGGCCGCGGGAAACGGCAGGTCGGGGCTGGGCGCGCCGATGGCGAACTCGTGCGTGGCCAGCTTGCCCAGGATGATGGCGCCCGCATCGCGCAGGCGCAGCACCGGCGTGCAGTCTTCCTCGGGCACATAGTCCAGGCTCAGCCAGGACTGGCAGGTGGTCGGCAGGCCGGCCACGTCGTAGACGTCCTTGATGGCCACGGGAATGCCGTGGAGCAGCGGCAGGTCGGCGCTTTCGGCGCGCGCCATGTCTGCGCCGCGCGCAGCCTCCATGGCACCGCTGGCATCGAGATTGGTGAAGGCATGGATGTCGATGTCCATGGCGCGGATGCGTCCCAGCGCCGCCCGGGTCAGCATCTCCGAGGTGGTCTTGCCGGCGCGCAGCGCGCTGGCCATCTGCCGTATGGAAAGTTCAGGACTGCCGCGCATGGTTGCTCTGACGGGAAATGGTGGTGTGGATGTGCGAGGGACCCGCCTCATGCGCCAGTTCGTTGACGAGGCCGCGGTGCTCCATCAGCAACTGGTGCTCCGCCAGGATGGGTCCCAGCCGCTCGAAGGGGATGTCGATGCCGTGCTTTTTCAGCGCATTGAGCAATTCGTGCAGCGCATTGACATCGGGCCCTGCCAGTTTCTGCGGCGAAGGGGGTATTTCAGATTTTCGCGATGCCGGCATCACTGACCACCTTTCTCCATTTTCTGGCGTCGTCGGATACGAATGCCTTGGTGCTGTCCACGGATTTCCAAAGGGGAATGCTGCCAAGCTCCATGAATTTGCGCTGCACCTTTTCATCGGCCAGGATATTTTTCATCTGTGCATTGATGGCGTTCACTATCGCGGCCGGCGTGCCCTTGGGCGCCATGAGCACATTCCATGCGGTCTCGTGGAAATTGCCGAGCCGGGCCGGGCTTTGCTCGCTGAGCGTCTGCCAGTCGGGCATGAGGGGCGAGCGCTCGCGCGTGGCCACGCCCACGCGATTGACCTTGCCCTGGTTCACATACTGCTTGGCCGTGATCAGCAGGTCGAAGGCGATATCGACCTGGCCGCTGACCAGGTCGGCCATCATGGGCGCGGCGCCCTGGTAGGGGATGTGCAGCATGCGTATGTCGGCGGCCAGACTCAGGGCCTCGGCCGCCATGTGGCCCGCGCTGCCATAGCCCGGCGTGGCATAGGTCAGCTTGCCGGGGCTGCGCCGCGCCAGCTCGATCAGCTCCTGCGCCGACGACAGCTGCAGGCCCGGGCGTGTGATGAGCACCAGGGGACTGTCGTTGATGGTGGAGATGGCTTCCAGGTCGTTGGCCACGTCATACCCGGCCTGCGTGTACAGCGCGCCCGAGATGGTCTGGGCCGTGGTGCAGATCAGCAGCGTATATCCATCGGGACTGGCCTTGGAGACCTGGCGCGCGCCGATGTTGCCCGAGGCGCCAGGGCGGTTTTCCACCACCACGTTGACGCGCAGGCGTTGTGCAAGCTCCTTGGCGATGATGCGCCCCACGACATCAGTGCCACCGCCTGCCGGGAAAGGTACAACCAGCGTGATCTGCCGGTCTGGCCAGGCCGCATGAACCAGGCTGGCAGCGACCAGGAAAATACCTCCGAGAAACAGGCTGAGGATTCTTTTCATGGGCTTGATTCATGTGGTTGCGGGGGGTGAGGATGCATGCCCTGTGCAGATCCGGGCCGACACGCCGGGATGCATCTCACGATGGATCCGGTAACTGCAGCCAAGGCCAAGGCAGGCGAAAAAATAATGAATTTGTTAAAACTATTGAAACATTGAGTGCCATAGTTTTACATCATGAAGGATGGGGTGCAAGGCCTGCGGATGCGCAATGTAGGGGTGTTGCGTCCATGCTGCAGAGGCCGGCTCCGGAAGGCAGTGGCGCGTGCGCACATCCGGACATGGGGCAGGGAAGGGGCAGGGCAAGACAAAGGTTGCACCGGCAGCGGTGGCCGGCGCAACTGCTGGGCGGCCCGGGCTCAGGAAACGCGCAGCGCCTGTTCCTGCAGCAGGCGCTTGAGCACCTTGCCGTTGGGGCTGGTGGGCAGCTCGGCCAGGGGCACGATGCGGGCGGGCAGCTTGTAGGGCGCCAGCCGTTCGCGCAGGTGGGAGCGCGCTGCGGCGCTGTCCAGCGTGGCGCCGGGCTGCAGCTCGACGAAGGCGATGACCTCCTCGTTGCCATCGCCCTCGGGCCGCCCGACCACGGCGCTGCGCTGCACGCCGGGCAGCTCGTTGAGCGCCAGTTCCACCTCGGCCGGATAGACGTTGAAGCCCGAGCGGATGATCATTTCCTTGAGCCGTCCCACCACGAAGAGTGCGCCGTCGGCATGCAGCTCGCCCAGGTCGCCGCTGGCGTACCAGCCGCCCTCGCGCATCACGGCGGCCGTGGCCTGGTCATCGCGGAAGTAGCCGTGCATCAGGCCGCGCCCGCGTATCCACAGCTCGCCGCGCTTGCCCACCGGCAGGCTGCGGCCCGTGGCCGGGTCCACGGCGCGCACTTCCGCGCCTTCCACCACGTAGCCCGCGCTGGTGTCGGGCCGCTGCTCGCCCTGCCGTGTGAGGTGGACCGACCCTGCGTATTCCGACAGGCCGTAGCCATGGTGCAGCGCCTGGCCGAAGGCGGCCTCCACGCGCTTTTTCAGCGTCAGGTCCAGCGGGCCTGCGCCGGTATAGACATAGCGCAGCGCAGGCGCCTGCGGATGGGCAATGCCCTGCTCCTGCAGATAGGCCAGCAGGCGCGCGTACAGCGCGGGCGGCCCCTGCAGCTGGGAGATGCCGTGGCGGGCCAGCGCATCCAGAAGATCGGCGGGGTCGAACTGCGGGCGCATCACCATCTGCGCGCCCGCATGCAGCGAGGCCAGCAGCACCGTGCCCAGACCGAAGATGTGGGTCATGGGCACGAAGGCGTAGCTGCGGTCCCCGGGGCCCAGCCCGCGCGATGCGGCCGAGACGCGAGCGAACAGCGTCAGCGCGTCATGCCCCACCATCACGCCCTTGGGCGTGCCCGTGGTGCCCGAGGTGAAGATCAGCGCCGCCACCTCGTCCTGCAGCGCACCGGATTCGGCCACGGCCTGCGCGCGCACGGGGCTGTGCTGCATGCCGGCCAGGGCCGAGTCGCCTGCGCCAAAGCGCCGCGCGTGGCCGCTGGCGCTGTCCGATGCGGCCGAGGTGAAATACACCACGCGCGCATCGGCCTTGGCCGCAAAGGCATCGATCTCTCCAGGCGCCATGCGCGCGTTCACGCCGCAGGACCAGGCGCCCACGCGGCTGCAGGCCAGGATCAGCGCCGCATGTTCGGGGCAGTTCTCGGCCACGACCAGCACGCGGTCGCCGGGCCGCACCTGCAGCGCGCGCAGCTCGGCCTCGGCCGTGTCCGTCAGCGCGCCCAGGTCGGCAAAGCTCAGGCTGCTGCCGTCGGGCAGGTGGATGAAGGGACGCTGCGGCGCTTCGGCCAGCCAGCGGTCCAGCAGATGGTGTATTCGTTGATTCATGCTCCGCGTATCCCTCAGTCCACCACAATGCCTTGGGTGACGGTGGCCCACATCGCGCGCTCCTTGGCACCGCGCTCGGCCAGTTTCTGGGGTGCGCCGGTCCACTCTTCGTAGCCCAGTTCCTTGAGGCGCTTGCGCAGCTCCGGCTGGGCCAGGGCGGCGTTGATGGACTTGTTCAGGCGGGCCACGAGTTCAGGCGACATGCCCTTGGGCCCATAGACGCCATACCAGCCGCCCACGTCGAAGCCCTTGAGGCCTTCGATGCCGGACTCGGCAAAGGTGGGCACATCGGGCAGCGAGGCATTGCGCTGCGGCGAGGTCACGGCCACGGCGCGCACCTTGCCGCTCTGGATGTAGGTGCTGGCGGTGCTGATGATGTCCAGCATCATGCTCAGCTGGCCGCCGATCACGTCGGTCATGGCCGGTGCGTTGCCCTTGTAGGGGATGTGGTTCATCTCGATGCCGCTGCGCCGCGCGAACAGCAGCGCGCCCAGGTGGTTGGAGCCGCCCACGCCGGCCGAGCCGTAGTTGAGCTTTTGCGGATGGGCCTTGGCATAGGCCACGAGCTCGGCCGTGGTCTTGTAGGGCTCGTTGTTGTTGACCACCAGCACGTTGTAGTAGCTGAGCACGGGCGCCACGGGCGTGAGGTCACGGGCCGGGTCGAAGGACATCTTGCTCATCACGTTGGGGCTGATGGTGATGGTGGGGCTGGCCGCGAACCACAGCGTGAGGCCATCGGGCCTGGCGCGCACGACCTCGCTGCCGGCCATGGTGGCGTTGGCGCCTGGCTTGTTCTCCACCACCACCGAGGCGCCCAGCTCCTTGGTCAGCGCCACGCTGAGCAGGCGGGCGCCCTGGTCCACGGGGCCACCGGCCGAGTAGCCCACGATGAGGCGCACGGGCTGTGCGTCCTGCGCGGCGGCGGGGAGGGCGGTCAGGGCGCTCAGGGTGGCCAGGGCGGTCACCAGGGACGCCAGAAGCGGGGCATGGGCCAGGGTGGCCAGGGCCTTGCGGCGGTGTTGGGCGGGCATGTGCATGTCTCCTGCAAAAAATGAATGAAGCGCTGCCGTGGCCTGCACGGCGGCGCGCCCGGTCTGCGCCGGACATGCAGGCAATGGTGCGCACGCCGGCGCTTCTTGGGAATCTGCTTTTGCCTAAGCCGGGGTTTGCCGGCTGTTAGGACGTCCTAGGAAGACAGGTCCGCGCCCGCCTCCTCGGCGCCCGCCTGCCAGCTGGGTGCGGCGGTGACGATGGCCTCGCGCAGGAACTGCTGGAAGGCGCGGGCCGCCATGGTGGGCTGGCGGTCGGGCATGCGCACCAGGTACATGGCATTGCCCAGGCCGGAGAACACCACCTGGTCCAGCACGGCCACCAGCGTGCCGCCGGCCAGCGCGGCCGAGGTCACGTAGTCCGGGAGCAGGGCCAGGCCCAGGCCGTCCAGCACGGCGTCGTACAGCAGGCGGTAGTCGCCCGATTGCAGCGAGGGCAGCACATCGAGGGCAGCGGCGACGCCATCGTCGCCGCTGCCGGCAAGCCAGGCCAGCCTGCCGCCCATGGCCAGCGGCAGGATGAGGCGGGCCTGCAGCAGGTCGGCAGGCGCGCGCAGGGGCCGGCCCAGCGACTGCTCCAGCGCCTGCAGGCAGGCGGGCGTGGCCACGAAGTTCCAGCGCACATCGCACAGCCGCGTGGCCACCAGATCGTCCAGCGGCGCGGAGGTGATCTGCACCGCCAGATCGACCTTGGAGGCCACGAGGTCGGCCATCTGGTCGTTGATCAGCAGGCGCAGGCGGATGTCGGGATGCTCGCGGCAAAAGCCCAGGATCAGCGGCTTGAGATAGAAATGCCCGAAGCCGGTGGGCACGCGCACGCCCACCTCGCCGCTCACGGTGGAGCGCAACTGGTGGATGGCATCGCGGGCGCGCTGCAGCTCCTCCATCATGGCCAGGCAGCGCCGGTACAGCAGCTGGCCGGCCTGGGTGAGCTCCACGTTGCGCGTGGTGCGGCGCAGCAGCTGCGCACCCATCTCGGTCTCCAGCGCACGCAGCCGGCGCGAGACGTTGGAGCGCGTCATGCCGCCGCGCTCGGCCGCCCGCGTGAGGCTCTTGGCCTCGGCGATGTCGATGAAGACGCGGCACAGGTTCAGGTCCATCTCGGCATTCTTTGCAGGGCCGGGGCCGGCCATTGTTGATCGGGAGTCACCAGGCCTGGCCTGCTGGCGAGGATTGTGGCGCCAGCCCTGCCTCCCTAGCATGGAGGAAACCATGGCGAAAGGCCGCAGACCGTGAACCAAGAAGCTTTGCAAACCGCGCCGCCGGCGCCCCTGGCGCACTACCGTGTGCTCGATCTGAGCCAGGGCGTGGCCGGCCCCTACTGCACCCATCTGCTGTCGCGCCAGGGCGCCGAGGTGATCAAGGTCGATCCGCCCGAAGGCGACTGGGCGCGCCACGTGGGCATCTCGCGCGATGGGCACAGCAGCCTGTCGGCCACCTACAACGCGGGCAAGCGCAGCATTGCCGTCGATGCGCGCCAGGCCCAGGGGCGCGCGCTGCTGCTGCGGCTGGCGCGCGAGGCCGACATCGTGGTGCAGAACTTCCGCCCCCAGGTCGTGCAGCGCATGGGCGTGGACTACGACAGCCTGCGCGCGGCCGGCCTGGACCCGGTGTACGTCTCCATCAGCGGCTACGGACCCACGGGGCCGTATGCGGACCGGCCCGCCACCGACTCCGTCATGCAGGCCGACACGGGCTTGATGACCAGCAACCGCGACGCGCAGGGCCAGCCCCAGCGCGTGGGCCTGCTGCTGGCCGACATCGCAGCCGGTGTCTACGCGGCACAGGCGTGCACGGCGGCCCTGCTGGGCAAGGCGCGCAGCGGGCGCGGGCGCCATGTGGAGCTCAATCTGTTCGAGGTCTGCTGCGCCCTGCAATCCACGGTGCTGGCCGAAGACACGCTGCGCGGCGGCCTGCCTGCCGAAGGGGTGAGCGCTCCCAACGGCGTGTTCGCCACGGCCGATGGCTTCATCACCGTGCTGGCCCTGAACAACGACCAGTTCGAGCGGCTGTGCCGCGCGCTGGACCTGCCGCACTGGCTGCAGGACGCGCGCTTTGCGACCAATGCGGGCCGCATGGCCCACCGCCATGTGCTGCATGCCGGGCTGCAGGCCTTGCTGGCGCAGCAGCCGCGCGCCCACTGGGAGCAGCGCCTGGCGGCGCAGGGCGCCCTGCATGCGGGCGTGCGCACGCTGGCCGATGTGGTGGCGCATCCCCAGGCCGTGCACCGCGCATCGTTCGCCACGCTGGCGCAGCCCGGCTTCGGGCCGCTGCTGTATGCGGCTTCACCCTGGCCGGCAGACGCAGCAGCCTGCGGTGCATCCCTTGGCGCCGCGCCGCGCACGGGCGAGCACACGCGCCAGATCCTGGCCGAGGCCGGCTGCACGCCGCAGGAGATCGATCAACTGATAGACAGTGAGGTTGTGCGCCAGTGCGCGGCGGAGGAAATGGCATGAGCGCCCCGGCATCCGCATCCCCGCACTCCCGCATGCAGGCCCTGGTCTGCCATCAATTCGGCGCGCCGCACGAGGTGGTCAGCCTGCAGTCCATGGACCGGCCCGGCCAGCCCCTGGGCGCGCACCAGGCGCGGATTGCCGTGGCCTACGCCAACGTCAGCCACGCCACGGGCCTGCTGATCGAGGGCCGCTACCAGCGGCGCCCGCCGCTGCCCTTCGTGCCCGGCACCGAAGGCGTGGGGCGCGTGCTGGAATGCGGCAGCGCGGTGCAGCACCTGCAGCCCGGCGATGCCGTGGCCTTCATTGCCGACTGGGGTGCCTTTGCGCAGGAAACGGTGGTGGATGCCGCCACCGTCTACCGCCTGCCTGCGGGCATGCCCTGGCTGCAGGCCCTGCCCATTCCCCTGTCCTACGGCACGGCCTACACGGCCCTGCACTGGCGCGCGCGCCTGCAGGAAGGCGATGTGGTGCTGGTGCTGGGCGCCGGTTCGGGCGTGGGCGCCGCGGCGGTGGAGGTGGCCCGGCAGACGCCCGGCGTGCAGGTCATCGCCTGCGCCAGCACCGAGGCCAAGCGCGCCGATGCGCTGCGCCGTGGCGCGCACCAGGCAGTCACCCCGCAGGACCTGGCCTCCCATGTCAAGCAGGCCACGCAGGGCCGGGGCGCCTCCCTGGTCTTCGACCCCGTGGGGGGCGATCTCTTGCTGCAGGCACTGCGCGCGGCCGCGCAGAACGCGCAGCTGCTGAGCGTGGGCTTCGCCAGCGGCGCCACTCCCGCCGTGCCCATGAACCTGGCCCTGGTCAAGAACCTCACGCTGCACGGCTTCTTCTACGGCCGCTACATCGGCTGGACACCGGCCGATGAGCGCCAGGCCTTCGCGGCGCAGCTGCAGCCCGTCATTGCCACGCTGCTCGACTGGGCTGCCCGGGGATGCATCCATCCCCAGGTCAGCCAGGTCTTCGCCATGCATGAACTGCCGGCTGCGCTGCACGCGCTGCACGGCCGCAACGTGACCGGCAAGCTCGCACTCGCCATTCAAGGAGACAAGGTATGACAACGCAACGCACAGGCCCCGCGCTTTCCCGCCGCACCCTGCTGGGCGCCGCGGCGGCGCTGGCCGCATGGAGAACGGCAGGCGCGCAGCCATCCGCCGGGGCCCAGGGCTATCCCAAGGCGCCCATCCGCGTCGTCGTGCCCTATCCACCGGGCGGGCCTACCGACGTGGTCGGGCGCGTGGTCACCACGCGGCTGGGCGAGGCGCTGGGCCAGCCCCTGGTCGTGGACAACAAGGCCGGCGCCAGCGGCATGGTCGGCGCGGCCCTGGTGGCCAAGGCGCCGGCCGACGGCTACACGCTGCTGGTCAACGCCTCCATCCACGTCATCAACCCCTACGTCTATGCCAGCGCGCCCTATGACGCCTTCCGCGATTTCGAGCCGGTCACGCAGCTGGTCGATGTCCCGCTGGTGCTGGTCGTGGGCAGCCAGCTTCCGGTGCGCAATGTGCAGGAGCTGATCGCCTGGGCCAAGGCCCATCCCGGGCAGGTGAACTTCGGCTCGGCCGGCAATGCGTCGTCACAGCACCTGTCGGGCGAGCTGTTCCGCCTGAAGACCGGCGCGCAGATGCAGCATGTGCCCTACAAGGGCAGCTCGCCGGCCCTGACCGACCTGATGGGCGGGCAGATCCAGCTCATGTTCGACTCCATGCCCTCGGCCATGCCCTTCATCGCCTCGGGCCGGCTGCGTGCGCTGGCCGTCACCTCGGCCAGTCGCTCGCCCTCCCTGCCCGATGTGCCCACCATGGAAGAGGCCGGCATGCCCGGCTTTCGCACCAGCACCTGGTACGGACTGTGGGCGCCGAAGAACACGCCCCAGGACGTGGTGCAGAAACTGTGGACCGGGTCCCGCCGCGTGCTTGCCGAACCCCAGATCGCCGCGCAATACCGCCGCCTGGGCGCCGAGCCCGTGGGCTCCACGCCCGCCGAGTTCGCGCGCTACATCCAGGCAGAGGCCCGCAAGTGGGAAGAGATCGTGAAGGCTTCGGGGGCGCGGGCGGATTGAGGCGGGAAGCTCACACCCGCTCGAACACCGCCGCAATCCCCTGGCCACCGCCTATGCACATGGTCTCCAGCCCATAGCGGCCCTTGCGGCGCTCCAGCTCGTGCAGCAGGGTGGCCAGGATGCGCACGCCGGTGGCGCCGATGGGGTGGCCCAGGGAGATGCCGGAGCCGTTGACGTTGAGCTTGTGGTCTATGGCGTCCTGGTCGTTCCACTCCCAGCCCTTGAGCACGGACAGCACCTGGCAGGCAAAGGCTTCGTTGAGTTCAACCAGGTCCATCTGGTCCAGCGTGAGGTTCAGGCGCGCCAGCAGCTTCTTGACGGCGGGCACGGGGCCTATGCCCATGTGCGAGGGCTCGCAGCCTGCGGCGGCCCAGCCCACCAGGGTGGCCATGGGGGTGAGGCCCAGTTCGGCCAGCCTGTCCTCGGCCACGATCAGGCAGGCGGCGCTGGCGTCGTTCTGCTGGCTGGCATTGCCGGCCGTGACCGTTCCATTGGGCATGAGCACGCGCAGCTTGCCCATGCTGTCGGTGGTGGCGTCGGCGCGAAAGCCTTCGTCGCGCGTGAACAGCAGGGGGTCGCCCTTGCGCTGGGGCACCTTGACGGGGACGATCTCGTCGGCGAAGCGGCCCGCCTCCCAGGCGGCGGCGGCGCGCTGGTGGCTGCGCACGGCATAGGCGTCGGCTGCCTCGCGGCTGATGCCGTAGTCACGCGCCAGGTTCTCGGCGGTCTCGATCATTCCCGAGATCTTTCCGAAGCGCTCCACGGGCTGGGAGCGCTCGCGGCCGCGGTCCAGCCGGTCGTAGAAGCGCACATTGCCCGAGCGCGCTCCCCAGCGCATGTCGGTGCTGTAGTACTCGATGTTGCTCATGCTCTCCACGCCGCCTGCGATCACCACGTCGGCGGCGCCGCTTTGCACCATCATGGCCGCCGTGGCCACGGCCTGCAGGCCGCCGCCGCAGCGCCGGTCCAGCTGCATGCCCGGCACCGTTACCGGCAGGCCGGCCTGCAGCGCGGCCCAGCGGCCCACGCAGGGCGTCTCGCTGCTGGCGTAGGACTGGGCGAAGACCACGTCGTCGATGCGTGCGGGGTCGATGCCGCTTTTCTCGACCACGGCGCGCACCGTGGTGGCGGCCAGCTCCTCGACCGATACCGGCCGCAGGCTGCCGCCGAAGGTGCCCACGGGCGTGCGAAGGGGGGTGACGATGGCGGCTCTGCGCATGGTGTTGTCTCCTTGGGAATCAGTGGATCAGTGGATCAGGAAAAGGCTGCGCCGCATTGGCGCAGCAGGGTATGTGCCTGTTGTTCCAGGTCGGCGCGGTGCTCCGGCGCCGCGATGTCGATCAGCCGTTTCACGCGGCGCGACAGCGTCTGGCCGCGCAGGTCGGCCACGCCGTGTTCGGTGACGATGAGGCCGGCATCGCTGCGCGGCGTGCTGACGGGGCCGGACAGCCGCGCAACGATGCGCGTGGCACCCCTGGCCGTGGCGGGCAGGGCGATGATGGGCAGGCCGCCGCGGCTGCGTGCCGCGCCGCGCAGAAAGTCCACGGCGCCCCCCACGGCGCCCACGTAGACGCCGCCTGCCACTTCGGAATTGATCTGGCCCGTGAGGTCCACTTCCACCGCCGAATTGATGGCGGCCAGCCTGTGGCTGTCGGCCAGCACCTCGGGGTCGTGCGTGTAGCGCGTCTCGCGCAGCTGCAGGGCGGGGTTGCGGTGGGCCCAGCGCCTGAGCGATTCGCCGCCCATGAGGATGCCGCCAATGCCCACGCCGCGGTCCTGGCTCTTGCGCGCGTGGGTCAGCACGCCGGCTTCGGCCAGGGCTGCAATGCCGTCGCCCACGGCGCCGCTGTGCAGGCCCAGGTCGCGGTGGCCGTGCAAGGCGGCGAGCACGGCCTCGGGCAGGTTGCCCACGCCCACCTGCAGCGTGGCGCCGTCTTCGATGAGGGCGGCCACATGGCCGGCAATGGCCTGCTCGGCAGGGCCGGGCGCGCTGCGCGCCTGGTCCAGCGGAGGGTGTTCGGCATCGACCAGCAGGGTGAAGTCGCCGGCCTGCAGGTGCAGGCTGCCGTGCGTCCACGGAATGGCGGGGTTGACCTCGCCGATCAGCACGCGCGCCTTGCGTATGGCGGCCGGCAGGTATTCATGGACCAGGCCCAGGCTGTAGCGGCCTTGTGCATCGGGTGGCGAGACCTGGAGCAGCACCACGTCGGCAGGCAGCAGGCCCTCGTCGATCAGGCCGGGCAGGTGGGAGTAGTGGCTGGGCAGGATGTCCAGCACTCCGGCCTGGGCCAGCGCGCGGTGGGGGCCGCCGGCCGCGTAGCCGAAGAAGTCGATGGCGTCGGCATGCGCAGGTTGCAGCGTGTCCGATGCGCCCATGCCCACGAAGACGCGCAGCCGGCCCCGGCCACCGTGCCGGGCCAGTGCATGGCGGTGCGCGACCACGGCGCGCGTGAGCGTCAGCGGCTCGGCCGTGGCCTGGCCCCACCACAGGGTGTCGCCGGGGCGGATCAGGGCCTGCAGCCTTTCTTGCAGGGCGTCCGGCGACAGCACGCTCATGGCGCGCGGTCCCAGTCGAAGCGCGTGGGCTGCTTGTCCTTGAAGCGCTGCACCGCCTCCTGGTGGTAGTCCGAGCCGCGGCACATCGTCTGGGCATAGGCTTCCAGCTCGGCCATGGCGCGTGCGTCCAGCTCGAAGGCCTGGTTCATGGCCGTCTTGGCCATGCCGATGGCGGCCGTGGATGCCTCGCCGAAGCGCCGCGCCAGCGCCACGGCGGCGGCCTGCAGGGCCTCGCCGTCTTCCACGATCTCGTAGACCATGCCCAGCGACCTGGCTTCCTCGGCCTGCACGGTGCGCGCGGTGAAGACCAGCTCCTTGGCCTTTTGCAGGCCCACGATGCGCGGCAGCATGTGCATGGCGCCCAGGTCGGGCACCAGGCCGATGCGGCCGAACACGGCGCAGAACTTCGCGCGCCGCGTGCACAGCACGAAGTCGGCGGCCAGCGCCAGGCTCAGGCCCGCGCCGAAGGCCGGGCCGTCCACGGCGGCGATCACGGGCTTTTCGAGGTTGACCAGCTCGGGGAACCACTGGTGCAGGCTGCGCATGCGCTGGCGCCAGGGCAGGCCGGCCTGGCTGGCATCCATCATCTGGCTGATATCGCCGCCCGAGCAGAAGGCGCCGCCCGCGCCCGTGAGGATGACGGTGTGCACCTGCGCGTCATCGCGCATCTGCGCCACGGCGGCGGCCAGGGCCGGGCGCATGGCCTGGTTGAGCGCGTTGCGGGCCTCGGGCCGGTTCAGCGTGATCGTGCCTATGCCGTCCTGGACGGAGGTCAATACGGGGGAGGTGTTCATGGGAACTCCAGGGCAGGGGGAAGGAGCGGCCTCTTGCGAGGCCGCCGTGCATCAGGCGAGTTCGGCGTAGCCGTGGCTGAGCACGATCTTGTCGCGTTCCAGCACGCGGGCGCGCAGTTGCAGCTGGCAGGGCTGGTCGGGCGTGCGCCAGATCTCGGTGACCAGGGTCTCCCCGGGATAGACGGGCGCGGTGAAGCGCACATCCAGCGCCTTCAGGCGCGCGGGATTGCGGTCGCCGCATTGGCGCAGCACGGCATGGGCCACCAGGCCGTAGCTGGCCAGGCCATGCAGGATGGGCCGCTCGAAGCCGGCCTTGCGCGCCACGGCCGGGTCGGCATGCAGCGGGTTGTAGTCGCCCATCAGGCGGTACAGCAGCGCGGCCTCGGGGCGTATGGCCTGGGTGTCGGTGAAGTCGGGAGCGCGGTCCTCCGGCGTGGGGCGCAGCGGCGCCAGGGGCGCGTCGCTGGGCTGGCCGCCATCCAGCAGGCTGTAGCCGCCATCGCCGCGCAGAATGCTGACCTGCTGCACGGTGGCCAGCAGCTCGCCCCCGGCGGTCTCCAGGCGCCGCTCGGTGACCATGATGGCGCCCTTGCCTTCGCCCTTGTCCGTCAGGTGCGTGATGCGGTTGTGGCCCACCACGTCGGCGCTGGCCGGCAGCGGGCGGTGCAGCCGCATGCGCTGCTCGCCATGCAGCAGCTTCACCCAGTCGATGCCCGTATCGGCCTCGCGCGCCCAGAAGCCCGGGTAGCCCAGCACCACGGCCTGCGAGGGCAGGGCGCGCAGCCCGCCGGGCGCCCCTTCGTAGAAAAAGGGCAGGGCCGCATCCGACAGCGGATCGCTGCCCAGGCCCAGGCTCAACGCATAGAGCATGGTGTCGCGTTCGCCATAGTGCTGGCGCACGGGCTCGAAGGGGCGCTGTTTCAGGTGCTGATAGCTGATGGCCATCACGGTTCCTCTCAGTGTTTGATTGCGCTGGCGCGCTTCAACCCTCGCAACTGGCGCGGCCCGACTCAGGGACACCGAGGAAGGGCCGCCCCGCACCGAGGGTGTCGTCCCCCTCCCTCGCGAAGCGAGTAGAGAGGGGGAAGGCGCGTAGCGCCTCAGGGGGTGTCGTTCAAACAGGATCCCAGCTGAAAACGTCGGCGGACCGGTCCAGCGGCACGAACGATGCCTTGAGCGCAGGCATGCCGTGCTCGGCAATGAACTGGGGCGACCAGCCCTCGCTGCGGTGCACCGAACGCAGCGGGCGCGGCTGGCTCATGACGAAGATCTCGTTGTTGCGCACGGCAAAGACCTGGGCGTTCACGTCGCGGGCCGCGTCGGACAGCAGGTAGACGGCCAGCGGGGCGATCTTGTTGGGCGTCATCTGCTGGATCTTGGCCACGCGCGCCTGCTGCTCGGGCGTGTCGGTGGGGATGGAGCCGATCATGCGGCTCCAGGCGAACGGCGCGATGCAGTTGGAGCGCACGTTGAACTTCTGCATGTCCAGCGCAATGGACTTGGACAGGGCCGTCAGCCCCAGCTTGGCGGCGCTGTAGTTGGCCTGGCCCAGGTTGCCGATCAGGCCCGAGGTCGAGGTCATGTGCACGAAGGCGCCGCTTTCCTGCTCCTTGAAATGGTTGGCGGCCGCGCGGCTCATGTAGTAGCTGCCGTACAGGTGGACCTTGATGACGGCGTCCCACTCGTCCAGGCTCATCTTGTGGAAGAACCGGTCGCGCAGGATGCCGGCGTTGTTGACCACGCCGTCGATGCGGCCGAAGCTGTCCACGGCGCACTGCACGATGCGGGCCGCGCTGGCGGCCTCGGCCACGCTGTCGGTGTTGGCCACGGCCTGGCCGCCTGCGGCCTTGATCTCATCGACCACCTTCTGCGCCGGGCCGGCGTCCGTGCCCTCGCCCGTGGTGGAGGTGCCGATGTCGTTGACCACCACCTTGGCGCCCTCGGCCGCCATGGCCAGCGCCATGTCGCGCCCGATGCCGCCGCCGGCACCCGTCACCACCACTACCTTGTCCTGCATCATTTTCTGCGCCATGGCCTGTCGTCCCCGTTCAGTGTTCGTTGGAAAGAAGTCGGGACCAAGGATGCCGGCAAACGCCGCACCGCGCCATTCGCCAATCACAAGGGCGGACTTCGCGGGAATGAAAGCAGCGGCGGACAGGCCGCGCCGGCCCAGCCTTCAGCGCGGCCAAAGGCTTGCTTAAGAAAACGCGGATTGCGGGCCGCCGCGCTTGCACCGACCATGGCGGCCATGACAGACAAGCAAGCTACCGACACCCTCGACGCCGCCGCGCTGGCGCATCTTCAGTCCTGGCAGGGCCGCAGCGAAACCCTGGCAGACAGCATCACGGCCGCGCCCGTGGCCGCGCTGTCGGCCACGCTGGACCGGGAAGACCCTGAGCCCGCCGACGGCACGGCGCTGCCGCCGCTGTGGCACTGGATGTACTTCCTGCCCCATGCACGCCAAAGCGAGATCGGCCCCGACGGCCATCCGCGCCGTGGCGGCTTTCTGCCGCCCGTGCCGCTGCCGCGCCGCATGTGGGCCGGCGGGCGCCTGCGCTGGGAGGCAGGCAACGCGCTGCAGGTGGGCCAGAAGGTGCAGCGCCGCTCCACCATCGGCTCGGTCAGCCACAAGAGCGGCCGCTCGGGCGAGCTGCTGTTCGTGCTGGTCGAGCATGCCTACAGCAACGACCAGGGCCTGGCGCTGACCGAGGAGCACGACATCGTCTACCGCGCCGCTGCCCAGCCCGGCGATCCCGCGCCCACGCCCCAGAAGCCGCCGCTGGACGGCCAGCAAGCCTGGTCGCGCACCATCGTTCCCGACGACGTGCTGCTGTTCCGCTACTCGGCCCTGACCTTCAACGGCCACCGCATCCACTACGACCGCCGCTACGTCACGGGCGTCGAAGGCTATCCGGGCCTGATCGTGCACGGCCCGCTGATCGCCACCCTGCTGCTGGACCTGCTGCGCCGCGAGCTGCCCCAGGCGCAGGTGCTGTCCTTCGAGTTCAAGGCCGTGCGCCCCACCTTCGACCTGCATGCCTTCAGCGTGCACGGCAAGCCTTCTGCGGACGGCAAGACCATTGAACTCTGGGCGCAAGACCACGAAGGCTGGCTGACCATGACCGGAAAAGCCACCCTGGCCTGAGACCCCTGAACACCGAGCCTTGAGACCACCATGATCGAACACACGCTTTCCAACAATTTCCCCGAAATCCGCGACGCCATCCGTGCGCTGTGCGCCGAGTTCCCTGACGAGTATTTCCGCAAGATCGACGAGCAGCGCGCCTATCCCGAGACCTTCGTGGACGCGCTGACCAAGGCCGGCTGGCTGGCCGCGCTGATCCCGCAGGAGTACGGCGGCTCGGGCCTGGGCCTGACCGAGGCCAGCGTGATCATGGAAGAGATCAACCGCTGCGGCGGCAACTCGGGCGCCTGCCATGGCCAGATGTACAACATGGGCACGCTGCTGCGCCACGGCTCGCAGGCGCAAAAGGAGAAGTACCTGCCGCGCATCGCCTCGGGCGAATGGCGCCTGCAGTCCATGGGCGTGACCGAGCCCACCACGGGCACGGACACCACCAAGATCAAGACCAGCGCCGTCAAGAAGGATGGCCGCTACGTGGTCAACGGCCAGAAGGTCTGGATCAGCCGCGTGCAGCACAGCGACTGGATGATCCTGCTGGCGCGCACCACGCCGCTGGCCGAGGTGAAGAAAAAGAGCGAGGGCATGTCCATCTTCATGGTGGACCTGGCCGAGGCGCAAAAGAGCGGCCTGACCGTGCGCCCCATCCCCAACATGGTCAACCACGAGACCAACGAGCTGTTCTTCGAGAACCTGGAAATCCCCGAGGAGAACCTGATCGGCGAGGAAGGCAAGGGCTTCAAGTACATCCTCGACGGCCTCAATGCCGAGCGCACGCTGATTGCGGCCGAATGCATTGGCGACGGCTACTGGTTCCTGGACCGCGTGACCAACTACGTGCGCGACCGCAATGTGTTCGGCCGCCCCATCGGCCAGAACCAGGGCGTGCAGTTCCCCATTGCCGATGCCTTCATCGAGGTCGAGGCCGCCAACCTCATGCGCTGGAAGGCCTGCGAGATGTTCGACGCCAACCAGGCCATGGGCGCCCAGGCCAACATGGCCAAGTACCTGGCGGCCAAGGCCAGCTGGGAGGCGGCCAATGCCTGCATCCAGTTCCACGGCGGCTTCGGCTTTGCCTGCGAATACGACGTGGAGCGCAAGTTCCGCGAGACGCGCCTGTACCAGGTGGCGCCGATCTCGACCAATCTCATTTACTCCTACGTGGCCGAGCACATCCTCGGTCTCCCGCGTTCTTTCTGAAGGCACTGCGCATGACACAGCAACGCCTGAGGCCCCTGGACGGCACCACCGTCGTCTCGCTGGAACATGCGGTGGCCGCACCGTTTTGCACGCGCCAGCTGGCCGACCTGGGCGCGCGCGTGATCAAGGTCGAGCGGCCCGGCAGCGGCGACTTTGCGCGCGGCTATGACCAGCGCGTGCAGGGCCAGTCCTCGCACTTCACCTGGATCAACCGCAGCAAGCAGAGCCTGGCGCTGGACCTCAAGCAGGACGAGGCCATGCAGGCGCTGCTGCAGCTGCTGGAGGGTGCCGACGTGCTGGTGCAGAACCTGGCGCCCGGCGCGGCCGCGCGCATGGGCCTGTCCTATGCGGCGCTGCGCGAGCGCTTTCCGCGCCTCATCGTCTGCGACATCAGCGGCTACGGCGCAGACGGCCCCTACCGCGACAAGAAGGCCTACGACCTGCTGATCCAGAGCGAGGCGGGCTTTCTCTCGGTCACGGGCACGCCCGAGGTGCCGTCCAAGGCCGGCATCTCGGTGGCCGACATCGCGGCCGGAATGTACGCCTACACCAACATCCTGTCGGCCTTGCTGCTGCGCGGGCGCACGGGCGAGGGCAGCCACATCGACGTGTCCATGCTGGAGGCGCTGGGCGAGTGGATGGGTTATCCCATGTACTACGCCTTCGACGGTGCGCCGCCGCCGCCGCGCACCGGCGCCTCGCACGCCAGCATCTATCCCTATGGGCCTTTCGAGGCCGGTGACGGGGGGACGGTGATGCTGGGCCTGCAAAACGAACGCGAGTGGAAGCTCTTTTGCGAACAGGTGCTGCTGCAGCCCGCGCTGGCCACGGATGCGCGCTTCGACAGCAACGCGCGCCGCAACGCCAACCGCGAGGAGCTGCGTGCGCTGATCCTGGGCGTGTTCAACGCGCTGGATGCCGCCCAGGTGGTGCAGCGGCTGGATGCGGCGGGCATCGCCAATGCGCGCGTCAACGACATGGCCGGCCTGTGGGCCCATCCCCAACTGGCCGCACGCCAGCGCTGGTGCAGCGTGGACACGCCGGCCGGTCCGGTGCAGGCCCTGCTGCCGCCCGGCGCCAACAGCGCCTTCGACTACCGCATGGAGGCCGTGCCCGCCGTGGGCGAGCACAGCGCCGCCATCCTGGCCGAGCTGGGCTGGAGCGCCGAGCGCATCAGTGCCCTGTGCCCGCCCCCGGGAAAAACCGCCCCCTGAAACCAGGGCGCATGCCCAAGAATGCGCCGGAGACCCAACCCATGAAAAACGACACCCAAGTGAGCATCCATCCGCTGGCCCAATTCGCTGCCTCGCTGCGCTGGGACGACGTTCCCGCCGCCGTTCAGCAGCGCGCCGAAGACCTCTGGGTGGACTGGTTCGGCTCCGTGCTCGCAGGCCAGGGCGCGCGCCCCGTGCAGAGCATCACGCGCTTTGCGCTGTCCCAGGGACCGGCGCAGGGGCCTAGCGAGATCCTGGGCAGTGCCGACACCACCTCGCCCATGATGGCGGCCCTGGCCAATGCCGCGGCCTCGCATGTGGCCGAGCAGGACGATGTGCACAACGGCTCGGTCTTCCACCCCGCCGCCGTGGTCTTCCCGCCCGCGCTGGCCGTGGCCCAGAGCATCGGTGCCAGCGGCGCCGAGCTCATGGCCGCCTGCGTGGCCGGCTATGAGGTCGGCATCCGCGTGGGCGAGTTCCTGGGCCGCAGCCACTACCGCATCTTCCACACCACGGCCACGGCCGGCACCCTGGCCGCCGCGGCCGCCGTGGGCCGGCTGCTGGGCCTCACGCCCGCGCAGATGCAGCATGCCTTCGGCTCGGCCGGCACGCAGTCGGCAGGGCTGTGGGAGTTCCTGCGCACGGGCGCCGACAGCAAGCAACTGCACACGGCGCATGCGGCCGCTGCGGGCCTGATGTCGGCCTACCTGGCCCGGGACGGATTCACCGGTGCGCAGGACATCTTCACCGGGCCGCAGGGCCTGGCGGCAGGCATGTCCACGGACGCCGATCCCACGCGCCTCACGGACGGCATCGGCACGCGCTGGGCCACGGCCGAGACCTCGTTCAAATGGCATGCCTCCTGCCGCCACACGCACCCGGCTGCCGACGCGCTGCTGCAGGTCATGCAGGACCACGGCCTGGCCCCCGCCGACCTGGCGCAGGTCACCTGCCACGTGCACCAGGGCGCCATCGACGTGCTGGGCCCAGTGGTCGATCCCGGTACGGTGCACCAGAGCAAGTTCTCCATGGGCACGGTGCTGGCGCTGGCCGCGCGCCACGGCCATGCGGGCCTGGACGAGTTCGACAACGAATACCTGGCCGCCACCACGGTGGCCCTGCGCGAGAAGGTGGGCATGGTGCTGGACCCCGAGGTCGATGCCGCCTACCCGCAGCGCTGGATCGGCAAGGTCACCGTGCTCACCACCGATGGCCGCACGCTGCACGGCCGTGTGGAAGAGCCCAAGGGCGATCCGGGCAACACGCTGTCGCGCGAGGAGATCACGGCCAAGGCGCTGCGACTGATCGCCTATGGCGGTGCCCTGCAGGACGACCCCGCCCAGGCCGCTGTAGCGCGGCTGTGGCAGATCGCGCACTGGCCGCACGTGCAGCGCCTGCTTGACTGAGTTTTTGACTGAGTTTTCGCGCCGGCCCCGGCCGGCGAATCCATGGGAAAGGCGCCACCACAGAGCGCCTCCCGCTTCCACCAAAGTGCACAGGAGACAAACCATGCAACGCACCACTTCTTTCCGCCGCCGCCTCGTTTACGCAGCGGCCGCCGCCTGCGCCCTTGCCGCCGGCGGGACGACCACCGGCGCCCTGGCCGCGGCCTGGCCTGAGAAGCCCGTCGTCCTCGTCGTGCCCTACAGCGCTGGCGGCCCTACCGATGTGGTGGCGCGCCTGCTGGCCGTGCCCATGGGCCAGGTGCTGGGCCAGAGCGTGCTGGTCGAGAACACCGTGGGTGCGGGCGGCACCATTGCGCCCAACCGCGTGGCCAAGGCCAAGGCCGACGGCTACACCATCCTCATCCACCACATGGGCATGGCCACGGCGCCTGCGCTGTACAAGAAGCTGCCCTATGACCCGCTCAAGGACTTCGAGTACATCGGCCAGGTGCTGGACGTGCCCATGACCCTGCTGTCGCGCAAGGACTTCCCGGCCAACAACTTTGCCGAGCTGCTGGACTACGTGAAGAAGAACCAGGAGAAGGTCTCGCTGGCCAATGCCGGCATCGGCGCCGTCTCCCAGCTGTGCGGCATGCTGTTCATGCACCAGGCGGGCGTCAAGCTCACCACCGTGCCCTACAAGGGCGCAGGCCCGGCCATGAACGACCTCATGGGCGGCCAGGTGGACCTGCTGTGCGACCAGACCACGCAGACCGTGCCCGTGATCAAGGACGGCCAGCGCGCCAAGGTCTTCGGCGTGACCACGCCCAAGCGCCTGTCCTCGCTGCCCGACATCCCCACGCTGGACGAGCAGGGCCTCAAGGGCTTCGACGTCAAGGTCTGGCACGGCATGTACGCGCCCAAGGGCACGCCCAAGGAGGTGGTCATGGCCATCAACAAGGCGCTGAACGTGGCCATCAAGGACGAGAACGTCAAAAAGCGCATCGCCGAACTCAGCTCCGACCTGGTCACGCCCGACAAGGCCACGCCCGAAGGCCTGCGCACCCACCTGCAGGCCGAGGTGGCGCGCTGGGACAAGGTCATCAAGGCCGCAGGCGTCTCGGCCGAATAAACCGCTCTCCCAAGGACATCCGCATGCACGATCTGGCGCGACAGGCCACTTCCTTTCTCTTCGTCCCCGCCACGCGGCCCGAGCGCCTGGGCAAGGCCCTGGACAGCGGCGCCGACATGGTCATCGCCGACTGGGAGGATGCCGTGGCCCCGGCCGACAAGGACGGCGCCCGCCAGGCGCTGGCCCAGGCCGTGGGTGCGCTGGAAGGCCCGGCCCGTGCCCGCCTGCTGGTGCGCATCAACGCTGAAGGCACGCCCTGGCATGCGGATGACCTGCGCGCGCTGGCGCAGCTGGTGGATCAGGGCGTGGCCGGCGCCATGGTCTCCAAGGCCGAGCGCGCCCAGACCCTGCATGCGGTGGCCCAGGCTGCGGGCGCACGGGCGGCCGTGCTGCCCCTCATCGAAAGCGTGGCCGGCCTGGACGCGGCCGACGCCCTGGCTGCCGCGCCCCAGGTGGTGCGCCTGGCCTTCGGCCACCTGGACTTCCAGGTCGATGCGGGCATGGCCTGCGACCAGGGCGAGGAAGAGCTGCTGCCCATGCGCATGGCCCTGGTCCTGGCCTCGCGCCGCGCCGGCATCGGCGCGGCCGTGGACGGCGTGACGGTGGACACGCGCAACCCCGAGCGGCTGGCCCAGGACGCGGCACGCGCGCGGCGCATGGGCTTTGGCGGCAAGCTGTGCATCCACCCGGCCCAGGTCCAGCCCCTGCACGCCGTCTTCGACCCCGATGTAGCGGCCGTGGCCCACGCGCAGCGCCTGCGCCAGGCCCTGGCCGAGGCCGGAGGCGGCGTCTGCGTGCTGGACGGCCGCATGGTCGATGCGCCCGTGCTCAAGCAGGCCGAACAGGTGCTGCTGCGCCATGCCTGGGCGCAACAGAGATCTGCAGCACGATCTTGATGAAAATGAGACTGAAAGGCCGTTTTGCACTCAGAGTTTTCTGATTCTGGTGTAGAAAGTCCAATGATTTCCCTGATGGTGAATCCATCTGCCTCGAATACGCTTGGCCAACTCGATTGATTTCGAGACGGCGGTTTCTTGATCCGGTGTCTCCACCCATGGGGGCACCCAGGCAAAGGAGCGTGTGATGGCAGTGATCTCGGGGACGGCATCGAACAGCGGATTCAACGGCCAATTGAATGACCGACTGAACAACCGACTTAACAACCGATTGAATCGGCGCCAGGCGCTGGCCCTGGCGGCCGGCGCCGTGGCGGCGGTGCCAGCCAGCGTGCTGGCGCAGGCCGGCTTTGCCACACGGCCCGTGCGCATCGTCGTGCCCTTTGCGGCGGGCGGCGCCACCGACGTGATTGCGCGCATCCTGGGCGAGCGCATGGCCCAGCAGCTGGGCCAGACCGTGGTGGTGGACAACAAGCCCGGTGCGGCTGGACTGATCGGCGGCGAAATGGTGGTCCGCTCCGCGCCGGACGGGCTCACCCTGCTGCTGGGCACCACCTCCACCATGCTCACCAACAAATACCTCTACAAGAAGACCGCCTACGACCCGCTGACCGACCTCACGCCCCTGTCGCGCGTGTGCATGGCGCCCATCGCCCTGGTGGTCACGGCCGACGTGCCCGCCTCCAACCTGCGCGAATTCATGGCCTGGGCCCAGGCCAACGCGGGCAAGCTCTCGTATGGCTCCTACGGCATAGGCTCGCACGGCCACCTGGCCTGCGCCGTGCTCAGCGACATGGCCGGTGCAGGCATGGCGCATGCCGCCTACCGGGGCGAGGCGCTGATGGTGCAGGACATGCTGGGCGGGCGCATCCCCATCGGCATGGGCAGCCTGCTCACGCTCAAGCCCCACATCGATGCAGGCAAGCTGCGCGCCCTGGCCGTCACCGGCACGCGCCGCGTGCCCCTGCTGCCCGAGGTGCCCACCTTTGCCGAGGCCGGCTACCGCCACGAGGCCATGGAACTGTCCGGCTGGCTGGCCATCGCCGGCCCCAAGGGCCTGCCGGCCGACCTCACGCGGCAATGGGGCGAGATCTCCAACCGCGCCGTGGCCAGCCGCGAAGGCACGGCCCGCATCATCGCGGCCGGTTTCGTCCCTGTTGATGACGACAGCCCTCAGCGCTTCGGCAAGGCCTGGGCGCAAGAGGCTCCGGTCTGGGGGCGGCTGCTGCAGTCGGCGGGGGTGCAACCCGGTTGATGGCGCACAGCGGCCCTGGTTGCCCAAGGCTGCACTCATGCCCTGTGCTGTAATCGCCCCTCCTCAGGCGGCCCCGGTGGTGCAATGCCATGACGGGACAGCCCGTGGTTTCTCAAACATTCAAGAGAGGGTATTACCGTGAGTGCATTGGTCATCAAGGCCTGGAAGGCCAGCGAGCAACCCATAGACGACAAGGGCAACCACATTGCCATCACAGGCCGCGAAGGCGGCCTGGTCGCCTGGATCCTGTCCAAGGTCAACATCGATCCCACCACCACCATCCGCGTGGGCAGCGAGCGCCTGGAGTTCAGCAGCGCCTCGCTGTCGGGCACCCAGTCGCGCCTGATCCCCCTGCAGGGCATCTGCTCCACCTACTACGGCTATCACAAGCCCTGGAAGACGGCGCTGGGCATCGGTGCCCTGTCGCTGTTCATGGGCGGGTCCATGATGGCCCAGAGCTTCTTTGCAGGCCTGGTGGTCATGCTGATCGGCTGGGGCATCGCCGCCGTCATCTACTTCCTGAACCGCACCCTGACGCTGGGCTTCATCGAGAACAGCGGCGCAGTCAACGGCATCCAGTTCAAGCGCTCGGTGATCGAGAACATCGACATCACCCAGGAGCAGGCCAGGCAGGTCTGCGAACTGATGCAAAAGCTGATCGAGGCCAAGGAAAAGCGGCTCTGACCGCTTGAGTGAAAAGGAAAGCGCGGCATGCGCTTTCCTTGTGCGCGCCGCGATCTGGGGGCAAGACCCGGCGCGCGCTATTGGGCAGGTGGGGAGCAGTCGGGCTGCACGTCCATGCCCAGCGGCAGGTAGTAGTGCTGCGCGGGGGTCTGGCTGGCTTCAGGCGCCAGACGAAAGTAGTGCTGCTGGCCTGTGGCTGCCATGGAGTCGCCCGAGGCCGAGATGGCGGCTAGCGGTTTGCGGGCGTCGAGAAGGGTGATGGAGTGCCCCGGATCAGTCCAAAGGCCAGAACCATATTTCTTTTGAATCGAAATAGCATGCGGAGTTACACACCTGAGTGCTATTTTGGGATTCAATCACATCAATATGGCCTCCGTTGTAGCCTGCAATCTTCCAGAAGAAGATTACCCCTTTCTTGCCGGATAATTTGGTATGTGCATCGGCAGCGCTAAATATCTGAGGCTTGCCAAGTATATGGGGCTTGGCAAGCTGATCAGCGAGTAGTTTTGCGCCGGGCTCGAACGTCCGGCCTTTGTATTTCCCGGTTTTTATCTTCAATCGCCCGTTGATGATGACGCCTGACTTGATCAGGGCCAGGCTCAATCTGGTTGCGCAGGTGTTCTGATAACCGGCGTTTTGCCGAATCAATGCTGCATCGTTGTATCCAAGCTCCTCATAGAGTGCTGTGCGAGACACATGGCTGGAGTTCAGCTCGTTGGCCGAATAGTGATGAGATTTGAGCGTTGCGTAGGACGGTTTCATTTCTTCCCGCCTTTGCAAGGAAACTCTTTTTCAAGAATGTCGCTGATGACATGGGCAGCCCGTGACTCACGCTGTTTGAGATCCAATTTGCTCAATCCGCTGTGAAGTACTTCTGCCAGAGTGATGGTCTTGAAATGCTGGTAATCGCACCAGACCCGACCTTCCGTGGCATCCAGAACACCGAGCAGATACATCTCCGCATATCTTCTTTCCATGAGGTTTTTGCTCATATATGCAGTAAAGAACGTATCCGCCGATAAATTGTTGTTCTCGATGATCAGCCGCTGGGAGTCTGGAACTGGTCGGGCAAGCCGGGTCTCAGCGTTGGCATGGGGAAAGACACCCAGTATCAAAGTAAAAATAATGAAAATAGGGCTGGAAAGATACTTCCAAAAACAGAACGGCACCGTATTGCCAAAGGCTGGTGATTTTCTGCTGTCTGTGTGAACCCTCAAGAATCCGTACATTGCCATCTCTGCCTTTCATGGTGAATCGATGATTTGAGTGCGAGAGTTCTTGGCTCAATCAACATGCACTGGCAGTTGTATTCTGGCTGGAAGCTCCGGGTCGAAGGGCAATTATTGACTGGCCAGGCATGTCTGGGCAATAGCCATCATTCCTGTTTGAGTGAATTGCCAGTCATTTGGGCATGTACGAGCCTGCCGGAATGCAGTCATACGGCAAGATTGCTCTTGGGGAATGGTGGAGTCTTTCGCGTCTTTGTCAGGGAGGTAACAATAAGTGTCTTCAAAAAAATACCGCTTCAGATGAGGCGGTATTTCCTGGGGGCGTGCCGTGCGCCAGCGAAAGAGGTGATCACTCAGGCCTGAGCCCCGCCACGCGCCATCAGCTTGAACGTCCCCGTGGCCAGGGCCACCAGGGTGCCGTCCTCGGAGCGCACTTCGCCGCGCGCGAAGCTGATGGAGCGGCCGCGCCGCTCGCAGTGGGCGGTGGCGATGAGATCGCCGCTGCCGGCCGAGACGTAGTGCAGCGTGAGATCGATGGTGGCCACGCCGAAGGCCGTGGGGTCGTGCGAGCGGCAGGCCGAGGCCAGGGCGCAGTCCAGCAGCGAGGCGATGGCGCCGCCGTGCACGTCGCCGCGGCTGTTGGCCTGATCCGGTTGAAAGCCCATGCGGATCTGGGCGCGGTCCTCGCCGATGCGTTCACCGCTGAGCTTCATGGCGCGGGCCATGGGCATGGGCAGGCCGAAGAGGATGCCGGGCGCCTCGCCTTCGAAGGGGTTGGCCGGGTGGTCTTTGATGGGTGTGTTCATGGACATGATCATCGCATTGGGCGCGGCGCTCGAGACTGGCGTGTACCGACTCCGGGGCACCGAGGAAGGGCCGTCCCGCACCGAGGGTGCCGTCCCCCTCCCGCGAAGCGAGAGAGGGGGAAGCGGCGCAGCCGCTCAGGGGGTGACTTTCAATCCACCCGTGCACCTGTCGATTTGACGACAGTGGCCCAGCGCGTGATTTCCTTGTCGATATGCGCCTGCAGCGCCTCGGGCGTGGAGCCCACGGGCTCGTAGCCGCCGGCGGCCAGCTGGGCCTGCAGTGCGGGCTGGCGCAGGGCGGTGGCGATCTCGCGGCTCAGGCGCTGGGTGGCTTCGGCGGGCGTGCCGGCCGGCGCGATGACGGCGTACCAGCCGGTCACGTCGAAGCCTGCGATGCCCTGCTCCTGGATGGTGGCCACCTCGGACGCCAGCGCCGAGCGCTGCGGGCTGGTGACGGCCAGCGCGTGCATGCGCCCGCTGCGGATGTGGGGCATGGAGGTGGAGATGCTGTCGAAGGTCAGGTCGATGTCGCCGGCCAGCATGGCGTTGACCACGCCCGCGCTGCCCTTGTAGGGCACATGGGTCATGCGCACGCCTGCCACGGAGCCGAAGTACTCGGCCGCAAGATGCCCCGTGTTGCCGTTGCCTGCCGAGCCGAAGGTGAGCTTGCCGGGGTTGGCCTTGGCGGCCTGGATGAGTTCCTGGATGTTCTTTGCCGGCAGCTTGCTGCTGGCCGCAACCACCATGGGCAGGTTGGCCACCAAAGACACGGGCGCGAAGTCGCGGCGGGTGTCGTAGGGCAGCTTGGGATAGAGGCTGTCGTTGATGGCATGGGCAGCCAGCACCATGAGCACGGTGTAGCCATCGGGCCTGGCGCGCGCCACGTATTGCGAGGCCAGCGTGCCGCCTGCGCCGGGCTTGTACTCCAGCACCACGGGCTGGCCCAGCTGCTGCTGCAGTTGCACGGCCAGAGGGCGGCCCAGCAGGTCGGCACTGCCGCCGGGTGGATAAGGAATGACCAGCTGGATGGGCTTGGCAGGCCAGGCCTCGGCAGCATGGGCGAGAGGGGCGGCCGGGGCCAGCAGGGCGAAGGTCGCCAGGGCCAGGCAGGACAGCAGGCGGCGGCGCGGGAGTGGGTGCATGGGCATGGGCATGGGGGGACTCCGTTTCATGAAGAGGACAGGGCGCCGGCCTGGTACTGCTCGCGCAGCGCGCGCTTGAGCACTTTGCCGATCTCGCTGCGCGGCAGGCTGGCGGCCAGCCGCAGCTCGGCCACGCGCTGGGTCTTGCCCACGCGGGCGTTGAGCCATTCGCGCAGCTCGGCGGCCGAGGGCGTGGCATCGGGGCGCGCCACGGCGTAGGCCACGGGGGTCTCGCCCCAAGCATCGGAGGGCACGCCGATCACCGCGCATTCGGCCACCTGCGGGTGCTGCAGCAGCACGGACTCGATGTCGCTCGGGTAGACGTTGAAGCCGCCCGTGATGATCATGTCCTTCTTGCGGTCGCCCAGCACGATGAAGCCGTCCTCGTCCAGGCGGCCCACGTCGCCGCTGCGGATGAAGCGCAGGCCCTGGGCATCGAACCATTCGGCCTCCTGCGTCTTGTCGGGCAGGCGGTGGTAGCCGCTCATCATTCCGGCCGAGCGGCCCACGATCTCGCCCTGCTCGCCGGGCGGCAGTTCGCGGCCCTGCTCATCGATGAAGCGGATGTCGGCGCCCGGCCCTGGCCTGCCCACGGTGTGCAGCTTGTCGGGGAAGTCATGGCAGTGCAGCTCGCAGCGCACGCCGCCTTCGGTCATGCCGTAGTACTCGATGAGCCGTCCGGGCCAGCGGCTCAGCACCTCGGCCTTGAGCGCGGGATGGAACGGCGCGCTGGTGCAGAACTTGTGCCGCAGGCGGCTCAGGTCGGCGCCGTCGAACCCCGGGCACTGCATCAGCCGCTGGTACTGCACGGGCACGAGCATGGTGTGGGTGGCACGGTGGCGCTCGGCCAGCTCCAGGTAGTGCGCCGCGTCGAACTTGCGCATCAGCACCAGGGTGCCGCCCAGCCCCAGGGTGGGCAGGGCCGCGACCAGGGTGGTGTTGGAGTACAGCGGCGTGGCGCACAGCGAGACGGCATCGGGCCCGTAGCCGTTGTGGATGGCACGCTGCACATGGGCCCAGCGCATGGCCCAGGACTGGACGATGCCCTTGGGCACGCCCGTGGTGCCCGAGGAGTAGATGACGTTGAAGGGCCAGTCGGGCTGGGGCTGGATGGGCGTGGGTGCCGTGCCATGGTCCGTTTCGTCCGCAGCCAGCCATTGCGCCCACGGCATGCCGGCTTCGACAGCGCCGTCCAGGGCCACGCATTGCAGATCCTGTCCGGCCTGCAGCGGCCATTGCGCTGCGGTGTCCGCGTCGCGCAGCACCAGCCGGGCGCCGCAGTTGTCCAGCATGGCGCTCAGGTGGCCGGCCGTGGCCGACGGGGCCAGCGGCGCCACGGCCACGCCCGCGCGCAGCGCGCCCAGGAAGGCCAGCACGTACTCGGGCGAGCTGCCCGCGCAAATGGCCACCACGTCGCCGGGGCCCAGGCCATGGCGTTGCAGGCGCAGGGCCACGCGGTCCATGCCCAGGCGCAGCGCGGCGTAGTCGAGGCTGCGGCCGTCCATGGCCAGGGCGGTGTGGCTGGGGCGCTGGCTGGCCTGCAGCGCGACGAGTTCGGGCAGCGAGCCAAAGGGCTGGCGCAGCAGGGAGGCGATGTCTTCTTGCATGGGAGGGGCGGGAGGGGACCACTATTCCAGCGACAGGCCTGCGGCCTTGACGATCTGGGCCCAGCTCTTGCGTTCCTGGGCGATGAAGGCGTCGTACTCGGCCGGTGTCTCGCCACCGGGCACGCCACCCAGGTCGGCAAAGCGCTGGCGCACTTCGGCCGTCTGCATGGCGCGCCGGGCCGACTGCTGGATGCGCTCGACCACGGCATCGGGCGTGCCGGCAGGGGCCAGCAGGCCGAACCAGGCCGTGACCTGCATGGGCACGCCGGCCTCGGTCATGGTGGGCACCTCGGGCAACTGGGCCGAGCGCGTGGCGCTGGTGATGGCCAGCGCGCGGAACTTGCCGCTCCTGATGTGCGGCATGGAGCTGGGCAGGTTGTCGATCATGTAGTCCACCTGCTGGCCCAGCAGCGCCGTGACCGCAGGCGCGGCACCGGGAAAGGGCACGAGCGTGACCTCGATGCCGGCCTTCTGGCGGAACATCTCAGAGGACATGTGCGGCGACTGGCCCACGCCCGAGGTGGACACGTTCAGGCGCCGGGTCCTGGCCAGCTCCACCAGCTCGCGCACGTTGCGCACGGGCGAATCGGCATGGACCACGAGGATGTTGGGCACGGAGATCACATTGGTGATGCCGCGCAGATCGCTTTCCTTGTAGCTGAGCTGCTTGTACAGGCTGAAATTGATGGCCACCGGGCCGATGTTGCCCATGAGCAGCGTGTAGCCATCGGGCCTGGCGCGCGCCACCTGGGCCGTGCCGATGCTGCCGCCGCCCCCGCCCTTGTTCTCCACCACCACCGAGGTGCCCAGGTCCTTTCCCATCTTCTCGGCCAGCACGCGCGCGGCAATGTCCGTGGTGCCGCCTGCGGCAGCCGGCACCACGATGGTGATGGGGCGTTCAGGCCAGGCCGCCGCCAGCGCGGCGGCAGGAGCCAGGGAGAAAAAAGGCAAAGCGGCCAGCAAGGCCAGCAGGCTGCGTCGGACGGTCATGGGCAGTCTCCAGTTCACTGCCCGCAACGATAGAAAACCCTGGGCCCCAGGGCACCAGGGTTTGACTGGAGATCCGCTTCGCCATTCGGAAACCCGCGCTTAGGCCCACTGGAACGCGTGCTAACCCGTTGCCGAAAAGGCGACCACAAGAAAAAAGGCGCCGAAGCGCCTTTTCTTTTTCGCAGAATGCACAGCGCATGAAACTGGCGCGGCCCAAGTCAGGGACACCGAGCAAGGGCCGCCCCGCCGCGAGGGTGTCGTCCCCCTCCCTTGCGAAGCAAGCAGAGAGGGGGAAGGCGCGTCAGCGCCTCAGGGGGTGATCAGGGATACAGTCCCCGCATTTCGCGCGCATGCAGGATGCGCTGGCAGGCCACGATGAAGGTGGCAGTGCGCAGCGTCACGCCGTGCTGCTGGGCCACCTGCCAGATGGCCGCGAAGGCGTCCTGCATGATGCGCACCAGGCGGGCGTTGATCTCGTCCTCGCTCCAGAAGAAGCTGGAGAAGTCCTGCACCCATTCGAAGTAGCTCACCGTCACGCCGCCGGCATTGGCCAGCACGTCGGGCAGCACCAGCACGCCCTTTTCGGTCAGGATGTCGTCGGCCTCGGTGGTGGTGGGGCCGTTGGCGCCCTCGATCACCATCTTGGCCTTGATCTTGCCGGCGTTGTCCTTGGTGATCTGGCCTTCCAGTGCGGCAGGGATCAGGATGTCGCAGTCCACGCTCCAGAAGTCGGCAGCGTCCATGGCCTCGGCGCCGTCAAATCCGCCCACGCCGCCCTTGGCGGCCACGTGGGCCAGCAGGGCCGGCACGTCCAGGCCATTGGCGTTGTGGATGGTGCCGGTGTGGTCCTGCACGGCCACGACCTTGGCGCCCACGTCGGCGAACAGCTTGCCCGCCGTGCCGCCCACGTTGCCGAAGCCCTGCACGGCGATGCGCGCGCCCTGGACCGACAGGCCGGTCAGCTTGGCCGCTTCCACGCCCACGGTGAACACGCCGCGGCCGGTGGCCTCGACGCGGCCCAGCGAGCCGCCCAGGTCCACGGGCTTGCCCGTGACCACGCCGGTGGCGGTGGCGCCGGTGTTCATGGAGTACGTGTCCATCATCCAGGCCATGATCTGGCCATTGGTGTTGACGTCAGGCGCGGGGATGTCCTTGGAGGGGCCGATCAGCAGGCCGATCTCGCTGGTGTAGCGGCGCGTCAGGCGCTCCAGCTCACCGCGCGACAGCGTCTTGGGATCGACACGGATGCCGCCCTTGGCGCCACCGTAGGGCACGTTGACGGCCGCGTTCTTGACCGACATCCAGGCCGACAGGGCCATGACTTCGGACAGGGTCACGTCCTGGTGGAAACGCACGCCGCCCTTGCCGGGACCGCGGCTCAGGTTGTGCTGCACGCGGTAGCCTTCGTAGTGGGCGATGGTGCCGTTGTCCAGCTCGATCGGCACATCGACGATCAGGATGCGCTTGGGGCGCTTGAGGGTTTCGACCCAGCGGGCGAGATGGCCCAGGTAGGGCGTGACGCGATCGACCTGCTGCAGGTAGTTGCCCCAGGGGCCGAGGTGATCGGCCTGCAGGTAGGAAGGGATGGCGTGGTTGGTAACGCCGGCCGAAGCGGGTTGCTGCATGGTGGTTCCACACAAGAGTTGTCTGAGGGTTTTGAGCTTATTCCCGGGGCTATGCGCTGTCCAACGCCTTATGAGCGAGAGCCTTATGCATTTAATGCATAACCCTGGGAGCGCCTTGTCCAGCGGACAATCGGGGCCGCTTGAGACCCACCGATGCACTCCAGGAAAGCCGCTCCATGACGAATACGCCCCGCACTCCCACAGCCTTGGCCCATGCGCTGCTCCAGGCACGCCACAGCGGCGAATTGCTGGACGCCGACGATTGGGCCGACGTGGTGCGCACGCCCGCAGATGCACAGGCCGTGCAGGCCGCCATGGCGCCCGCCCTGGGCTGGCGCGTGGCCGGCAGCCCGCAGGGACCGGGCCGCGTTCCGGGCTACTGGAAGTCTGGCGCGCCGCGCCGCGATGCCCCGCTCACCCATGCGCCGCTGCCCGAAGAAGGCGTCTGGGCCAGCCCCTCGGTCGCTGGCGGCGCGCCGCTGCACCTGCGCGGCATCGAAGCCGAGATCGCTCTGCGTCTGGGCCGCGATGTCACGGCCGCGATGGCCGCCGCCCTGCAGCCCGGCGAGGGCCTGGAGCTGATCGACGGCATCACCGCCGCCATCGAGGTGGTGGATACGCGCTGGCGCCAGCACCTGAAGGCGCCGCCGCTGCTGCTGGCCGCCGACGGCCTGTGCCATGGCGCCCTGGTGCTGGGACCTTGGCAGGACGCTTCGCGGCTGCTGCCGCGCGAGTCGCCGCGGGACTGGTCAGCCCAGGTCTGCCGGCTGCGCGTGGGCGCGGCGCCTCTGCAGGCGTTCACCGGAACGCATTCGCTGGGCGATCCGCTGTGGCTGCTGGCCGGCTGGCTGCAGGAACTGGTGCGCCGCTATGGCAGCGTGCCCGCAGGCACGGTGGTGACTACGGGCACGTGGAATGGCCTGGCCTTTGCCCAGGCCGGTGACCTGGTGGTGGCCGAGCTGGACGGCATTGCCGAGGCCCGCCTGCAGCTGTGAGGCTTCAGGCAGGCCATCGAGTGATCAGGTGATCTTGTAGTCCTTGAGGGCCGGATCGCCGGGCGGAAAGCGCAGGTCCAGGTTGCGCATCACCTCGCGCAGCAAGGTGGCGATCATGAGGTTGCGATGCGTCTTGGAATCCGCGGGCACGATGGTCCAGGGCGCCCAGGGCGTGTGCGTGGCGCCCAGCAGCTGGCCGTAGGCCTGCTGGTAGTCCTTCCACTGCGTGCGCACCTTCATGTCGTTCTCGTCGAACTTCCAGTGCTTGGCCGGGTCGTCCAGGCGCTCCTGCAGGCGCGCGCGCTGCTCGTCGGCGCTGATGTGCAGCAGGAACTTGACGACCACGGTGCCCGTCTCGCTGAGCATGCGCTCGAAGTCGTTGATGTGGGCAAAGCGCTGGCGCTGCTGCTCGGGCGTGATCCAGCCGTTGACCACGGGCACCAGCACATCCTCATAGTGGCTGCGGTTGAAGACCGTGATCTCGCCTGCGCCCGGCACGCGCTGGTGGATGCGCCACAGGTAGTCGTGCGCGCGCTCCGCATCGGTTGGCGCCTTCCAGCCCACGGCGTTCATGCCCAGGGCGCTGGTGCGGCCGAAGACGCCACGGATGGTGCCGTCCTTGCCCGCCGTGTCCGTGCCCTGCAGCACGACCAGCAGCTTGTAGCGGCGGTCGGCGTACAGCAGGTTCTGCAGCGCGTCGATCTCTTCGGCCAGGGCCTCGACGGCGGCCTTGTCCTCGGTCTTGCCGTTGCCGTTGGAAAAGGGCTTGGCGCCCGGGTCGAAGTCGGCCAGGGCAATCGGCTTGTCCTTGTCGGACTTGGCGGAGCGCGGCTGCCACTGCTCCCAGAGCTTTTGCACGGCCGCATCGCGGCTGGAGAAAGGGTTGAAGGCGTCCATGGCTTGAGCGGTGGGTGAGCGGAGAAGGTCAGGGCTGGGCGCGAATGGATTGCACCTGCAGTTGCGGCTGCGCCATCGAAGGCGCGGCGCCAGCGGCGGGCCTGGGGCCGGGCTGGCCCCGGACCTCCACGTTCTGCCGCTGCCACTGCGTGACCTGCTCGGCGCTCAGGCCCTTGAGCTGCCAGGTCTCGCCGGAGGCGGTCTGCAGCACGGGCTGCTCATGGGGCGCATTGCCACGCAGCACCAGACGGCCTTGCAGGGTCAGGGGCTGGCCGGCATCCGGCGCGGCGGGCGCGGCCGATGCCGAAGCGGGCGCCGGTGCGGTTGCAGGAGGTGGAGGTGGCGCGGCGCAGGCCGTGGCCAGCAGCGACAGGCTGCCGGCCAGCAGCAGGGGCAGGGCCCGGGCGACTGCGGTATGGGATGTCTGGGTCATGGCGGTCATTGCACGATGGCGGTGAGGGTGGTGCCGGCGGGAACGCGCAATTGCTCCTGGTACAGGCCCTGGGCGTCCGGCTGGCGTACGAAGGGGAAGTGGCCGCGCGCCGCGAGCTGGGCGGGCACGGTGGCGGGCAGGCGGCGTGCCGCCGCATAACGCTGGCCGTCGATGCCCACCAGGGTGAAGCCCTGGTCCGTGCGTGCGGGCCAGCCGTAGCCGGTCGGGCCGCTGGAAGGCAGCAGGGCGATGTTGGCACCCCATCGCTGCAGCGTGACGGGCAACGAGGGGCCACCGGCCTGTGCAATGGCGTTGCCGAGCACCTGCAGCGAGTCGGGCGAGGAGGTGTTCCTCAGCATCTGCTGGTAGAAGCCCACGCCGTGCTGGCGCAGCAGATAGGCGCCCAGGCTGCCCGTGACGTTGTAGCCGAAGCAGGTGGCGTTGACATCCGAGGCCCAGCTGGCCAGGTCGCAGTTGAAGCCGGGCTTGGACATCCAGCCGGTAATGCGGCCGTCACGCATGGGATTGGTGCCGGGTGTGAGTCTTTCGGCCAGGATGTCCTCGGACATCAGGGCCGACATCTCTTCAAGGAAGGTGTCGAACATGTAGTCCGAGCCCTTGAGCGCGCCGCGCTGGTAGAAGTTGATCATGTGGATGAACTCGTGCGACAGCGTGCTGATCTGCGTGGTCAGCCCGTTGGCGCCGCCCAGGTACAGCGTTTCGGTGTCCATGTAGAACGACAGCGATTCGTTGCTGTACTGGAACTGCGAGTTGCCGGCCGTGCGCTTGAAGTTGTTCACGGCCCAGAAGTAGCCCAGCAGGCCGTAGGGCTGGCTGTCGGGCGTGAAGTTCACGAACACGATGTCGATCGGCTGGTCGGCCGCGATCAGCTCGCTGTGGGCCTGGGGCCCCCAGGGCTGGCCTGCCAGCCCCGTGACCAGGGCGTGCACGGAATCCGGCCCGCTGGAAAAGCGCTGTATCACGGTGTCCAGCAGGGCGTCGCTGACCTTGGCGCCGCCGTACTCGCTGTCTTCCAGCCACAGGTTGATGGTGCGGGTGCCCGTGGGCGTGGGCGCCGTGGTCTGGCGCCGCAGCGTGGCGCTGCGCGTCTCGACCGTGGGGCTTTCCGTGTTGACGAACCAGCTGCGCTGGCTGCCCACGGGCAGCACGGCCGCCGACACAGCGCGCGAGGGCTGCACGCTCTGCCCTGCAACCGGGGCGGGCAGGCTCGGCTTGAAGTCACGTACGCGCTGGGGGATCTGGTTGACCAGCTGCGCAGCGCTCAGCGACTGTTGCGCCGCAATGCCCTGCGCCGCTGCGGCTGGCGGCGTGAGCGTGATGGGCGGCAGGGCCACGGCGGCATCGCCGGTGTTGGTATAGATCAGCGTCACGGGCCGGGTGCCCAGATTGCGCAGGCCCACGGCAACGGGCTGCTCTGCGGCGGTGGCGTTGGTGTAGCTCCAGACGCCGACGCCCTGGCCGGAATAGGTGGTGGCGTCGGTCGCGCCGCACGAGGTGCCCGTGCAGGCGGGGCTCAGCTGTGTCGTGATGGAGTCGCCCGGCGTGGAGCCGCCGCCCCCGCCGCCGCAGCCTGCCAGTCCCGCACCCAGTACCAGTGCAACAAGGGCCTTGCCCCCAAAGTGATCTTGAAACATGGGTTCCTCTCGATGGTCCATGTCCAGCCAGAAGAAGAAGGAGGCGGCCGGACGCTTGCGCAACTATCCCAGGCCTGCCTGCAGGCGGCAAGCACCGGCCGGTTTCCCGCGTGTAGGCGCAGGGCTTGCCTGCAGGTCGCAAGCCGCAGGCCTCACCTGGGCTCCAGCCGCACCGGCACCTGCAACTGCTCCACGAACCGCCGCGCCGCCAGCCCCAGCGGGCGCTCCTTGGACCACACCCAGTCGACGAACAGCTGGGTGCCGTTGCTGATGTTGCACAGCGGAATGCGCAGCAGCGCGCCCGTTTGCAGCAGGGGCTCGGCGACGCTGAAGGGCAGCCACCCCCAGCCCAGGCCGGCCGAGACCAGCGACAGGGCTGCCAGATGGCTGTCCGTGCGCCACAGCTGGTGCGAGAACACGAAGCGCGGATCGGTGTGGGCCAGGTCGCGGCTGGCCAGCAGGATCTGGCGCGCGCCGGCCAGCTGGCCCACGTCCAGATGCTGCTGCCCATCCACGCCCAGTTGCCGGGCCAGCGGGTGCCTGGCCGCCATCACGGCGACCATGGTTTCCTGGCCCATCTCCTGGAAATCCTCGCGGCCGTCGATGGCCGGGCGCTCGAAGACCAGGGCCAGATGCGCGCGGCCCGAATGCAGTTCCTTGAGCGCATCGACCTGGGCGGCCACCAGCACCTCCACCTCCAGCCCCGGGAATTCCTCGACCAGCGGCTGCAGCGGCGCGGCCCAGGCCGTGGACAGCAGCTCGGGCGCGATCACCAGGGTCAGCCGCTCCTCCAGTCCCTGGTGCAGGGCCAGCGCCTGGTGGTTGAGCTGCTGCAGCTGGGCGGCCAGCAGCCGGGCCTGGGGCTCCAGTGCGCGCGCCGCCGCCGTGGGCCGGGGCTCGCGGCCGCTGCGGTCGAACAGCTGCAGGTCCAGCTCTGCCTCCAGCTGGGCGATGGCCATGCTCACGGCCGAGGGCACCCGCCCCAGCCGGCGTGCGGCGGCAGAAAAGGAGCCGTGGTCCAGCACGGCAAGGAACAGCGGCACCTGGTCAGCGGGGAAGGACATGGCGGGAACCTGTCAGTTTTATTGAAAGAATCTGACTTTAACGTTCAATTCCGGACAAATAAACTGCGCCCCCTATGACCTTGCAGACACACAAAAAGGGCCTCCAGGGGCCCAAGCGCAAAGTGGTCTTCGTGACCCTGTATGAACTGATCGCCATCGCGGCCTCCAGCCTGCTGTTCATGGCCATCGGCCAGAGCGCCGGGCATTCGGGCGGCATGGCGATTGCCGCCTCCACGCTGGCCATCGTCTGGAACCTGACCTTCAACCACCTGTTCGAGCAATGGGAGGCGCGCCAGAGCGTCAAGGGCCGCTCGGTGATGCGCCGCGTGGTGCACGCCCTGGGCTTCGAGGGCGGGCTGGCCATGGTGCTGATCCCGCTGATGGCCTGGTGGTTCGGCGTCACGCTGTGGGAGGCCACGGTGATGGAGGCCGGCCTGCTGGTCTTCTTCCTGGTCTACACCTATGTCTTCAACTGGTGCTTCGACCATGTGTTCGGCCTGCCGGCCTCGGCCTCGGCGTCCGCTGCGGTGGCCCCGCGTGCTCAGGGCGAGCCGGCCTGCAGCAACTGACCGGCCACGGCGGCGGCGGCCGTGCGGGTCTCCACGCCGAGTTTCTCGAAGATGTGCTCCAGGTGCTTGTTCACCGTGCGCGGGCTCATGCCCAGGATGTCGGCGATGTCGCGGTTGGTCTTCCCCTTGCTCAGCCATGACAGCACCTCGGTCTCGCGCGGGGTGAGCGCCACCTGCTGCAGCCGGCGCGCGGCCGGCGTCTGCGGCGCCTCGTGGCTGAGCAGCACCATCGACTCCCCCAGGCCGCTGGCGCCCATGTGGCGCGCCAGCAGCTGGCGGCCATCGGCCAGGGCCAGCGCCAGATCCTGGGGGGCGGGCTGGCCCTCCTGATCCGCCTGGCCGGGCTGATCCGGCTGGCGTGCGCCGGCCAGCCAGTCCCCGGCCGCCTCCAGCGGGAAGGGCTGGTCCGCAAAGGCCTCCTCCAGCCAGCGCGATGCCTGGGGCGAGCGCCAGGCCACGCGGCCCTGGCCGTCGAGCACCACCACGCCCAGCCCCGCCACGTCCACGGCCTCCTGCGCCTGGCGCGTGGCGCGGGCATTGCGCACATGGGTGGCCAGGCGCACCAGCACCTCGGGGATGCGCAGCGGCTTGACCACGTAGTCCACGCCACCGCTGGCAAAGCCGCGGATGATCTGGTCCGTGTCCGACAGGCCGGTCATGAACACCACGGGCACATGGGCCCAGGCCGGCGTGGCCTTGAGCGTGCGGCACAGCGTGAAGCCGTCCATGCCGGGCATGACGGCGTCCAGCAGCACGCCGTCGGGCACGGTGAGGGCGAAGCGCTGCAGGGCCTCGTCGGCGTCGCGGGCGGCGAGCACCACGTAGCCTTCGGCGGCCAGCGCGTCGCACAGCATGCGCAGGCTGTCCAGCGCGTCGTCCACCACGAGGATGACGTGGGCGTTGTGAGGGGGGTGGCTGGGGTGGCTGCTGCTGTCGGCGGTCGTCATCTGTGGCCTATGCGGGTTCTCATTCATCGGTCTCCTCTCTTTCTTCGTCTTCTTCATCCTCTTGCTCGGGCCGCGGCAGCATGCGCGCCAGCGCATCGAAGTCGAAGCGGTTCGCGCAGGCCTGCAGCGCATCGAGCAGCGCGGCATGCGCGGGCGCCTGCTGGCGCGCCTGGCGCAGGCGCTCGCGCAGGGCGGTGGCTTGGCCCGAGCGCGCCAGCCGGGCCAGGTCTTCACGCAGGTCGGGCGGGAAGGGGGCGGCTGCCGGCGCCTCCTCTGCCTTGGCCTCTGCCTGCTCTGCACGCGGCGCCGGCAGCAGCAGCGGGCGGTTGTCATGCACCCATTCCAGCCGCAGCACGCGCTCGAGCACCTGCAGCAGCTCGGACTCGGTCACGGGCTTGGCGACAAAGCCCTGGCAGCGCGCATCGGCCAGGCGCGGCGGGTCGTTGTCGAACAGGTTGGCCGAGACGAAGACCACGGGCAGTTGCTGCGCATCCCAGCGCGCGCGCAGCAGGGCGGCGGTCTGCCAGCCGTCCAGGTCGTCCATGCTGATGTCCAGCAGCACCAGGTCGGGCGGGCTTTGCTCCACGATCTCCAGGCACTCGCGGCCGCTGGCGGCCTCGCGGATCTCGAAGCCCAGGGGCAGCAGCAGGCCGGCCAGCAGCTGGCGCTGCAGCGGCTGGTCGTCCACCACCAGCAGGGTGCGCCGGGGCGGCAGATAGCCGATGACGGTGTGCAGCGTGGCGGCGGCACCCGGAGGGACCCAGGACGCGTCGGGCGCCATCTCGGGCAGGTACAGGCGCACGGTGAAGCAGCTGCCCTCGCCGGGCGTGCTGCTCAGGGTGAGCTGGCCGCCCATCAGCTCGGTCAGCAGGTGGGTGATGGTCAGCCCCAGGCCCGTGCCCGCCTCGCTGACGCGCCGCCCCGCGCTGCCGCGCTCGAAAGGCACGAAGATGCGCTCCATGTCCTGCGGTTCGATCCCGATGCCGGTATCGATGACCTCGATGCGCGAGACATGGGGCCTGAAGTCCATGCGCAGCCGCACCTCGCCGCGTTGGGTGAAGCGCACGGCGTTGGACAGCAGGTTGATCAGGATCTGGCGCAGCCGCTTGGCGTCGGCCCGCACCCAGCGCGGCATGGTGCCCAGCGTCTCGACCGAGAACTGCAGCCCCCTGGCCTGTGCCTGGGGCCGCATCATGGCCTCGATGCCGTCGATCAGCGCGGGCAGGGGCAGGGGGGCGAGGTCCAGGCGCAGGCGGCCGGCCTCGATGCTGGCCAACTCCAGCGATTCGTCGATCAGCGCGCGCAGATGCTGGCCGCTGTGCTGCATGGTGGACAGGGTCTCGCGCACCCAGCCATCGACCTGCGGGCTCTTGAGCAGGATCTGCGTATAGCCCAGCAGGCTGTTGAGCGGCGAGCGCAGCTCGTGCGTCATGCCCGCCACATAGCGCGTCTTGGCCTGGCTGGCCTGCTCGGCATGGTCCTTGGCGGCCTGCAGCTCGGCATCGGTGCGCTTGTGGGCGGCAATCTCCTGCAGCAGCAGCTGGTTCTGGCGCTCGGACTCGTCCTGGGCCATGCGCCGGCTGTCCGTGCTCAGCACCACCCACCAGGCGGCCACGGCGCACAGCAGGGCCAGCAGCGCGAAGACCTTGAGGAAGGGGATGCGCAGCGCGCCGCCATCGACGCTGCCTGCCTGCAGGCTTTCCTGCATGTAGACCACGCCCACCATGAAGGCCGTCACCGCGCACAGCGACAGCATCACCACCAGGTACTGGCCCGCGCGGAAGTTCACCTTGGTCGCCCAGCGCGGCGGCAGCAGGGCCGAGGCCAGCGCATGCAACTGCTCGCCCGCGCGCGAGCCGGTCTTGCAGCGGTCATGGCAGCGCGACTCCAGCGAGCAGCACAGCGAGCAGATGGGCGCGCCGTAGGCGGGGCAGTGCGCCATGTCCTCGGATTCGAAATGCTTCTGGCAGACGGCGCAGCGCACGGTCTCGCCGGGCTTCCACAGGTTGCCTGCGGGCCGCGCCAGGTAGTAGCGCCCGCCCGTCAGCCAGGCCAGCAGCGGCGACAGCAGCATGGACAGCGCCAGCGCGATGAAGGGCGAGAAAGCGGCCGCCGTCTCGCCCAGCAGGCCCGCATAGGCGCAGCAGGCCACGGCGGCGGCCAGCAGCATGGCGCCCGGGCCCACGGGATTGAAGTCGTACAGATGGGCGCGGCGGAACTCGATGCCCGGCGGGCTCAGTCCCAGCGGCTTGTTGATGACCAGGTCGGCCACCAGCGCGCCCACCCAGGCGATGGCCACGTTGCTGTAGATGGTCAGCACCTTCTCCAGCGCGCCGAACACGCCCAGCGTCATCAGCAAGGTGGCGATGACCACGTTGAACACCATCCAGACCACGCGCCCTGGATGGCTGCGCGTGATGCGCGCGAAGAAGTTGGACCAGGCAAGCGACCCCGCGTAGGCATTGGTCACGTTGATCTTGACCTGCGAGATGACCACGAAGACCACGGTCACCGCCACGGCCAGCCCCGGCAGGCCCAGGGCCTGCAGCACCTGCTGGAAGCCCACCAGGAACATCTGCGTGGGCTCGGCCGCGCGCGAGGCGTCCACCCCCTCCAGCTGCATGGCCGCGAAGGCGAGAAACGCGCCGCCTGCCATCTTGAGCATGCCCATCACGGCCCAGCCCGGCCCGGCCACCAGCACCGCGCCCCACCAGCGCAGGCGGTTGGCCCGGGTGCGCGGCGGCAGAAAGCGCAGGAAGTCCACCTGCTCGCCGATCTGCACCACCAGCGCGAAGATCACGGCCGCCGCCGCGCCGAACATCAGCGGATCGAACTGGCTGCTGCCCGAGCGCAGGCCGGTGAGGCTGGCGAAGTCGCGGTACAGCTGGGGCTGGGCCAGCGCCATCCACACGAAGGGCAGCACCAGCAGGAACAGCCACAGCGGCTGCGTCCAGGCCTGCAGGCGCGAGATCAGCGTGATGCCGCGCATGGCCAGCGGCAGCACCACCAGGGCCGACAGCGCATAGCACCACTGCAGCGGCCAGTCCACCACCAGCTGCAGGGCCAGCGCCATGATGGCCGCCTCCAGCGCGAAGAAGATGAAGGTGAAGACGGCGTAGATCAGCGAGGTGATGGTCGAGCCCAGGTAGCCGAATCCCGCGCCCCGCGTCAGCAGGTCCATGTCCAGCCCGTAGCGCGCCGCGCAGACGGCGATGGGCAGCCCCGTCAGGAAGATCACCAGGCCCACGGTGACGATGGCCCACATGGCGTTGGCAAAGCCGTAGTTCAGCGCAATGGCGCCGCCGATCGCCTCCAGCGCCAGGAAGGACAGCGAGCCGAAGGCCGTGTTGGCCACGCGGAACTCGCTCCAGCGCCGAAAGCTGCGCGGCGTGTAGCGCAGCGCGTAGTCCTCCATGGTCTCGTCGGCCACCCAGGCGTTGTATTCGCGCCGGAACCGAAAGATGGTCTGCGGCGCGGGCGAGGTGCTGGCGGGGCTGTCGGGCGGGGGTGCGGAGTGCATTCCCAGGTCTAGCAAGAAACGTGCGGGGCCAATGCTGGCGCGGCTTTCAAGAGGAGTGCGTGGGGTGCGTACGCAGATGGCTACGTCAATTGACGTATGGGCGGTTTCAAGGGTTCTTCCTAATCTTGGACCCAGCGCGGAAACAAGCCGTAACCGCAACGCCAGTTTTCAGCCACTTGCAGATCACCCAACCGATCCTTACAGGAGAGTCACCATGAGCCACCCCTCCGACCCCCGCACACCTGGTTCCCCCGGCACGGAAATGGGCCGCCGCCGCGTCCTGCAGGCGCTTGGCGCCGCCTCGGTGGCCGGGCTGCCGGCCTGGTCCTTCGCCCAGCCCACGGCCCAGGTCAACACCACCAAGCTGGCCGTGACCGATACCGAAGTCGTCGTGGGCCAGCTGCACTCGGCCACGGGCACCATGGCGATCTCCGAGACCGGCTCCATCCAGGCCGAGCAACTGGCCATCGACCAGATCAACGCCATGGGCGGCATCCTGGGCCGCAAGATCCGCGTGATCAAGGAAGACGGCGCCTCCGACTGGCCCACCTTCGCCGAGAAGTCCAAGAAGCTGCTCATCAACGACCGCTGCGCCGCCGTCTTCGGCTGCTGGACCAGCGCCTCGCGCAAGGCCGTGCTGCCCGTGTTCGAGAAGGAGAACGGCCTGCTGTACTACCCCACCTTCTACGAAGGCCTGGAGCAGTCCAAGAACGTGATCTACACGGGCCAGGAAGCCACGCAGCAGATCCTGTACAGCCTGGACTGGGCCAAGGCCGAGAAGAAGGCCAAGACCTTCTTCCTGATCGGCTCGGACTACATCTGGCCGCGCACCTCGATGAAGATCGCGCGCAAGCACATCGAGAACTTCCAGAAGGGCAAGGTCGTCGGCGAGGAGTACTACCCGCTGGGCAGCACCAACTTCGGCTCGCTGGTCAACAAGATCAAGCTGCAAAAGCCGGACTGCATCTTCGTGGCCGTGGTGGGCGGCTCCAACGTGGCCTTCTACAAGGCGCTCAAGGCCGCAGGCATCACGGGTGACAAGCAATTGCTGGTCACGCTGTCGGTGACCGAGGACGAGATGACCGGCGTGGGCGGCGAGAACTTCACGGGTTTCTACTCCTCGATGAAGTACTTCCAGACGCTGGACAACGAGAACAACAAGAAGTTCGTGGCCGCCTTCAAGGCCAAGTACGGCCCCAATGCCGTCATCGGCGACGTCACCCAGGCCGGCTACCTGGGCCCCTGGCTGTGGAAGGCCGCCGTGGAAAAGGCCAAGAGCTTCGACGTGGACAAGGTGGTGGCCGCATCGCCGGGGCTGGAGCTCAAGACCGCGCCCGAAGGCTACGTGAAGGTGGACGCCAACCACCACCTGTGGAGCAAGTCGCGCATTGCCGTGGGGCAGCCGGACGGCACGTTCAAGGTGGTCTCGGAGTCGCCTGAACTCATCAAACCCGATCCCTTCCCCAAGGGTTACCAGTAAGTCCTGATCCGTTCAGGCAGGTGATGCGTGGCGGCCTGCGGCCTGGTGGGCGGGCCGCCGCGTGAACCGTTTCCCCCTCTCCCGATTGGCTTGCGCGCAGGAGCAGCACCATGAGTTTTTCCGACATGATGAACATCGGCCTGATGCAGGGCTTCGCGGGGCTGAGCCTGTTCGCCGTGCTGCTGCTGATGGGCCTGGGCCTGGCCATCATCTTTGGCCAGATGGGCGTGATCAACATGGCGCATGGCGAGTTCATGACCATTGGCGCCTACACCATCTACCTGGGCTCCACGCTCACGGCGCAGCACGCGCCCGAGTTCATGCCCTACTACTTCCCGCTGGCCATCGTGGCCGCCTTCCTGTTCGCCTTCGCGGCCGGCTGGCTGGTGGAGTGGGGGCTGATCCGCCACCTCTACAAGCGCCCGCTGGACACGCTGCTGGCCACCTGGGGCGTGAGCCTGGCGCTGCAGCAGTGCTTTCGCACCTTCATCGGCCCCAAGGAAGTCAGCCCCACCCTGCCTGACTGGCTGATGGGCTCGTGGGCGCCGGCCGAGGGGCTGGACATTCCCATCAACGGCCTGTTCGTGCTGGCGCTGACCGCGGTGGTCACGGCCGGCGTGCTGATCGCGCTGCACAAGAGCCGCTGGGGCCTGCGCGTGCGTGCCACGGTCAGCAACCGCGTGATGGCCAACGCCATCGGCATCGACACCAAGAAGACCGACCGCCTGACCTTTGCCATCGGCTGCGGCATCGCAGGCGTGGCGGGCGCGGCCTTCACCACCATCGGCTCCACCGGCCCCACCTCGGGCTCGCTGTACATCGTGGACGCCTTCCTGGTGGTCACCTTCGGCGGCGCGGCCAGCCTGCTGGGCACCGTGGTCTCGGCCTTCGGCATTGCGCAGACGCAGTCCATCACCGAGTTCTTCCTGGCGGGCTCCATGGCCAAGGTGATCACGCTGTCGCTGATCGTCTTCATCCTGATGCTGCGTCCCCAGGGCCTGTTCGCTTCCAAGGTGCGGCGCTGATCCCGGCGCCGGCCCTTTCCACGAATTTCCCCGCGTTCCCCCGATTTCCTCTGAGTTCACCGGAGTCATTCCATGCAAGCCCTCAAAGCCTGGATACAGCGCTACCAGCTCGCCAGCCTGGTGCTGCTCACCGTCCTGCTGGCGGTGGTGCTGCCCCTGGCGCTGGACATCTTCCGCCTCAACCTGGTCGGCAAGTACCTGACCTATGCCTTCGTCGCCATCGGCCTCGTCATGGTCTGGGGCTATGGCGGCGTGCTCAGCCTGGGCCAGGGCGTGTTCTTCGGCCTGGGCGGCTACGCCATGGCCATGTTCCTGAAGCTGGAGGCGTCCGACCCCATCAGCACCAAGATCCAGTCCACGCCCGGCATCCCCGACTTCATGGACTGGAACCAGCTGACCGAGCTGCCCTCGTTCTGGCTGCCCTTCAAGAGCCTGCCGTTCTCGCTGGCCGCCGTCATCGCCGTGCCCACGCTGCTGGCCTGGCTCATCAGCTTCGCCATGTTCAAGCGCCGCGTGGGCGGGGTGTACTTCGCCATCATCACGCAGGCCGTGGCGCTGATCGTCACCGTGCTCATCATCGGCCAGCAGGGCTACACGGGCGGCGTCAACGGCATGACCGACCTCAAGACGCTGTGGGGCTGGGACACGCGCACGGACAGCGCCAAGTACATCCTCTACTACGTCTGCGTGGCCCTGCTGATCGGCGCCATCGTGCTGTGCCGCTGGATACAGACGGGCAAGGTGGGCACCCTGCTGCTGGCCATGCGCGACAAGGAAGACCGCGTGCGCTTTTCCGGCTACGACGTGGCCAACTTCAAGGTCTTCGTGTTCTGCCTGGCCGCTGCGCTGTCGGGCGTGGGCGGCGCGCTGTTCACGCTGCAGGTGGGCTTCATGTCACCCAGCTTCGTGGGCATCGTGCCCTCCATCGAGATGGTCATCTACGCCGCCGTGGGCGGGCGCATGAGCCTGGTGGGCGCCGTGTACGGCACGCTGCTGGTCAACGCGGGCAAGACCTATTTCTCGGAGAGCTTCCCGGACCTGTGGCTGTTCCTCATGGCGGGCCTGTTCATCGGCGTGACCATGGCCTTCCCGATGGGGCTGGCCGGCCTGTGGGAAAGCCGCATCGTTCCGTGGTGGAACAGCCGCCGCAAGGGCACGGCACCTGCCGCAGCGCAGGTAGCCCAGGCAGCACCTGCCCCGGCCCCGGCCGCCACCAAGCCCACGTCCGCCCTGTCCGAAGGCATGGGCCGCCAGGGCGCCTGAACCACAGCGGGAGCACACCATGAGCAATACCGACTTCACGCTGGCCGTGGAAGACCTGACGGTCTCCTTCGATGGCTTCAAGGCCATCGACGCGCTGAACCTGTACATCGACAAGAACGAGCTGCGCGTCATCATCGGCCCCAACGGCGCGGGCAAGACCACGCTGCTGGACCTGATCTGCGGCAAGACCCGCGCCACGGCCGGCAGCATCAAGTTCAAGAACGAGGAACTCACGCGCATGGCCGAGCACAAGCGCGTGCGCCTGGGGATCGGGCGCAAGTTCCAGACACCGTCCATCTACGAGAACCTCTCGGTCTTCCAGAACCTGGAGGTCTCCTACCCGCAAGGCCGCTCGGTCTTCGGCGCGCTGGCCTTCAAGTGCACGGAGGCGGTGCGCGATCGCGTGCAGGCCGTGGCCGCCGACATCGGCCTGGACGAGCGCCTGGACACCGAGGCCGGCCTGCTCAGCCATGGCCAGAAGCAGTGGCTGGAGATCGGCATGCTGCTCATGCAGGAGCCCGAGCTGCTGATGCTGGACGAGCCCATCGCCGGCATGAGCGCCCGCGAGCGCGAACTGACGGCCGAGCTGCTGCAGCGCATCTGCAAGAACCGCTCCGTCATCGTCATCGAGCACGACATGGAGTTCGTCGCGCGCATCGCGCACAAGGTCACCGTCATGCACCAGGGAAAGATCCTCGCCGAGGGTCCCATGGACAAGGTGCAGGCCGACCCCAAAGTCATCGACGTCTACCTCGGCCACTGAGGCACGCACAAGGAATTCACATGCTGCAAGTCAAGGATCTGTACGTGGCCTATGGCCAGAGCGAGGCGCTGCACGGCATCAGCTTCGAGGGCCGCGAGAACGAAACCGTGGCCATCATGGGCCGCAACGGCATGGGCAAGACCACGCTGTTCAAAAGCCTGATGGGCGTCATGCCCGCCAAGAGCGGCCAGATCACCGTGGCCGGCCAGGACGTCACGAAGGACGAGAGCTTCCGGCGCGTGGCCAAGGGCATCGCCTACGTGCCCCAGGGCCGCATGATCTTCCCCACGCTGACCGTGGAAGAGAACATACAGACGGGCCTGGAGAACGCGAAGACGCGCCAGGTGCCCGACGACATCTACGCCCTGTTCCCCGTGCTCTGGGACATGCGCCGGCGCAAGGGCGGCAACCTCTCGGGCGGGCAGCAGCAGCAGCTGGCCATTGCGCGTGCCCTGGTCACCGACCCCAAGGTGCTGCTGCTGGACGAGCCCACCGAGGGCATACAGCCTTCCATCATCAAGGACATCGCCAAGGCGCTCAACGAGATCCGCAAGCTGCGCCGCATCACCATCGTGGTCAGCGAACAGGTGCTTTCCTTCGCCATGGATGTGGCCGACCGGCTGTTCGTCATCGAGGGCGGCCGCCTGGTCCATGAGACGGCCCGTGCTGATACGGATGAACAGCGCATCAAGTCCTACCTCTCCGTCTGATCCGTTTTTTCCCACTGCCATCGCAAGGAGCACACCATGGCCGAAACCCTGATCAAGGTCGATCTCAACCAGTCCCCCTACGACAACCCGCAGGTGCACAACCGCTGGCATCCCGACATCCCCATGGCGGTCTGGGTGGAGCCGGGCGCGGAGTTCAAGCTGGAGACCTATGACTGGACCGGCGGCGCCATCAAGAACGACGACAGCGCCGAAGACGTGCGCGACGTGGACCTGTCCACCGTCCACTTCCTGTCCGGCCCCGTGGGCGTGAAGGGCGCGCAGCCCGGCGACCTGCTGGTGGTGGACCTGCTGGACATCGGCGCGCGCGACGACAGCCTCTGGGGCTTCAACGGCTTTTTCTCCAAGCAGAATGGCGGCGGCTTCCTGGACGAGCATTTCCCGCTGGCCCAGAAGTCCATCTGGGACTTCCACGGCATGTTCACCAAGAGCCGCCACATCCCCGGCGTCAACTTCGCAGGCCTCATCCACCCGGGCCTGATCGGCTGCCTGCCCGACCCCAAGATGCTGGCCAGCTGGAACGAGCGCGAGACCGGCCTCATCGCCACCGACCCCGACCGCATTCCCGGCCTGGCCAACCCGCCCAACGCCACCACCGCCCACATGGGCCAGATGCAGGGCGAGGCGCGCGACAAGGCCGCCGCCGAAGGCGCACGCACCGTGCCGCCGCGCGAGCACGGCGGCAACTGCGACATCAAGGATCTCTCGCGCGGCTCGCGCGTGTTCTTCCCCGTCTACGTGGACGGCGCGGGCCTGAGCGTGGGCGACCTGCACTTCAGCCAGGGCGATGGCGAGATCACCTTCTGCGGCGCCATCGAGATGGCCGGCTGGGTGCACATGAAGGTCAGCCTCATCAAGGGCGGCATGGCCAAGTACGGCATCAAGAACCCCATCTTCAAGCCCAGCCCCATGACGCCCAACTACAAGGACTACCTGATCTTCGAAGGCATCTCGGTGGACGAAAAGGGCAAGCAGCACTACCTGGACGTGACCGTGGCCTACCGCCAGGCCTGCCTGAACGCCATCGAGTACCTGAAGAAATTCGGCTACAGCGGCGCCCAGGCCTACTCGCTGCTGGGCACGGCGCCCGTGCAGGGCCACATCAGCGGCGTGGTGGATGTGCCCAATGCCTGCGCCACGCTGTGGCTGCCCACGGAGATCTTCGACTTCGACATCAATCCCACGGCCGAGGGACCACAGAAGATCATCACGGGCGGGGTGGATCTGCCCATCGCCCAGGACAAGTAAGCCCGGCATACGACACCCGCCATCCACCATCCGCCAGAGGCCGCCCATGCCCACCTATGACTACCACTGCACCGCATGCGGCGGCTTCGACGCGCTGCGCAGTCTCTCGCAGCGCAACGAGCCCGCGCCCTGCCCCAGCTGCGAGGCAGCCTCGCCCCGCGTCTTCGTCAGCGCGCCGCGCCTGGCCTGCACCAGCCCCGAACAGCGCCGCGCCCATGACACCAACGAGCGCGCCCGGCACGAGCCCAGGCGCTCACGCGATGTGGCCGAGGGCAGCTACGCGCGCATGCGCCACCCTTCGGGCTGCGGCTGCTGCAGCGGCGCCAGCAAGCGCGGCTCCACGGTCACGGCGCCCAACGGTGCCAAGACCTTCCCGACCAAGCGGCCCTGGATGATCAGCCACTGACCTCGGCCCCTGCGCCGCACCGATGCAAAAAAAGGCCCGCGACGCGGGCCTTTGTCCTGCCTGGCCGTACCGCTCAGTGCACGGCGCCGATGAAGCCCGCCAGCTCCGGCGTCTGCGGGCTGGCGAACAGCTGCTTGGCCGGGCCGCTTTCGTGGATCAGGCCCTGGTGCATGAACACCAGCTGGTCGCCCACGTCGCGGGCAAAGCGCATCTCGTGCGTGACCATGATCAGCGTCATGCCCTCGGCGGCGAGCTGCTTGACCACGGCCAGCACCTCGTTGACCAGCTCCGGGTCCAGGGCCGAGGTGATCTCGTCGCACAGCAGCACCTTGGGCTGCATGGCCAGCGCGCGTGCAATGGCCACGCGCTGCTGCTGGCCGCCGCTGAGCTGGTCGGGGTAGCTGTCGTACTTGTCGCCCAGGCCGACCTTGGCCAGCATCTGGCGCGCCAGCGCCGCCGCCTCGGGCTTTTTCACGCCCTTGACCACGGTGGGCGACAGGGCCACGTTCTCGCCCGCCGTCAGGTGGGGGAACAGGTTGAACTGCTGGAACACCATGCCCACGTTCAGGCGCAGCGCGCGCAGCTGGGCGGGCGAGGGCGCGCTGCCCTCCGAGCCCTTGAGCACGGCGTCGTCCACCACGATCTGGCCGGACTGGATGGCCTCCAGCCCGTTGATGGAGCGCAGCAGCGTGCTCTTGCCCGAGCCGCTGCGGCCGATGATGGCGACCACCTGGCCGCTGTCCACGCTCAGGTCCACGCCCTTGAGCACATGGTTGTTGCCGTAATGCTTGTGAACGGCGCGCACATCAACGAGCGGCATAGAGTTTCTTCTCCAGATGGGATGCGTAGAGGGACAGGGGCCAGCACAGCAGGAAGTAGCCTGCGGCGACCAGGCCGTAGATGAGGAAGGGCTGGAAGGTGGCGTTGGCCAGCATGGAGCCGAGCTTGGTCAGCTCGCTGAAGCCGATGATCGAGGCCACGGCCGTGCCCTTGATGATCTGTACCGAGAAGCCGACCGTGGGCGCTATCGACAGGCGCAGCGCCTGCGGCAGCACCACATGGCGCATCTGCTGCAGGTAGCCCATGGCCAGGCTGGACGAGGCTTCCCACTGGCCGCTGGGGATGGACTCCACGCAGCCGCGCCAGACCTCGGCCAGGTAGGCGCTGGTGTACAGCGTCAGGCCGATGGCGGCCGCCGTCCAGGGCGAGATGTCCAGGCCGGCCATGGACGAGCCGAAGAACACGATGAACATCTGCATCAGCAGCGGCGTGTTCTGGAAGGCCTGGATATAGGCCTTGGCCAGGCGGCGCAGGTTCTGGCTGCGGCCCACGCGGGCGAACAGCACCAGCAATCCGGTGGCGCCGCCCAGCACGAAGGCCAGCAGCGACAGCGCCAGCGTGGCCAGCAGGCCCTCGGCCAGCTTGGCCAGGATGGGCAGCAGGGGAATGTCGGCAATCATGCGGCGTCTCCGGCAGTGGTTGCAGGTGCAGCGGGTGCAGCGGGCCGGGCTGCACTCGGCGTGCGGCGGCCCACCACGAAGCGCTGGCCTATCCAGGCCAGCAACTGGCGCAGTGCCAGGGCCAGCACGAAGTACGCCGCCGTCACCACCAGGTAGGTCTCGAACGCGCGGAAGTTGCGCGACTGGATGAAGTTGGCCGCAAACGTCAGGTCCTGGGCGGCGATCTGCGAGACCACCGAGGTGCCCAGCATCACGATCACGATCTGGCTGCTCAGCGAGGGCCAGACCCGCTGCAGCGCAGGGCGCAGCACCACATGGCGGAAGACCGCCCAGCGGCCCATGCCCAGCGCGCCAGCGGCTTCCAGCTGGCCGCGCGGCGTCTCCTGGATGCCGGCGCGCACGATCTCGGTGATGTAGGCGCCCAGGTTGATCACCGTGGTCAGCAGGCAGGCCTGCCATTCGTTGATCTGCACGCCCAGCGAAGGCAGGCCGAAGAACACGAACATCAGCTGCACCAGGAAGGGCGTGTTGCGTATGCCCTCCACGTACACCTTGAACAGCCAGTGCAGCGGCGCAATGCGCCAGGCGCGGCTGACGCCGCCGGCCACGCCGATGGCGCCGCCCAGCACGGCGCCCGCCGCCGTCAGCGCCAGCGTGAAGCCTGCGCCCTGTGCCAGCAGGCCGCTGTAGTCGAACACGGCGCCGAAGTCGAATTGATAGGCCATGGAAGGATTTCCGGGAGCAGGGGCGCAGCGGTTACAGGGTGGCGGGCAGCGGCATCTTCATCCAGCGCTGGGACAGGCCGGTTAGGCGGCCGTCGGCCTTGAGCTTGGTGATGATGGCGTCCACCTTCTGCAGCAGCGCCGGCTCGCCCTTGGCCACGCCGATGTAGCAGGGTGTGTCCTCGACCGCGAACTTCACGTCCAGCTGGCGCAGCCTGGTGCGCTCGTTGACGGCGTTGGCCACGATGTTGCCCAGCGTCACCAGCTGCACCTGGCCCGTCAGATAGCTTTGCGCGGTGGCGTTGTTGTCCTCGTAGCGCTTGATGGTGGCCGAGGCCGGCGCCACCTGCGTGAGGGCCAGGTCCTCGGTGGAGCCGCGCGTCACGCCCACGGTCTTGCCGGCCAGGTCGGCAGGGGCCTTGATGCTCACGTCCTTGGGGCCGTAGACGCTCTTGGGGAAGGGCGCATAGGCCTGGGTGAAGTCGATCACCTTGGCGCGCTCGGCGTTCTTGCCCAGGCTGGAGATGACGATGTCGGCCTTGCCCGTGGTCAGGAAGGGGATGCGGTTGGTGCTGGTCACGGGCACCAGCTCCACCTTCACGCCCAGCTCCTGGGCCACCAGGGCCGCCATGTCGATGTCATAGCCCTGCAGCTTCAGGTCGGTGCCCAGCGAGCCGAAGGGCGGGAAGTCCTGCGGAATCGCCACGCGCAGCACGCCGGCCTTCTGGATGTTGGCCAGCATGTCGGCATGGGCTGCGCCGCCCAGGCCGGCAGCGGCCAGGGTGGCGGCCGCCAGGGCGGTGCGGATGAATGCGCGGCGGGGTGTCAGGGAGGAAGTCATGCGAAAGCTCCTTCGGGAGGGGGGATGAGGCGAAAGGAAAGCGGGTCAGGGTCGGGCGCAGATGTATCGGGCGCCGTCGCGTCGGGCGCCGCCGCGTCGTCCGGTGTGTCGAGATCGATGCCGCTGCGCCTTGCGGCCGACAGCAGGTGGGCGCGCATGGCGCCCGCGGCACCCGGCGCATCGCCCGCGCAGACGGCCTGCACGATGGCGTCGTGCTCGCGCACCGGCTGGTCGTCGGCGCCGCTCCAGGCAAACGGCAGGCGCAGGCTGTGGCTGATGGCCAGCTCCAGCTGGCGCGCCATGGCCACCAGGCCCGGGTTGCCCGACAGCTGGGCCAGCAGCAGGTGGAACTGCAGATCGGCGTCGGCGGCGGCCAGCAGGTCGCTGCGGGCGAGGGCGTGGGCCAGCTGGGACTGGGTCCATTGCAGCTGGCGCAGGCCGCTGTCGTCGGCGCGCACGGCCGCCAGCGCGGCCCAGCCCGGCTCCAGCACCAGGCGCAGCTCGATCAGCTGGCGCGGCGACAGCGTGCCCAGCGCCGGGGTGGCATAGGCGCGGTGCATGCGTGCACGGCCGCTGTGCGGGCCGTTGATGCGCACGCCCTTGCCCGGCTGGATCTCGACCAGGCCCAGGGCCTCCAGCATAGACAGCGCCTCGCGCAGCGAAGCGCGGCTGATGCCCAGCTGCCGGGCCAGCTCGCGCTGCGGCGGCAGCTGGCTGCCGCCGGGATAGTGGCCGCTCAAGATGTGCTGCTGCAGCGTCTGGGCCATCGAGATCGGAATGCTTTGCATGGGCTGGCGCGGGTGGAGGGTTTTGGCCTGACTGGTCAGACCACGTAACCAGCAGATAGCGAATTGCGTGCCAGATTCAAAAAAAGGAGCGTTGTCCTCAGGTGCTGCAAAGAATCCGGGGCGATGGGGTATCGACAATCCGCCCCGAAGGCGGCGCCGGCGGCCCGCGCTGCCGCGCTTTGGTGCAGTGCCGCATGGCTTTGTGCAGGCCTGCCCCGAATGCGGGCGTAAAACCCGCACTGCAGGCCGCCGCCAGCCGCCGTAGAATCCCGGGCTTTGGCCCGAGGAGCGTTGCAGCGCGGCACCCGCCCATCCGTACACCGGATCGCGTGCCGCGTCAGGCTTGGGCCAGGTGCAGGTTCCCGGCCGGACCGCGCCCACGGTGCCAACGACGCTCACCTGTTGCCATGCCGTTTTTGCAGGTGAGCTTGATGTCGTCCTCTTTCACTCCCCCTCCCATGCGTCTGTCGGGCCTGGAGCCTGTCTCCATCGGTGAGGGCACGCTGTTCGTCAACGTGGGCGAGCGCACCAACGTCACGGGCTCCAAGGCCTTTGCGCGCATGATCCTCAACGAGCAGTACGAGGAAGCGCTGTCCGTGGCACGCCAGCAGGTGGAAAACGGCGCCCAGGTGATCGACGTGAACATGGACGAGGCCATGCTGGACAGCAAGGCCGCCATGGTGCGCTTCCTGAACCTCATCGCCTCCGAGCCCGACATCGCCAAGGTGCCGGTCATGGTGGACAGCTCCAAGTGGGAGGTCATCGAGGCCGGCCTGCGCTGCCTGCAGGGCAAGGGCATCGTCAACTCCATCTCCATGAAGGAAGGCCTGGATGAATTCAAGCGCCAGGCCCGGCTGATCAGGCGCTACGGCGCGGCCGCCGTGGTCATGGCCTTCGACGAGAAGGGCCAGGCCGACACCTACCAGCGCAAGATCGAGATCTGCGAGCGCGCCTACCGCATCCTGGTGGACGAGGTGGGCTTCCCGCCCGAGGACATCGTCTTCGACCCCAACATCTTCGCCGTGGCCACCGGCATCGAGGAGCACGACAACTACGCCGTGGACTTCATCGAGGCCGTGCGCTGGATCAAGAAGAATCTGCCCGGCGCCAAGGTCTCGGGCGGCGTCTCCAACGTGAGCTTCAGCTTCCGCGGCAACGACCCCGTGCGCGAGGCCATCCACACCGTGTTCCTGTACCACGCCATCTCGGCGGGCATGGACATGGGCATCGTCAACGCCGGCATGGTCGGCGTCTATGACGACCTGGAGCCCCAGCTGCGCGAGCGCGTGGAAGACGTGGTGCTCAACCGCCGCCCTGACGCTGCCGAACGCCTGCTGGAGATTGCCGACGCCGCCAAGGGCGCCGCCAAGGACGACAGCAAGAAGCTCGAATGGCGCGGCACGCCCGAGAACCCGAAGACCGTGGGCGAGCGCCTGTCGCACGCCCTGGTGCACGGCATCACCGACTTCATCGTCGCCGACACCGAAGAGGCCTACCAGCAGATCGTGGTGCAGGGCGGCGGCCGCCCGCTGCACGTGATCGAAGGCCCGCTGATGGACGGCATGAACATCGTGGGCGACCTGTTCGGCGCCGGCAAGATGTTCCTGCCCCAGGTGGTCAAGTCGGCGCGCGTGATGAAGCAGGCCGTGGCCCACCTCGTGCCCTACATCGAAGAGGAAAAGCGCCAGCAGGAGGCGGCGGGCCTGGACGTGTCCAGCAAGGGCAAGATCGTCATCGCCACCGTCAAGGGCGATGTGCACGACATCGGCAAGAACATCGTCACCGTGGTCCTGCAGTGCAACAACTTCGAGGTCATCAACATGGGCGTGATGGTGCCCTGCCATGAGATCCTGGCCCGGGCCAAGGCCGAGGGCGCGGACATCATCGGCCTGTCGGGCCTGATCACGCCCAGCCTCGAAGAGATGCAATACGTCGCCGGCGAGATGCACAAGGACGACTACTTCCGCATCAAGAAGATTCCGCTGCTGATCGGCGGCGCCACCTGCTCGCGCGTGCACACCGCCGTCAAGATCGCCCCTAAGTACGAAGGCCCCGTGGTCTACGTGCCCGATGCCTCGCGCAGCGTCAGCGTGGCCCAGAGCCTGCTGGGCGAGAACAAGGGCAACTACCTGGCCGAGATCCAGGCCGACTACGACAAGGTCCGCACCCAGCACGCCAACAAGAAGAAGACGCCGCTGTGGCCTCTGGCAAAGGCCCGCGCCAACGCCACGCCCGTGGACTTTTCCCAGGCTCCCGTGGCGCCGCGCGCCCTGGGCCGGCGCGTGTTCCGCAACTTCGACCTGGCCGAGATCGCCGAATACATCGACTGGGGCCCGTTCTTCCAGACCTGGGACCTGGCCGGCCCCTATCCGGCCATCCTCGACGACGAGATCGTCGGCGTCGAGGCGCGCAAGGTGCTGGCTGACGGCCAGGCCATGCTCAAGAAGATCATCGAAGGCCGCTGGCTGCAGGCCAACGGCGCCATCGGCCTGTTCCCTGCCAACCGCGTGGGCGATGACATCGAGTTCTACGCCGATGAGTCCCGCAGCCAGGTGCTGATGACCTGGTACGGCATGCGCCAGCAGACCGAAAAGCAGATGGTGGAAGGTCCGGATGGCCAGCCCTTGATGCGCCCCAGCCGCTGCCTGTCCGACTTCGTGGCCACCAAGGAATCGGGCATCCAGGACTACGCGGGCCTGTTCGCCGTCACGGCCGGCATCGGCGCCGAGAAAAAGGACAAGGAGTTCCAGGACGCGCTGGACGACTACTCCGGCATCATGTTCAAGGCCCTGGCCGACCGCCTGGCCGAGGCCTTCGCCGAATGCCTGCACCAGCGCGTGCGCAAGGACCTGTGGGGCTATGCGCCCGATGAGGACCTCAGCAACGAAGCGCTGATCAAGGAACAGTACAAGGGCGTGCGCCCCGCGCCCGGCTACCCGGCCTGCCCCGACCACAGCGCCAAGACCGACCTGTTCGCCGTGCTCAAGGCCGACGAGATCGGCATGAGCCTGACCGAAAGCCTTGCCATGAACCCGGCCTCCAGCGTCAGCGGCTTCTACATCGGCCACCCCGACGCCGTCTACTTCAACGTCGGCGAGATCGGCGAGGACCAGCTCGCCGACATGGCCGCGCGCCGGGGCATGGACATTGAGGAGCTGCGCCGGTTGCTGGCGCCGAATCTCGCCTGATATTGGGTTGACCGCTGGCTTGGCTACGCCGGTCAGGCGTGCGATTTTTCGCTATTTTGGACAAAGGCATTCATCTTTGACTGGAATAGCGGACAGGGCGCGCCAGCGGCGCAGGCAGTCGACCAGAAGATGTGATCCGGCGGAGCGTTCACGCGCGCGCCGATGCTGCCGGAGCCAGGATGCCCTACAAGGGCCCGGTGCACGCCAGCCGAACCCGCACCTCCTTGTTGGCGACCAGGGCCGGATCGGTCGCAAGGACGAGTTTTCTCTCCCCCCCGCTGCCCAGGTCGATCAGGCCTTCCTGCAGTACCTGCCGGACGCCCCCTCGGTTCACGCTGCTCGTGTAGGTCGCCAGAGCCGAAAGGCACCCGCACTCGCCAATCGATTTGCGCAGTTGAACACGGGTGTTCGCCCACACCACGTTGGACTCTGTGGAAGTCTTCGTCGCCGTGATCGACACGCAGGCTGAAAGATCGTTCTGAAACGTTATCTGGTCGGCATGGGCAGCAAAGGCGGACCCAGCCAAAAGAGCGGCCGATATTGCGTATCTGTTCATGCCGTACAAGTGTGCCTCCGTTCGGTTGGATGTCCGATGCCGCGCCCAAAAAACAAGGCGCACGAGGCGCCTTGTCATGGGTCAGCGGGATGGGAGTTTCAGAGCCCGATTTCCTTGTTGTACGCCTTGCGCGCCGCCACGGCCGTGTCCGTGAAGTCGGTGAACACGCCGTCGATGCCCAGGCGGTAGTAGGTCAGGTATTCCTGCACGGGGTCGCCCTTGTACAGGCCGGCCAGGCGGCCCGGCTCGTTGCGGAAGGTGAAGCTGTGCACGATCAGGCCGGCCTTGTGGGCGTCGCGGATCAGGCCCGTGTCCTTGACGGTGTTCACGTCCTTGAGGCCGGCGCCGTCCTTGTAGGGCACGACGGAGTGGGCCAGGACCTGGGGCTTCCAGGGGCCGATGCCGTCGGCATAGGTCTTGATGTCGGCCAGGCCTGCGGGCGTGAGCATGGCGGCGAAGGTGCGGGCGTCGCCGGCCAGGGTCCAGCTGTAGGGGCGGCCGCTGATGAAGGTCCACTCATCGTTGGTGATGTAGACCATGGAGCCGTCGCGCAGGCTGAAGTCGTTGCCGTCGATCAGTTGCACGCCCTTGGCCTTCATGCCGGCCTGGCGCAGGTACTTGAGGCTGGCCGGGTCGAAGCTCTGGATGTAGATGGCCGAGTCCTTGGCGTTGAGCTTGTTCTGGTCCAGCAGCTTGATCACCGCATCTTCGAAGGGGCGCGAGCCGGGCGCGCCGCAGCCGTTGGCGATCGCCTGCTGGTTGTTCCAGTAGGGGTTCTTGGTCTCGGCGTAGACGGGGATGGTGCGGCCCAGGGCCTTGCCCTTGGCGGCGGCGATGTCCAGCACGTCCTGGGCGCTGATCAGGGGCAGCTTGCCGTTCCACTCGGTGGGGCGCTCGCTGCGGTTGTCCAGGATGGTGCCGGTCAGCCAGCTGCGCAGCTCCTGCAGCGTGAAGTCGCTGATGGACCAGTCGTTGCGGTGGTCCTCGCCATCGACCACCAGGGCCTTGAGCACGGACTTGGGATCGTTGGCATCGAGCTGGTCGCTCAGGTATTGCGAGGGGCCGTTGGCAGGCACGGCGGGGTACTTCACGTTGACCAGCACGCCGGCCGTGGTGCGCTGGCGGCGTGCCACTTCGGCATTGGTCTTGGCCACGTCGGCCACGTTGGTGCTGTCGCTGAGCCAGGCGTTGTGGCGGGCGACCAGCTGGCAGTCCTTCGTCATGTGCATGTCGAGTTCGAGCATGTCCGCGCCTGCATCGGCGGCGGCCTCATAGGCCATGCGCGTCTGCTCCGGGAACTTGCCCGAGAAGCCGCGGTGGGCGATCACCTGGGGCTGCTTTCCGTCGAGCGTGAGGTAGAACGAGCCGCCGTCACCGCCGCAGGCCGTGAGGACTGCAGCCGCGCACAGGGACGCGAGCAGGGGAGTGCGGGAAAAGGACATAGGACGTTGGGTCATATCCGAAGCAGTGGTGGGTTGATGAACGGCGCGCAATGCGCCAACTCAGCAGCGTATGCAGTCAGCCGTGTCGGCACCATGACAGTGCGTCCCGTATGGCCCAGATTGGCGTTTTAGCGACGGTCGACGGAAATTTGCCGCCCCTCCGACACAGGGTTATCCCCCGAACAGGGGCGCCAGCGTGGCGCGCAGGCGGTCGCTGGCGTCGGGCGCCTCTGGCGGGCGGATTTCCAGCGAGCGTTCCACCGTGCCGATGTGCTCCAGCAGCAGGGCCTTGGCGCCCTCGGTGTCGCCGCGCTCCAGCGCCTCGACGATGCGTTCGTGCTCGGCGCAGGACTGGCTGGCGCTGTGCGTGGACTGGAACAAGGTGGCCGCCAGCGTGGTGCGCGCCGTGAGGTCGCGCAGGGTGAGCGCCAGCAGGCGGTGGCCCATCTGCTCGGCCAGGCAGACGTGGAAGTCGGCCAGCAGGAACGCGCGCGTGGCCGCGTCGGCGCCGGCAATGGCTTCCTGCTCCTGGGCGATGTGGCGGCGCAGCTGGCCGATCACGCTTTGCATCGGGCGGCCGGCCTCACCCAGGATGCCGGTCTCGATGATGCGGCGCGCCGCGAAGGCATCCTGCGCTTCCTCGGCCGAGGGCTGGACCACGTACCAGCCGCGCCGGGGCTGCACCTGCACGAAGCCGCGCGCCTGCAGCTGCATCAGCGCCTCGCGCACCATGGTTCGGCTGACCGCGAAGTTGTCGGCCAGCTCCTGCTCCCCCAGCCGTTCGCCGGGCGCCAGTTTCTGGGCCAGGATGGCTTCGACGACGCGCTCGGCGATGTGCTGGGGGCTTACAGGTGTCATTGCGTTGCAGGGTGGGCAGGAGTCACGGTTGCGGGGACGGCGGCGGCGCCGGAGGGCTCGGCGTCGGGCCCCTGATTGTCGGCCAGGCCGTTGAGCACGGCATGGGCGCGCTCGCGGTCGATGTCACCTTCCCAGGCCGCGATGGCCACGGTGGCCACGCAGTTGCCGATCAGGTTGCCCAGCGCGCGGGCAATGCCCATGAACCAGTCCACCGACAGCACCAGCACCAGGCCGATGGCGGGGATGGCCGGAATCGCATGCAGCGTGGCCGCCAGCACCACGATGGCCGAGCCCGGCACGCCGTGGGCGCCCTTGGAGGTCACCAGCGCAATCGCCAGGATGGTCAGCAGGTCGGCCATGCCGATGGGCGTGTTCGTGGCCTGGGCGATGAACACGGCCGCCAGCGTGATGTAGATGGAGAAGGCATCCAGGTTGAACGAGTAGCCCGTGGGAATCACCAGGCCCACGGTGGAGTCGCGCACGCCCATGTTGCGCAGCTTGGCCATGATCTGGGGCAGCACGCTGTCCGACGAGGTGGTGGCGAAGACCACCATCAGCTCCTCGCGCAGGTAGCGCAGCAGCTTGATCAGGCTGAAGCCCGAAAAGCGCATCACCAGGCCCAGCACCACGAAGACGAAGAAGATCACCGCCACGTAGAACAGCAGCACCAGCATGCCCAGCTGCTTGAGCGAGCCGATGCCGTACTGACCCACGGTGAACGAGATCGCACCCAGCACGCCCAGCGGGGCCAGCTTGATGAGGATGCCCATGATCTTGAACAGCACGTTCGACAGCGTGTCGATCAGCGCATGCACGGGCGCGCCGCGCTCGCCCAGCATGGTCAGCGCGCAGCCGAACAGCACGGCGAACAGCAGCACCTGCAGCACGTCGCCCGTGGCAAAGGCCTGCACCACGGTGGTGGGGATGAGCTTCATCAGGAAGTCCACCGTGCCGCCGCTGGTCAGCTTGTCGGCGTTGCTGGCGTAGGCGCTCATGGCCGAGGCGTCGAGCTTGCTCGGGTCCACGTTCATGCCCGCGCCGGGCTGGAACACGAAGGCCAGCACCAGGCCCAGCACCAGGGCGATGGTGGTCAGCACCTCGAAGTAGATCAGCGACTTGACGCCGACCCGGCCCACGCGCTTGAGGTCGCCTGCGCCCGCGATGCCGTGCACCACCACGCAGAACACCAGCACGGGAATGATCATCTTGATGAGCTTGATGAAGCCATCGCCCAGGGGCTTGAGCTTCACGGCCCATTCAGGGGCCAATATTCCGGCGAGCACACCCAGGATGAGTGCGATCACCACCTGTCCGAACAGTGATCTGGCAAAGCGGCGCATAGTCGTCTTTCGCAAGTTGTGGAATCTTGTATGCAAGTGGATTTACAACTTGCATGCAAGAATGTAGACAAGCGAAACGCGTGCCAGCAGAGGGTATTCCCTGCAGATTTGCGGCACTCGAGAGAGCATCAGCCCTGACTTTTTCTGCATGAAATCCGCCGATGCGGGCGGGCCTCCCCGCCGTGGTGCAGGGCGGGTGGCCGTCATGCCCGCGCATGGTGCGCAGGCGGGCGCGCGTGCGGGGCGCAGGCCCCGTGGCGGGGCATGCGGGGTATGCGCGGGCGCGGTGCCTTGCGCACCGCACCGGGATCAGCGCAGGTTGCGCTCCATCGCGCGGTCCTTGATGAAGAAGGCCGCGAACAGGCCCAGCGTCACGCCGAACATCACATAGAAGGCCGGCGCCATGGGCGAGCCCGTGGAGCGGATCAGCCAGGTCACGATGAACTGCGCGAAGCCGCCGAAGATCATCACCGCCACGTTGTAGGCCATGGACATGCCGGCCGAACGCACCTGGGGCGGGAACAGCTCGGCCATCACCGTGCTGAACACGCCGAAGAACACGGCCACGAACACGCAGACCACCAGCTGGGTGATCAGCAGCTTCTGCACCGTGGGGCCGTCGGTCAGCCAGGCATACAGCGGGTAGAGCACCACCAGGTAGCCGATCAGCGAGCCGATGGTCAGCATGCGGCGGCCCACGCGGTCCGACAGGGCGCCGAAGAACGGCATGATCACCACCATCAGCGCGGCGCCGGCCATCTGCACCATGAAGGCATCGCGCATGGGCAGCTTCAGCGTCACCGTGGCATAGGTCACCAGATAGGTGAAGGTGATGTAGATGGACACCGTGGCCGTGACCACCAGGCCCATGCCCACCAGCGTCTCGCGCGCATGCGTGCGCAGCATCTCCATGATGCCGATCTGGCGCGCCTTGCCGCTGGCCTGCGCGGCCTGCATTTCCTTGAAGACCTCGGGCTCCTCCACATGGCGGCGGATGTACAGCGCCACGGGAACGATCAGCAGGCCCACGGCGAAGGGCACGCGCCAGGCCCAGGCCATCAGCTCTTCCTCGGTGAAGATCTCGGTGATCAGCGTGCCCGTGGCCGCGCCGATCAGCAGGGCCAGCATCTGGCCGGCCATCTGCCAGGAACCATAGAAGCCGCGCTTGCCGGGCGGTGCCAGCTCGATCAGCAGTGCCGTGGAGGTGCCGAACTCGCCGCCGGCCGCAAAGCCCTGCAGCAGCCGTGCCAGCACGATGAACAGCGGCGCCAGGATGCCCACGGCCGCATAGGTGGGCGCCAGCGTGATCAGCGCGATCGCCACGGCCATCAGGCCCGTCACCATCACCATGGCCGCCTTGCGGCCCTTGCGGTCCCCGTACAGGCCCAGCAGGATGCCGCCCACGGGCCGCATGAAGAAGCCCACGCCGAACACGGCCGTGGTCATCAGGATGCGGTTGATGTTGTCGTCCGGATTGTCGGGATTGCTGGGGAAGAACAGCTTGGCGACGATGGGTGTCATGAAGGCGAACACCAGGAAGTCATACCACTCCAGCGCGTTGCCGATGACGGCAGCCACGATGTTGCGGGTCGAGACGGTTTGCTTGGTCAAAGCAGGGTCCATTTCCGAAAAGGGATTGAAAAGACGGCAGTCACGCCCGGGGCATGGGTCGGCGTGCCTGCCCGGGCCGCAACCCGGGCGTACACTGCTTCGCCATATGCAATGCCTATGCCATGGCCTGCGTCGTCCACGAAGGGCGGCGCAGGCCATGGCGCAGATGGAACCACATGACTACCTGGAAAAACACCCGCGACTGGCTGGAAACACTGGTCGCATTCGACACCACCAGCCGCAACTCCAACCTGGCACTGATCGAGTGTGTACGCGATGAGTTGGCCACGCTGGGCGTGAGTGCCCGATTGTTCCACTCTCCGGACGGCGCCAAGGCCAATCTCTTCGCCACTTTGCCGGCCCACAACGGCGAAACGCAGGGTGGCATCGTGCTGTCCGGCCATACCGACGTGGTCCCGGTCGATGGCCAGCAGTGGAGCACCAACCCCTTTGCGCTCACCGAAAAGGGCGGGCGCCTGTATGGTCGCGGCAGCTGCGACATGAAGGGCTTCATCGCCGCCTCGCTGGCGCTGGTGCCCGAATTCCTGGCCACGCAGCGTGCCAGGCCCGTGCACCTGGCCTTCTCGTACGACGAGGAAATCGGCTGCGCGGGCGCGCCCGTGATGATCAACCAGCTCAAGGCCGAGGGCGCGCGCTTCGACGGCTGCGTGGTCGGCGAGCCCACCAGCATGCAGGTCGTGGTGGCGCACAAGGGCATCAACCTCTACCGCTGCCGCGTGCACGGCAAGGCCGCGCATTCGTCGCTCACGCCGCGCGGCAGCAATGCCATCGAGTACGCGGCGCGGCTGATCTGTCGCATCAGGGACATCGCCGACCACTTCAAGGCGCACGGCCCCTACGACGAATTCTTCGACGTGCCCTTCACCACCATGACCACCAACCAGATCCAGGGTGGCATCGCGGTCAACACCATCCCCGAGCTGTGCGAATTCGCCTATGAATTCCGCAACCTGCCCGGCATGTCGGTGGATGGCATCCAGGCCCAGGTCGAGTCCTATGTGCGCGACGAACTGCTGCCGCGCATGCGCGCCGAGTTCGCCGACGCGCGCATCGAGATCGAGACCGGCGCCAGCGCGCCCGCGCTGGAAGCCTCGGAAGAAGCCGCCATCACCCAGCTGGTGCGCGCGCTGACCGCCGACCAGGATAAGCGCAAGGTGGCCTACGGCACCGAGGCCGGCCTGTTCCACAACGCCGGCATTCCCACCGTGGTCTGCGGCCCCGGCTCCATCGAGCAGGCGCACAAGCCCGACGAGTTCGTCGAGCTGGCCCAGCTCGACGCCTGCGAGCGCTTCCTCAGCAAAATGGGCACGAGTCTGTGATCACCCCCTGAGTCGCTTCGCGCCTTCCCCCTCTCTTCGGAGGGGGACGACACCCTTGCTGCGGGGCGGCCCTTGCTCGGTGTCCCTCGCCTTGGGGGCGCGGGAGTTTCGAGGTCAAGCTCAAGAAATCTCGTCTTGCCCCGCTCAGCGCACAGGGATGGCGATGGGCCGCAGCGGCGCGGCATCGCCGCCGCGGATCTTGAGCGGGCCGCCGATGAAGGCGAACTCGTAGACCTTGTCGCGCGACAGGTCGTCCAGCGCCACCAGCTCCATGATGGGCACGCCCTTTTGCGCCAGCAGGTAGCTGTGCAGCGGTACGTAGTCGTCGTCCACCTCGGACGGGAACGTCTCCAGGCTCAGGTTGTCGGCGCCCACGATCATGGCGCCGCCTTCCTCCACCAGGAAGCGCGCGGCATCCAGGCCCAGGCCCGGCGGCTTGGCCATGTAGGCCTGGGGCTGGCCGTACAGCTTCATGCGGCCCGTGCGCACCAGCACGATGTCGCCCTCCTGCAGCGTCACCTTCTGGCGTGCCAGCGCGTCCTTGAGGTCCTGGCGCGTGATGCGGTACTGGTCGGGCAGCATCTCCAGGCCCTTGGCGGCCGCCACGTCGATCAGCACGCCGCGCGCCACCAGCGGCGGGAATTTCTCTATGCCCGTGCGCTGCCAGCCCCGGTCGCCCAGATGCTGGTCTGCGCTGAAGCCGTTCCAGATCCTGCCGCGTATGCCGAAGTGGTTGAGCGCATCGATGTGCGTGCCCGTATGGCTGTACATGGAAAACGCCGTGCCCGTGTAGCTGCGCGTGGCGTTCATGTCCTTGCCCACGTTCATGGGATCGTCCACCACGGTGCCGCGCGGCGTATGCGTCATCCAGAACTGGTAGTGCGGATCGCCCGCGTCCTGCCAGCTGGGCATGCCCACGTAGTACTCGGTGGCCAGGTCATAGACCTGCCCGCCCGTGATGCGCTGCAGGATGGCCGCGCGCGAGGCCGGCGTGATCAGGTTCAGGCGGCCGATCTCGTCGGCCGGCCCCCAGGGGCTGGTGCCCACGTCCTGGCGTGCGCCGGCCGGGGGCTCGTGGCCGCCATGGGCCTGGGCGGCTGTGCTCGCGAAGGCGGTGGCCAGGGCGATCATGAGAGAGGGCAGCGCCATGCGGCGAGCGAAGCGTTGGAGAGTCATGCAAGAGTCCTTGGTCTGCTGAAAAAGGGCGCGCATGCCGCGCGCGAGGGAAGGCGGAAAAACGCCGATGAAAAAAGCAAAGACGGGGGCGCTCAGGCCGCCAGGAAGTGCAGCCGTTCGCGCAGCGCAGCCAGCGACTGGGTCTGCAGCGGCGGCAGGCGCGGCGCGATCAGCGTGGGAATGGAGCGCAGGCCCATGCGCTGCGCCAGCGCGCGGTCCTGGCGCACCTGCTCCAGCGCCTGGGCGCCTTCCATGCAGCCCGCGAAGGCATTGCGCTCGAAGCCCGTGCGCGTGGCGATGTCCAGCAGCACTTCGGCGTCGCCGATGTTGCGGTGCTCGCTCATGTGGGCGTGCTGGATGGCGTCGAACAGATCCCAGTGCGCGTCATCGCCGCCCAGGATCTGGGCCGCCTGGCAGGCCAGTGCGCCGGCCATGCCGCTGGGGTATTCGAAGGCCTCGCGGCGCATGCCCTCGATGTCGATGCGGTCCTCGTCGTCATGCTCCGCGCAGGCCTGCCAGTGCTCCAGGATGACCTGCTTGGCGCGCTCCATGGAGCCGAAGGCCGCCACCATCTCGGCGCGCGAGGCCTGCAGCACGAAGCTGCGGTGGCGCACGCGCAGGCCCAGCTCGCGCGCCACCTGGCGCAGGCGTGGCGACATCACGTAGCACCAGCCGCAGACCACGTCATGGAAGAAGTCGATGGCGGGGGCGACGGCGGGCGCCGCAGCAGGCGCCGCCTGCAGGGCCTGCTGCGGCGAGGGGGCCGCCGCATCCTGCGCGGGCAGGGCGCAGGAAAAATCATTGCATTGCGTCATGCTTGTGTCCTTCATGGCTGTGATGGACGGCAAGCGTAGGCCGCAGGCCCGGCGCGAAAAAGGGGCGCGCGCTTGAGGAACTCTTAACGCGGCGTCAACAATCCTCGCCCATGGCGGCAGGCAGCTCCTCGGCCAGAAAATCCACGAAGGCGCGCACCTTGGGCAGCAGGTGGCGCTGCGTGGGATAGACCGCGTAGACATGGCGGGCCTGCGCGGCCTGGTCCGCAAGGTCCAGTGCGACCAGCTGGCCTGCCGCAATCGCCGGCCGCGCCAGGAACGAGGGCAGGGCGCCAATGCCCAGGCCCGCCACCAGCAGGTCGCGCAGCATCAGGCTGTTGTTGACGTTGGCGCGCGCCTCGGACGGCGCCTGGGGGCTCTCGCCCGCTTCGCGGGGCGCATGCGCCAGGCTGTAGTTCAGCAGCGCATGGCCGCGCAGCGCGGCGGCACTGGCCGGGCGGCCATGCGCCTGCAGATAGGACGGGGCCGCGCACAGCATCTGCGACAGCGAGGCCAGGCGCCGCGCGATCAGCGAGGAGTCAGCCAGCTCCGCGCTCAGGCGGATGGACACATCGAAGCCCTGGCCCACCGCATCCACCAGCCGGTCTTCCATGGACAGGTCGATCTGCAGCTGCGGATGGCGCTGCATGAAGCGCGCCAGCAGCGGCGACAGCGTGCTCAGCGCAAACGACAGCGGCGCATTCACGCGCAGCCGGCCGGCCACCTGCTGCGACTGCGCGCGCACCGACTGCTCCAGCGCATGGAATTCATCAAGCAGCCTGCAGCACTCTGCGTAGTAGGCCTGGCCCGTGTCGGTCAGGCTCATGCGGCGCGTGGTGCGCTGCAGCAGCACGGCGCCCAGATGGGCTTCGAGCGCGCGCAGCTGCTTGCTCAGCGCGGCCGAGGACAGGTCCAGCGCGTCGGCCGCCTTGGCGATGGAGCCCAGTTCTACGATGCGCCGGAAGGCGCGCAAGGGGGTCAGCGTATCCATGGGGAAAAAGCAAAGAGTGGCGCGCAGCGTAGCAGGCCGCTCGGGTTTGCCGGGGCATGCCTGCGGGGGCAGGGGCGACAATCGCCAGGTACGGCGCGCCCGCCGCGCCCCTTTGTCTTCACCGAATCTGTCCATCCCATGCCCCAGACCACTCCCGCCTGCCCCCAGTGCGGCCTTGAAAACACCTATCCCGACGCCACCAGCTACATCTGCCCCGACTGCGCCTTCGAATGGCCCATGCAGGCCGAAGAAGAGTCCGGCGAAGCCGCCGCTGGCGACGGCATCGTGCGCGACGCCAACGGCAATGCGCTGGCCGACGGCGATGCCGTGATCCTGGTGAAGGACCTCAAGGTCAAGGGCTCGTCCACCGTGCTCAAGAAGGGCAGCAAGATCAAGGGCATCCGCCTGGTCGATGGCGCCGATGGCCACAACGTGGACTGCAAGACCGAACTGGGCTCCATGCTGCTCAAGTCGGAGTTCCTCAAGAAGGCCTGAGCATGCTGGCGCTGTCGCTTGCGGTATCGGCGGTCCTCGGGCTGCTGGCGCTGTGGGTGTTTGCGCCCCTGTTCATTGCGCTGACCGCTGGCGCGGTGGTGGCCCTCATGCTGCTGGCACTGGCCGGCCGTACGGGTCTCACGGGCCGCACCGCGCGCACCCTGCCCGTGGCGGGCTGGTGGGCCGTTGCGCTGTGCGCCGGCGCGGCCTGCGTGGCCATGCTGGTGCTGCTGCCCGACCGGCTCGATGGCGCGCCCTTCCTCGCCTTCGGCATGGGCCTGCTGGCAGCCACCTGCGCGGGGGCGCTGGTCTGGTTGACGGGCTGGCTGATCGCCGGGCGGCAGCCTGTGCCGGTGTCATGGTGGACCGGATCGGCCCTGGCCGGCCTGGGCGCCTTCCTCGCCCTGCTGCTGGGCGGCCCCGATACGGCGGGCTGGATGGCCTGGCGCGACCAGCTGCGCGGCTACGAGGCCGTGCCGCTGCGCATCACGCTGGCCGAAGCGCCCACGGCGCAGCGCGAGCAGGCCCTGGCCGAACTGCTGCAGCCCTTGCTGGAGCAGGGCAGCCGCGCCGTCAGCCATCGCCAGTCCACGCGCTTCGGCAACTCGGTAGAGCATGCCGTGGTGCCCGCCCGCTGGCGCATCGATGGCAGGCTGCTGGAGATCATGCTGGCTGAGAAACCCCCCGCGCCCCTGCTCAGCGCCCATGTCGCTTTGCTGGAGCAGTTCGCCGCCAGCGGCCCCGCCCAGGCGGGCCAGGCACCGTCCTGGCTGATGCTGGCCAGCGCCCAATGCCTGCCGCCGCCGCGCCTGCGCGAGCTGTCGCGCCTGCTGGGCCAGGGCAGCGAGCTGCTGGCCCGCGCGCGGCGCTGCACGCAGCAGCGCTCGGCGCAATTGCAGCGCCTGTGGCCGCTGCTGGCCGGCAGTGTGGAGCGGGTGGAAGTGTGCGAGGCGCGGCGCTTTCGTCCGTGGCTCGGCCTGCAACGCTGGCAGGCTGTGGCACTTCCCGACAATCCGGAGCCCTAGGCGGGCTCCACGTCCTTCCACTGGCCGGGCTCCAGGCCGTCCAGCGTGTAGGGCCCGATGGCCGCGCGCACCAGCCGCAGCGTGGGGTGGCCAATGGCCGCCGTCATGCGGCGCACCTGGCGGTTGCGGCCTTCGCGGATGACCAGCTCGATCCAGCAGTCGGGAATGTTCTGGCGCACGCGGATGGGCGGGTCGCGCTGCCACAGCACGGGCGGCGGCTCCAGCCGGCGCGCCTGCGCGGGCAGCGTCATGCCGTCGTTGAGCTGCACGCCCTGGCGCAGGGGCTGCAGCGCGGCCTCGTCGGGCAGGCCCTCGACCTGTACCCAGTAGGTCTTCTCCATCTTGAAGCGCGGATCGGCGATGCGCGCCTGCAGCGGCCCGTCATTGGTCAGCAGCAGCAATCCTTCGCTGTCGGCGTCAAGCCGGCCTGCCGCATGCACGCCCGGCACGTCGATGTATTCCTTGAGGCCACGCCAGCGGCCCTCGGGGGTGAACTGGCTGAGTACGCCGTAGGGCTTGTTGAAGCACAGCAGGCGTGAGGGGCCGGTGTCGGGCCGGTCGGCGAAGGCGGGCCGGGCGCGCAGGGCCGGGCCTGCAAAAGGGCGCAAGGGTGGGCGTTTTCTGGGTTGCATGGACTCAGCGATTGTCGTCGGGATAGACCGCACGCACGCACTCCAGCCAGGCCCTCGCCGCGCGCGACAGATAGCCGCTGCGCCACAGCTGCACCACGTCCCAGTGCAGTTCAGGCCCCACCAGCGGGCGGCTGGACACGCGCCGGGGGTCGAACCGCGCGATCACGTGCTCGAACATCACGGCCACGCCCACGCCTTCTGCCACCAGGTCGCCGATGAAGTCCCAGTAGCGCGTCTGCAGCCGCACCTGTGGGCTGAAGCCTGCCGTCGCGCAATGCTCCAGCACGGCCTGGTGCAGGGCGAAGTCCGAGGTGTAGAACACAAAGGGCCGCCGGGCCAGCTCGCTCCAGTGCACGGGTGCGTCCGGATCGGGCACCTCGTGCGCGGCAAAGGCCACGCGTGTCTTCTGGTGGGCGATGGTGCAGTACTCCAGGCCCTCTCCGGCCAGGTCACCACCTGCCTCGCCCGCGCCGTGCAGGCCCAGCGCCATGTCCAGCTTGCCGTCCAGCAGCAGCTGGCGCTGGGCGCGTGCGCCCTGCTCCTGCACATGCAGTTCCACACCCGGATGCAGTTGCTGAAAGCGCGCGATCACGGGCGCCATGTAGTGCCCGGCCGTGGGCATGATGCCCACGCTCAGGCTGCCGCGCGCAATGCCGTCCACCTCGGCCACCTCCTGCAGCAGCTGGCGTGACTGCTCCAGCACCTGCAGGCCGCGCGCATGGACCACCTGGCCCGCGTCGGTCAGTTGCACACCGCGCCCCTCGCGCAGCAGCAGCGGGCCGCCCAGCTCCTCCTCCAGCGCCCGCACCATCTTGCTGATGGTGGGCTGGGTCACATGCAGCGCCTCGGCCGCACGCGTGAAGCTGTTGCAGCGCACCACCTCGACAAAGTAGCGCAGCGCGCGCAGGTCCATGAGGATTCCTTTTGTGCATGGGAAAAATGGAGATTATTCATTTTACGAATCTGAGTGCAAACCCTAGGATTGCCCCATGTCAAAGATTTCCGCCATGCCCGTCCTGCGGCCGCAGGTGTTTCAGGGTCTGCTGCATCACTGCTGGCCGCTGCTGCGCGGCATGCTGCAGGTGGGGCTGCTCAGTGCGCTGTGGGTGGCCATGGAGGCCGTGCGCGCCCATTTCGGCTGGGGCATGCCGGCCGGGCTGATCGGCTTCGCGCTGCTGGCCACGGGCCTGTTCAGCGGGCTGGTCAAGGCGCGCTGGCTGCAGGGCGGCACCAACTGGCTGCTGGCCGAGATGCTGCTGTTCTTCGTGCCCGCCATGCTGGTCGTCACCGAATACACCGAGCTGATTCAGCACCAGGGCCTGCGTATCCTGGGCGTCATCGTGGCCAGCACGGCCTGCGTGATGGCCGCCACGGCGCTGGCCGTGGACCGCGTCTACCGGCTGGAGCTGTGGCTGGCCCGGCGCCGCTCCACGCGCGCCGGGCTGCACAGGGAGCAGGAATGAACGCCATGTCCGACCAGGCCATAGGCCTGCTGTCGCTGCTGGCCACGCTGGCCTGCTATGCGGCCAACAAGCGCGTGTACCGCCGCCATCCGCATCCGCTGCTCATGCCCATCGTCGCCACGCCCATGGTGCTGATCGCGCTGGCGCTGCTGACCCATGTGCGCTACCCGCAGTACATCGCCCAGACGCACTGGCTGGTCTGGCTGCTGGGCCCCACCACGGTGGCCTTTGCGCTGCCCCTGCACGAAAACCGCCACCTGCTGCGCAAGCACTGGATGTCGATCGCCACCGGCGTGCTCGTGGCCAGTGGCGTGTCCATTGCCACCACCATCTGGTTCGCACAGGCCTTCGGACTGCCCGTGGACCTGCAAAAGGGCCTGGCCGTGCGCTCGGTGACCACCCCCTTCGCCATCGAGGCCGAGCGCGTGCTGGGCGGGCCCACCGACCTGGCCGCGCTGTTCGTGCTGCTCACGGGCGTCAGCGGCATGCTCATGGGCGAGACCATCCTGCGGCTGCTGCCGCACGTGCGCAGCAAGCTGGCTGCGGGCGCCATTCTGGGTGGTGCCGCTCATGGCAGCGGGGTGGCGAAGGCGCGGCAGTTCGGGGATGTGCAGGCGGTGGTTGCTTCGTTGGTGATGATGATTGCGGGGGCGTTGAATGTGGTGGTGGCGCCTTGGGTGAGGGTGCTGTTTTTCTGAAGTGATGCGGGAGCTACTATCCGTGACCGGGGTTTGATGGCTGGGGTTTTTGGGGACCCGGCTGTCTTTGGGTTTGGGGCGGGATGGGGCTACCCGTGAGGGCGTCCGCATGCCTTGCACATGGTCTTGACTCCCGCCCACCTTGTTTGCTTTTGGCTTAGGTGCAATCTTTTGCCCCTGCCGGGTGGTTGTTTTTCGAGGCCGGGTCTCGGCCCGGCAGCCGACTGCCCTTTCTTGATTCGCCAAGAAAGGTCAGATCAAAGAAGGCGACCCGGATGTCCGCGACCCCTTCGCTTCGCTGCGGGGCAACCTGCGCCGTGGCGGTTGCGGGGTTCGCCGTGAAACTCTCTTCGCGCTGCGCGCTACGTTCAAACAATCACGGCGAGTCAGATGACGAAGCAGTCCTGTCCTTCGGCAGGACTGCAACCCCGCAACCACCACGGCGCAGGCGCTGACATACGGGGAGTTGGCCCGGGCCTTCGCTGCGCTCGGCCTGGGGCTTCGGGGCGCTTGCCTTCTTGAAAGCCTCTATCATCGCGGCAACCCCCTGTTCCGGGGCCGGTGCGTAAGAACACCCAAAACGAAGCGGTGCGGCCTCGCCGTCAAGGAGGCCTTGTCACGTCTGATTTCCGGAGCGTGGGCGCAAGCCTGCGTTCCTGCGGTTACGGACGGGATGGGGCTACCCGCAAGGGCGTCCGCACGGCTTCGTTCGTGTTCTTAACATCCCGTCCACCTGTCTGTGCGTAAGAACACGGGCCGGTGGTTTTTGTTCTCACGAAGGAGTACGAAACCATGCACAGCATTTCTTCTTTTGCATTCCCCTCTGTCACCCAAGCGCCTCACTCTCGCGCATCTGCCGTGGGAAGGGTGACGCCATGAGTACCGCATCCACAATCCCCACCCAGGCCACGCCGCAGCAGTTGAGCCATGCCGTGACCGAGATCGGCCGGCTGACGCTGCAGGGCAGCAGCGAGGTGTATTCCCTGGGCCAGCTGGCGCTGGCCTGGCTGGAGCGGCCCGAGGGCTACCGCAATCTAGAGGTGGTGGCCAATGCGCTGCAGGCCATTTGCGGGGCTGCGCAGCGGATGGAGGAACTGGTGGAGGACGAGGTCAACCACGTGCATTGCCTGCAGGAAGACCCGGCGTATCTGCGGCGGATGGCGGCTGCTGCGGTGGCGTTCCAGCGCTGATTCGCTGGTCCGCTTGCCAGGGCGCCCCGGGCTGCTGACTCCCGGAATCCGCCCAATGAAAAAGCACCTCGAAAGGTGCTTTTTTCTCGTCAGCCGGATGCTGTTCAGGCCAGCGTGTAGGCGGTCTTCACCGTCGTATAGAACTCCTGCGCATAGCGGCCCTGTTCGCGCGGGCCGTAGCTGCTGCTCTTGCGGCCGCCGAAGGGCACGTGGTAGTCCACGCCGGCCGTGGGCAGGTTGACCATGACCATGCCGGCCTGGCTGTGGCGCTTGAAGTGGGTGGCGTGCTTGAGGCTGGTGGTGGCAATGCCTGCGGCCAGGCCGAAGGGGGTGTCGTTGGCTACGGCCAGGGCTTCCTCGTAGTCCTTCACGCGGATGACGCTGGCCACGGGGCCGAAGACTTCCTCGCGGTTGATGCGCATGGCGGCGGCGGTGTCCACGAACAGGGTGGGCGCCATGTAGTAGCCCTTGTTGCCGCTGCCGGTGTGGCAGGCGGCGGCTGCGCCGCCCGCAGCCAGCACGGCGCCTTCGGCCTTGGCGATTTCCACGTAGCTCAGGTCCTGCTCCAGCTGGGCCTGGCTGACCACGGGGCCCATGTCGGTGCCTGCGGCGCGGGCGTCGCCCACCTTGATCCTGGCCATGCGGGCCTGCAGGGCCTCGATGAAGGCGGGGTAGATCCTGTCGGTGACGATGAGGCGGCTCGATGCCGTGCAGCGCTGGCCCGTGGAGTAGAAGCCGCTTTGCGCGGACAGCTCCACGGCCTGGGTGAGGTCGGCGTCGTCCAGCACGATCTGCGGGTTCTTGCCGCCCATCTCCAGCTGCACCTTCTTGCCGCTTTCCACGCAGGCGCGGGCAATGCCGCGGCCCACGCCGACGGAGCCGGTGAAGCTGATGGCGGCCACGTCGCTGTGGCGCACCAGGGCATCACCGATGACGCGGCCCGGGCCCATGACGAGGTTGAAGACACCGGCCGGAATGCCCGAGCGGTGAATGATGTCGGCCAGCGCCCAGGCGCTGCCGGGCACGAGGTCGGCAGGCTTCAGGACCACGCAGTTGCCGAAGGCCAGGGCCGGGGCGATCTTCCAGGCGGGAATGGCGATGGGGAAGTTCCACGGCGTGATCAGGCCCACCACGCCGACGGGCTCGCGCGTGATTTCCACGCCGATGCCGGGGCGCACGGAGGGCAGGATCTCGCCGGCCAGGCGCAGGCATTCACCCGCGAAGAACTTGAAGATCTGGCCTGCGCGGCCGACTTCGCCAATGGCTTCGGGGCGGGTCTTGCCTTCCTCGCGCGCCAGCAGGTCGCCCAGCTCTTCCTTGCTGGCCAGGATTTCGTTGCCGATCTTGTCCAGGGCGTCGTGGCGGGCCTGGATGCCCGAGGTGCTCCAGGCGGGAAAGGCCGCGGCCGCCGCGGCGATGGCGGCTTCCACATCGGCGGCATTGCCCTGGGCGTACTCGCCGATCACATCGGACAGGTCGCTGGGGTTGGTGTTGGCGCTGTAGCCGTCGGCGGCCTTCCATTGGCCGTTGATGAGGTTGTCGTAGCGGGACATGAGGTGCTCCGGGAAAGGGGTAACGGAAGGAAGGGGTCAGCGCACCATGCAGGGGCGCTTGTTGTCGAAGGTCCAGCCGGGAATCAGGTACTGCATGGCCATGGCGTCATTGCGCGCGCCCAGGCCGTGCTCCAGGTACAGGGCGTTGGCGCGCTGCAGCGCGGCGCGGTCCACGGTGACGCCCAGGCCCGGGGTCTTGGGTACCTCGACGAAGCCGCCCCGGATCTGCAGCGGGTTCTGGGTGAGGTACTGGCCGTCCTGCCAGATCCAGTGCGTGTCGATGGCCGTGACCTTGCCGGGCACGGCGGCGGCCACGTGGGTGAACATGGCCAGCGAGATGTCGAAGTGGTTGTTGGAGTGCGATCCCCAGGTCAGGCCCCAGTCGCGGCAGGTCTGGCCCACGCGCACGGAGCCGGCCATGGTCCAGAAATGCGGGTCGGCCAGGGGGATGTCCACGGACTGCAGCGACAGCGCATGCACCATCTGGCGCCAGTCGGTGGCGATCATGTTGGTGGCCGTGGGCAGGCCGGTGGCGCGGCGGAATTCGGCCATGACTTCGCGGCCCGAGAAGCCGTTCTCGGCGCCGCAGGGGTCTTCGGCATAGGCGAGCACGCCGTGCATGTCGCGCATGAGGCGGATGGCGTCCTTGAGCAGCCAGCCGCCGTTGGGGTCCAGCGTGACGCGCGCCTGCGGGAAGCGCCTGGCCAGCGCGGTGACGGCCTCCACTTCCTGCTCGCCGGCCAGCACGCCGCCCTTGAGCTTGAAGTCGTTGAAGCCGTAGCGCGCGTGCGCCGCCTCGGCCTGGCGCACGATGGCGGCCGGGTCCATGGCGGTCATGTGGCGCACCTGCGTCCAGTCGTCGCTGCCGCTTTGGTCTTCGCCGGGCTGGACGTAGGGCAGGTCGGTCCTGTCGGTGGGGCCGGTGAAGAACAGGTAGCCCAGCATCTCCACGCGGTCGCGTTGCTGGCCTTCGCCCAGCAGGGCTGCCACGGGCACGCCCAGGTGCTGGCCCAGCAGGTCCAGCAGAGCCGATTCCACGGCGGTGACGGCATGCACGGCAATGCGCAGATCGAAGGTCTGCAGGCCGCGCCCGCCCGTGTCGCGGCCGGCCAGGGCCTGCTGCAGGTTCTGCAGCAGCTTGAGGTGGTTGCCCACGGACTGGCCGATGAGCAGCGCCTTGCTGTCCTCCAGCGCCTGGCGTATGCCTTCGCCGCCAGGCACCTCGCCCACACCGGTGTGGCCCGCGCTGTCGTGCACGAGCACGATGTTGCGCGTGAAGTAGGGCGCATGCGCGCCGCTGAGGTTCATGAGCATGCCGTCGCGGCCGGCGACGGGAATGACTTCGATCTCGGTGATGGTCGGGGTGGAGGACATGGCGTGCTCTTGGATCGTTTGGATCGGTCTCTGGGAAAAAACGGCTATGCGGCGGCGGTGGCCGCCTGCTGCGCGGCGGACCACGGCACCTCGGCCTCGGGCCGGCCCGTGGCGATGAACTGCGCCAGGTTGCGCAGCACGAGGTCGGCCATGGCGCGGCGGGTTTCATGCGTGCCGCTGGCGATGTGGGGCGCAAGCACCACGTTGTCCTGCGACAGCAGCTCGGCATGGGGGCGTGGCTCGTCCTCGAACACATCCAGGCCCGCGCCCGCGATGCGGCCCTGCTGCAGGGCCTGGACCAGGGCGGCCTCGGCGACCACGCTGCCGCGCGCCACGTTGATCAGAAAGCCCTGCGGGCCCAGCGCGTCCAGCACCTCGGCGTTGACCAGGTGCTGCGTGCCGTCGCCGCCTGCGGCCGTGATGACGAGGAAGTCGCTCCAGCGTGCGAGTTCGAGCAGCGAGGGCTGGTAGAGGTGGGGCGATCCTTCGACCGGGCGGCGGTTGTGATAGGCCACCTCCATGTCGAAACCGGCCGCGCGGCGCGCCACGGTGGAGCCGATGCGGCCCATGCCGAAGATGCCCAGGCGCTTGCCGCTGGCGCGCGTGCGGATGCCGAAGCGGCCTCGGCTCCAGTCGCCCCGGCGCACGAAGCGGTCGGACTCGCTCAGGCCACGCGCCGCATCCAGCAGCAGGGCGAAGGCCATGTCGGCCACGCAGTCGTCCAGCACGCCGGGCGTGTAGCCCACGCGGGCGCCCTGGCGCAGCAGGGACTCGCGGTCCAGCGCGTCGAAGCCCACGCCGAAGCTGCTCACGAAGCGCAGCCTGGGCAGGGCCTGCACCACGCTCGCGGGCACGCCCATGGCGGCCGAGGTGACCAGGTATTCGAACTGCGCGCCGTGCTCGGCGAGGAAGCGCTCGCGGTCGGGCTGCTCGGACAGCAGCGTCACCTCATAGGCCTGGGCCAGCTCGGCATCGAGCTGGGGCAGCGGCATCTTGCCGAACTGGAGAACGCGTGGACGGGAGGTCGCCATGCCTTGGAATCCTTGGAACTTGCGGGGGCTGGAAGCCCCGGTGAAAAGGGCCTGCGGTGCGCAGGCCAGCGGGAACGGCCCTGGGGCCGGCCCGTTGTTTCTAGCTCAATCAGCAGTGATTTTTCGGGTCTGGATCAGTTGCTTCCAGCGCTCCGACTCCTGGGCCTGGTAGCGCGTGAATTCCTCGGGCGTGTTGCCCACGATCTCCAGGCCCTGCTCCACGAAGCGCTTGCGGATGTCGGGCTGCTGCACGGAGGCGATGGCGGCCTTGGCAAGCTTGGCCTTCACATCGGCGGGCAGTCCCTTGGGCGCGGCCAGGCCTTGCCAGGAGTAGACCTCGGCGCCCTTGACACCCGCCTCGGCCAGGGTGGGCACATCGGGCAGCACGGGCGAGCGCTGGCTGCCGGTCACGGCGATCGCATGCAGCTTGCCGCTGCGCAGATGGGGCAGCACGGCGTTGACGTTCTGGAACGAGAAGTCCACCTGGCCGCCGATCAGGTCGGTGATGGCCGGGGCGCCGCCCTTGTAGGGCACGTGCATGCCTTCGGTGCCGCTTTGCTGCCAGAACAGCTCGGCCGACAGATGGTCCGAGGAGCCGTTGCCCGAACTCGCGAAACTGATCTTGCCGGGGTTGGCCTTGAGCGCGGCGATGACCTCGGCCACGGTGCGGGCCTTCTGCGCGGGGCTGGCCACGAGCACGTTGGGTGCCTGCACGGGGATGGTGATGTAGTCGAAGTCCTTGCCTGCGTCATAGGGCACGTTCTTGACCAGGTGCGGCGTGACCACGAAGGGGCCCAGCGAGGCCACCAGCAGCGTGTAGCCATCGGCCGGTGCGCGCTTGACGGCGCCCGCGCCGATGGTGCCCGTGGCGCCCGGGCGGTTTTCCACCACGAAGGGCTTGCCCAGCTGTTCGCCCATGCTCAGGGCCATGGCGCGCGCCACGGTGTCGGTGGAGCCGCCGGCCGGGAAGGGCACGATGATGTTGACGGCCTTGTCCGGAAAGCTGCCGGCCGCTTGCGCCGTGAGGGCCAGTGCGGCACCCAGCGTGATCAGAATCTTCTTCATGTTCTTGTCTCCTGGGGGGCGCAAGGGCCGGACTGGCCCCTGCGTCCGGTCTTGTGGCTTATTGCGGGCCGAGCTTGTCGATCAGGGCCTTGAGCTCTTCCAGCTCGGAGGGCTTTAGGTCCGTCAGCGGGGCGCGCACGGGGCCTGCGTCGTGGCCGACCAGCTTGGCGCCGGCCTTGATGATGCTCACGCCGTAGCCTTCGACGCGGTTGCGGATCTTCAGGTAGGGCATGAAGAATTCCTTGAGCAGCTTGTGCTGCGTGGCCATGTCGTCGGTGCGCACGGCTTCGTAGAACGCCATCGCCGTCTTGGGGATGAAGTTGAAGACGGCCGAGGAGTACACCGGCGTGCCCAGGGCCTTGTAGGCGGCCGCATAGACCTCGGCCGTGGGCAGGCCGCCCAGGTAGGCGAAGCGGTCGCCCATCTTCATGAAGATGGCGGACATGGTCTCGATGTTGCCCATGCCGTCCTTGAAGCCCACCAGGTTGGGGCAGCGCTCGGCCAGGATGGCCAGCGATTCGGGCGTGAAGCGGGTGCGGTCGCGGTTGTAGACGATGACGCCGAATTTCACGCTCTTGCAGACCTGCTCCACATGGGCGATCAGGCCTTCCTGGCCGGCTTCGGTCAGGTAGTGGGGCAGCAGCAGGACGCCGTGGGCGCCCAGGCGCTCCGCTTCCTGGGCGTGGGCGATCGCGGTGCGCGTGGGACCACCGGCGCCCGCGATGATGGGCACCTTGCCGCGGCAGGTGTCCACGGCGGTCTTGATGATCTGGCCGTATTCCTCGCCGTACAGCGAGAAGTACTCGCCCGTGCCGCCTGCCGCGAACAGTGCGCTGGCGCCGTAGGGAGCCAGCCATTCGAGGCGGGCCGCATAGCCCTTGGCATTGAAGTTGCCGTTGCTGTCGAAGTCCGTCACGGGGAAGGACAGCAGGCCGGAACTCATCACGTCTTTGAGGTCTTGGGGGGTCATGGTGCTCTCGGGAATAAGGGTGGGGAAGAAAGAAAAAAAGGGTGGAATCAGTCGAGCTTCAAACCGGCTGTCTGAACCACTTTTTGCCAGCGCTGGCGCTCGGTGGTCAGGAAGCGCGCGGTCTCGGCGGGGTTCATGGTCACGACCTCGGCGCCCTGGCCCGTGAGGCGGGCGCGCACCTCGGGCGAGCGGATGGCGGTGATCAGGGCCTCATGCAGGCGCTGGACCACGGCCTCGGGCGTCTTGGCCGGAACGACCACGCCTTGCCAGGTGCCGGTCTCGAAGCCGGGCACGCCCTGCTCGGCGATGGTGGGCACGTTGGCGGCCAGCGGCATGCGCGTGCCCTTGGACAGGCCCAGCAGCTTGAGCTTGCCGCTTTGCACATGGGGGTAGGTGGCCAGCATGCCGTTCATCAGCACCTGGGTCTGGCCTGCCACCGTGTCCTGGATGGACTGCACGCCGCCCTTGTAGGGCACGTATTCCCAGCGGGCGCCCGTGGCGCGCGCCAGTTCCACGCCGGCCAGGTGCGGGGCGCTGCCCGTGGCGGTGACGGCGAAGCTCAGGTCTTCCTTCTTGGACAGGGCCACCAGCTCCTGCAGGTTGTTGGCCGGCACCGAGGGATGGACCACCAGCAGGTGGGGCGAGTAGGCCAGCATGGCCGTGCCGCGCAGGTCCCGGGACAGGTCGAAGGACAGCTTGGTGTAGAGCGAGGGCGAGATGGCCAGCGCACCCAGGTCGCACAGCATCAGCGTGTGGCCGTCGGGCTGGGCCTTGGCCACCATGTCGGCACCCAGGTTGCCGTTGGCGCCGGGCTTGTTCTCGATGACCACGGGCTGCTTGAGTTCTGCCGACAGCAGCGGGCCGATGGCGCGCGCAATGATGTCCGAGCTGCCGCCCGGCGGGTAGGGCACCACCAGGCGCAGCGGCCGCGTGGGCCAGTTGCTCTGGGCCAGCGCACCGGCGCCGGTAGCTACGAGGGCGGTGGCGCCAGCGGCGCGCAGGAACTGCTTTCGGCTCAGGGTCATGCTCTTGTCTCCGGGTTTTATGTTGTCAGTTGTCGTACAACTGATGCCGATTTTTAACCGAGATCCGCAAGCAGTGATAAAGGGTTTTCCCTTGGTTGTCTGAATTCCCGTGGCAAAGCCATTGGCCCCGAAAGGCCCATGGGGGCACTCAGGCGGCGCTGGTCTTTTGCGCCAGGCGCAGGCGTTCGCGGCTGTTGGTCAGGTGGATGCGCATGGCCGCGCGGGCCGAGTCGGCGTCCTGGCGCTCGATGGCGGCGAGGATTTCCTCATGCTCGCGGTTGACGCGGCGCAGGTAATCGGGGTCGCGCTGGGGCTGGTGGATGGAGGCGATGCGCGTGCGCGGAATCAGCTGGGCGCCGAAGTGCCGCAGGATGTCGCCGAAGTAGCGGTTGCCCGTGGCCTCGGCGATCTGGGTGTGGAAGGCCAGGTCATGGGCCACCGTGTCCTCGCCGCGCGCAAAGGCGATCTCGAAGGCCTGCAGCGCCATGCGTATGCCCTGCAGCTGCTCGGGGCTGCGGCGCAGCGCGGCCAGGCCGGCGCTTTCGGTCTCCAGGCTGATGCGCAGCTCCAGCACGGCCATCACGTCCACGGCGGCCGTCAGCTCGTCGGCATTGAGCATCAGCGTGGATGCGGGCTGGGCGGCGCGCACGAAGGTGCCTATGCCGTGGCGCGTCTCCACCAGGCCCGAGGCCTGCAGGCGCGACAGCGCCTCGCGCACCACGGTGCGGCTGACTTCGTAGGTCTGCACCAGCGACGACTCCGTGGGCAGCTTCTCGCCTTCGGCCAGCAGGCCGTTGCGGATCTTGCTCGCGAACTCGTCGAACAGCAGGGCGGCCAGATTGCGGCCGCTGCGACCGGACTTTCCTCGCAGGGGAAGCTCGATCGTTGGGGGTGATGCGGGAAATCCCTTTGCCGAACTTTCCATGGTGCTGATCATAATCGCTCCAAGTTGTACGACAACGTATCACAAGACGTCCGCGCCATCGAGTTTTTTTGATCCTCCTGAACCCGCATTCCAGATGAGCACCACCCACGCGATCCACGCGATCCGCCACATACGCATCACGCCCATTGCCTTCCGCGATCCGCCGCTGCTCAATGCGGCCGGCATCCACGAGCCCTGGGCGCTGCGCTCCATCATCGAGATCGAGACGGCCTCGGGCCTGGTCGGCATCAACGAAAGCTACGGGGACCAGCCCATGCTCGATGCGCTGGCCAAGGCCGCGCCCGCGCTGGTGGGGCTGTCGCCCTGGGCGCTCAACGAGATGGAGGTCCGCGTCGCGGCCCTGGTGGCGCCGCCAGCGCTGACGGCTTCCGAATTCCTGGGCCAGCAGGTGTCGCTGGCGCCGGGCACGCATGTGTCCAAGACGGTGGCCAAGGTGGTCAGCGCCTTCGAGGTCGCCATGCTGGACCTGCAGGGCCAGATGGCGGGCGCCCCCATCGTGGACCTGCTGGGCGGCGCCGCGCGCGACAGCGTGCCGTTCTCGGCCTACCTGTTCTACAAGTACGCCGAGCACATCGACAGGCCCTATGGACCAGATTCTTCGCCCGACGCCTGGGGCGAGGCCCTGGCGCCGCAGCAGCTGGTGGAGCAGGCGCGGCGCATGATTGCGCAGTACGGTTTCCAGAGCATCAAGCTCAAGGCCGGCGCGCTGCCGCCCGAGCAGGAGGCGGCCGGCATCCTGGCGCTGGCCGAGGCCTTTCCAGGCACGCCGCTGCGCATCGATCCCAATGGCAACTGGACGGTGGAGACCAGCCTGAAGATCGTGCAGCAGCTGCAGGGCGTGCTCGAGTACTACGAGGACCCGGCGCCCGGCCTGGACGGCATGGCCGCCGTGGCACGCGAGTGCGATGTGCCGCTGGCCACCAACATGGTGGTGACGGACTTTGCCGAGTTCCGCCGCAATGCCGAGATGGGCTGCCCCGTGAAGATCGTGCTCAGCGACCACCATTACTGGGGCGGGCTGCGCGCCACGCAGCGCCTGTCCACGCTGTGCCGCACCTTCGACCTGGGCCTGTCCATGCACAGCAACTCGCACCTGGGCGTGAGCCTTGTGGCCATGACGCACCTGTGCGCCAGCGTGCCCCTGCTGACCTATGCCTGCGACACGCACTACCCCTGGCAGGACGAGGAAGTCGTCGAGGGCGGCCGGCTGCAGTTCGAGCAGGGCAGCCTGCGCGTGCCCACGGCGCCCGGCCTGGGTGTGCGGCTGGACCGCGAGGCCCTGGCCCGCCTGCACGACAACTACCTGCACTGCGGCATCCGCAACCGCGACGACCTGGGGCAGATGCGCAAGTACGACCCCGCGTTCACCGGCCACCAGCCGCGCTTCTGAACCCGCTTTCACACCATTCCAACGACAAGCCCTTCCCGGAGACAAGCACCATGCAACGCCGCACACTCATCCAACATTCCCTCGCCAGCGCCCTGCTGCTGGGCACGGCCCTGGCCGCCATGCCCGCCGCCGCGCAGGGCAACTGGCCCACGGGCAAGCCCATCACCTACCTGGTGCCGTTCCCGCCTGGCGGCAATACCGATACGCTGGCGCGCGTGATCGCCCAGCCGCTGAGCAAGGCCCTGGGCACGCCCGTGGTGATCGAGAACAAGGGCGGCGCGGGCGGCAGCGTGGGCTCGGCCATTGCGGCGCGCGCACCGGCCGATGGCTACACCATCCTGGGCGGCACCATCAGCTCGCACGCCATCAATGTGAGCCTGTACGCCAAGCTGGACTACGACCCGGTCAAGTCCTTCACGCCGGTGGCCATGCTGGGCTCGGGCCCGCTGGTGCTGGTGGTGCCGGCCTCCAGTCCCTACAAGACGCTGGCCGACGTGCTGGCCGCCAGCAAGGCCAAGGCGGCGGCGGGCGGACTGACCTCGGCCTCGCCGGGCAGCGGCACCTCCAACCACATGGCGCTGGAGCTGCTGGGCTACCAGACGGGCGTGAAGTTCACCCACGTGCCCTACAAGGGCAGCGGCCCGGCCGTGCAGGACGTGATCGGCGGCCAGGTGGACATGATGTTCGACACCGCCCTGGTCGTCGGCCCCCATGTGCAGGCCGGCAAGCTGCGCCCCATTGCCGTGACCAGCTCGCGGCGCCTGGAGTCCCTGCCCGATGTGCCCACCATCGCCGAGGCCGGAGAGAAGGGCTTCGACATGGGATCGTGGCAGGCCGTGTTCGCGCCCGCTGGCACGCCCAAGCCCATCGTGGACCGGCTGCATGCGGAGATCATGAAGATCGTCGCCACGCCCGAGGTGCAGGCGCGCCTGAAGAACTTCGGCATGCTGCCCTCGCAGATGTCGCCGGCCGAGCTGGGCGAGTACCAGAAGGCCGAGGTGGTCAAGTGGGGGAAGGTGATCAAGGCTGCTGGAATAAAGGCAGAGTAAATAAAGCACCCCCTGAGCGGCTTGCGCCGCTTCCCCCTCTCTACTTGCTTCGCAAGGGAGGGGGACGACACCCTCGCTGCGGGGCGGCCCTTGCTTGGTGTCCCTCGCTTTGGGCCGCGCCGGTTGCGTGGGCTGTGCCGCTTGCTTGGGCGGGCTGTGCCCAGCGGACAGCGACAAGAAACTGAAAAGACATTGCCATGAGTACCCCACTTCCTCTTTCCATCAGCATGCATCCGGCCGACAACGTGGCCATCGTGGCCAATGACGGGGGGTTGCCTGCGGGCACGGTGATGCCCGGGGGGCTGGTGCTGGTCGACAAGGTGCCGCAGGCGCACAAGGTGGCGCTGGTGGACATTGCCGAGGGCGGCGAGGTGCGCCGCTACAACGTGGTGATCGGCTATGCGCTGCAGGCCATTGCCGCGGGCAGCTGGGTGCATGAGCGGCTGCTGCGCATGCCGGGGGCGCTGTCTCTTGAGGGGTTGCCGATCGCCACGGTGCAGCCGCCCGAGCTGCCGCCGCTGACGGGCTACACCTTCGAGGGCTACCGCAATGCTGATGGCACGGTGGGCACGCGCAATATCCTGGCCATCACCACCACGGTGCAGTGCGTGGCCGGGGTGCTGGATTTCGCGGTGGGCCGTATCAAGGCCGAGCTGCTGCCGCGCTATCCGAATGTGGACGATGTGGTGGGCCTGGAGCACAGCTATGGCTGCGGCGTGGCCATCGATGCCGTGGGCGCCGAGATTCCGCAGCGCACGCTGCGCAACATCAGCCACAACCCGAATTTCGGCGGCGAGGTGATGGTGGTGAGCCTGGGCTGCGAGAAGCTGCAGCCCGAGCGGCTGCTGCCGCCGGGGTCCTTCCCCATCGTCGATGAGCGCGAGCCCGCGCTGGACGTGGTCTGCCTGCAGGACGAGGCGCATGTGGGCTTCATGTCCATGGTGGACTCCATCATGGGCAGCGCCAGGGTGCATCTGGAGCGGCTGAACGCGCGCCGGCGCGAGACCGTGCCGGCCAGCGCCCTGGTGGTGGGCGTGCAGTGCGGCGGCAGCGATGCGTTCAGCGGCGTCACGGCCAATCCGGCCGTGGGCTTTTGCACCGATTTGCTGGTGCGCGCAGGCGCCACCGTGATGTTCAGCGAGGTGACCGAGGTGCGCGACGGCATCGACCAGCTGACCTCGCGCGCCTCCAGCCCCGAGGTGGCCGAAGCCATGATCGAGGAGATGGCCTGGTACGACGCCTACCTGGACAAGGGCCGCGTGGACCGCAGCGCCAACACCACGCCGGGCAACAAGAAGGGCGGCCTGTCCAACATCGTCGAGAAGGCCATGGGCTCCATCATCAAGAGCGGCACGGCGCCCATCACCGGCGTGCTGTCGCCGGGCCAGCGGCTGGCCGACCGGGGCATCCAAAGCGGTCTGGTCTATGCGGCCACGCCGGCCAGCGACTTCATCTGCGGCACGCTGCAACTGGCCGCCGGCATGAACCTGCATGTGTTCACCACGGGCCGGGGCACGCCCTACGGCCTGGCCCAGGTGCCCGTGATCAAGGTGGCCACGCGCAGCGACCTGGCGCGGCGCTGGCATGACCTGATGGACGTGAACGCGGGCCGCATCGCCGAAGGCCAGGCCAGCATCGAGGACGTGGGCTGGGAGATGTTCCGCCTGATGCTGGACGTGGCCAGCGGCCGCAGGAAGACCTGGGCGGAGCAGTGGAAGCTGCACAACGCCCTGGTGCTGTTCAATCCAGCGCCCGTGACCTGAGCCGCGCGCACAGGCCCCTGTCGGCACAGGCTGACAGGGCGCTGGTGCGCCGCTGAGCACAATGGGGGCCATGCCCTCAGATACCCCGGAAACTCCCCCCGCCTCGTCCTGGTCCGCACGCCTGCAGCGCCTGATGGAGCTGAACCCGCTGCGCGCCATGTGGAATGCCGTTCAGCTGTGGCTGGACGCCGATGGCCTGCGCATGAGCGCGGCCATGTCCTTCTACGGCATCCTGAGCCTGGCGCCGCTGCTGCTGCTGCTGGTCGGCCTGCTGGGCTGGTGGGTGGACCGCAGCTATGTGGAACACCAGTTGATCGACCAGGTGCAGGACGTGATCGGCGAGCGCGGTGCCCAGGTGGTGCGCGGCGCGCTGGAAAGCGCCCAGCGGCCCGACGAGGGGCGGCTGGCCTCGCTGTTCGGCTTCATCCTGCTGATGTCGGGCGCCACGGGTGTGTTCGTGGAGCTGCAGTCCGCGCTGGAAAAGCTCTGGACCTCGAACGGCGAGCCACCGCCGCCCAAGGCCGTGTGGTGGCGCATGGCCGCGCTGCGGCTGCGCGGCCTGACCTATGTGCTGGCGCTGGGCTTCTTGCTGCTGGTGTCCATGGCCCTGTCCACGGCCATCCAGCTGATCACCAACTGGGCCGGCACCAAGCTGCAGATGCAGCCGCTGGGGCCGCTGATCAGCCTGATCAACGAATGCGTGTCCTTCGGCATTGCCGTGCTGCTCTTCGTGGGGCTGATGCGCATCGGCAGCGGCCCCAAGCCCCGGCTGCGCTATCTCATCTTTGGCGCCATCGTCGGCGCCCTGCTGTTCACGCTGGGCAAGCAGGCCCTGGCCTGGTATCTGTCCACGGCGGCCGTGGTCTCGGCCTATGGCGCGGCGGGTTCGCTGGTGGTGCTGTTGATGTGGATCTATTTCTCGTCGGCCATCCTGCTGCTGTCGGCCGCCACGGCCAAGGCCTTCAGCGACGCCGAGGTGCGCTTCACCCACCCCATCCGCTGGGCGCCGCCCGCCGGTCCATCGCAGGCCAGGGACACTTCGGACGGCAAGGGCTGAGCGGCTGCATTTCGACGAAGATGAACGCCTGCGCCGCGGCCCGCAAAGCCGCGGCGCAGGGCGTTTGGGAGTGGAACAATGCAGCGAAAGTCCCCGGGCACCGAGGCCCGGGGCCAAGGACAACATGGACCGATTGCAGACCATGCGGGTGTTTCAGACCGTGGCCGACGAGGCCGGGTTTTCGGCGGCGGCGCGTCGCCTGGACATGTCCGTGCCCACGGTCACGCGCCTGGTGGCCGACCTGGAGCAGCACCTGGGCACGCGGCTGCTGCAGCGCACCACGCGCAGCGTGTCGCTGACCGAGGCCGGCGAGGCCTATCTGGAGCGCGTGCGCGGCATCCTGGCCGATGTGGAGGATGCCTTCAGCCTGGCGCAGGCGCACACGCTGGAGCTGTCGGGCGCCGTGCGCGTGCTCACGCCGCCCGTGTTTGCCGAGCATGTGCTGGCGCCGCTGGTGGCGGACTTTCACCGCCTGCATCCGCGCATCTGCATCGAGGTCTTCGTGGAGTCGGCCAGCGAGGCCGCCGTGGGCGAGTACGACATCACCTTCCTCAACGCCGAGGAGGGCTATGACGGCAACGTGGTGGCGCGGCCCATCGTCACCACCTGCGGCCTGGCCTGCGCCTCGCCCGAGTACCTGGATGCCCATGGCGTGCCCGCCGTGCCCGAGGATCTGGCGGGCCACCAGTGCCTGCTGCGCCGCCGCGCCCAGGGCCGCTCCGACGTGCTGCGCCTGCGCCGGCTCGATGGCAACGCGGGCGAGGCCGAAGTGGCCGTGCAGCCCGTGCTGGTGGCCAACCACACCGGCACGCTGCTGCGTGCCACGCTGGACGGCGCGGGCATCAGCACCCAGCCGCTGGACCTGATTGCGCGCCACCTGCGTTCGGGCCGCCTGCGTCATGTGCTGCCCGAATGGACCACGGGCCATTTCACCCTCTACGCCACCTTGCCCACGCGCAAGTTCATGCCGGCGCGCGTGCGCAGCTTCCTGGACTTCGTGGCCGAGCACACGCAGCGCTCCATGCAGGGCCTGCCCGCCAACTTGCCGGCCCTGTCCATCTGAGCGCGGCTGTCATCTAGGTTACTGGCGGGGCCCTGAGGGTCTCGGGGTTTCCCAGGTGAATTCCGCTGTGCGGAATCTTCGGGTTGATCGTGGCGCCGCCCCCCTCCTAAGCTGGCCTTGCCTGTCTGCCGCATGCGTTGTCGCGCCGCGCCGGCCGGCCATGCAAAGGAGACAAGACAATGCAAGCACAGACCCTGGCCGGGCGCCGAGCCGCGCCTTTCCGCAGGAGGCGTTGAATGGACGTTTTTCTGCAGCAAGTGCTCAACGGCCTGACCCTGGGCGGCATCTACGGCCTGGTGGCCCTGGGCCTGACCCTGGTCTACGGCATCCTGCACGTGCCCAATTTCGCGCACGGCGGCTTCTACATGATCGGCGCCTTCGTGGCCTTCCAGGCCATGGTGGCCTGGAGCTGGGGCTACTGGGCGGCCATGCTGACCGCAGCCATCGCGGTGGCGGTGCTGGGCATCGTCAGCGAGCGGCTGATCTTCCATCCGCTGCGCAAGGCCTCGCCCCTGCATCCCAAGATCGCCTCCATCGGGCTGCTGCTGTTCCTGGAGGCGGGTGCCCAGGCGCTGTGGGGCGCGGACTTCCAGCGCATGCCCACGCCCTACACCTCCATCGTGGAGATGGGCGGCATCACGGCGCCCGCGCAGCGCCTGCTGATCATCGGCGCGGCCTTTGCGCTGATGGTGGCCCTGCACCTGTTCCTGACGCGCACCATCACGGGCGCGACCATCATCGCCATGGCGCAGAACCGCGAAGGCGCATCCATGGTGGGCATCGACGCCAACCGCGTGTCCATGCTGACCTTTGCCATCTCGGGCGTGCTCGCGGCCGTGGCGGCCACGCTGTATGCGCCCATCAACCTGGTCTATCCGGCCATGGGCCACCTGGTCATCACCAAGGCCTTCGTGATCATCATCCTGGGCGGCATGGGCAGCATCCCGGGCGCCGTGCTGGGCGGGCTGATCATCGGCTTTGCCGAGAGCTTCGGCGCCTACTACATCTCCACCGACTACAAGGACATCATCGCCTTCGTGCTGCTGGTGGTGATCCTGTCGCTGCGCCCGCAGGGCCTGTTCGCCAAGAGGAGTCATTGAATGAACGGATTCATCGACTCCCGCGTCGCCTGGGGCCTGCTGCTGGCCGCCGGCATCGCCTTTCCCTGGCTGGCGGGCAACGACTACCACCTCACGGTGATGAGCACGGCCTACATCTTCGCCATCGCCACGCTGGGCCTGAACCTGATCACGGGCTACACGGGCCAGCTCAACCTCGCGCATGCGGGCTTCATGGCCGCGGGCGCCTATACCGTGGGCATCCTCACGGTGGATCATGGCTGGCCGTTCTGGGGCGGGCTGGTGATGTCGGGCGTGGTGTGCGCGGTGCTGGGCTACCTGATCGGCATCGTCTCGCTGCGCCTGAAGGGGCACTACTTCTCGATCTTCACGCTGTGCGTGGGCTACATCATGTTCCTCGTGATCGAGAAGTGGGAGGGCCTGACCCACGGCACGGTAGGCATCATGGGCATCCCCGCGCCCGAGGCCCTGGGCGCGCTGAGCTTCGAGTCGCCGCTGGCGCTGTACTACCTGGTGCTGGCCTTCCTCGTGGCCTCGGTCTGGGTGATGCGGCGCATCGTCCGGTCGCTGCTGGGCCGCACCTTCATGGCCATCCGCAACAGCGACGAGCTGGCCGAGGCGCTGGGCATCAACCTCATGCGCAACAAGGTGCTGGCCTTCATGTTGAGCGTGGTCTACGCGGGCGTGGCGGGCGGCCTGTACGCCGGCTTCGTGCGCTTCATCGGTCCCGACATGGCCGGCGTGCACCACACCTTCGACATGATGATCTTCGCCATGGTCGGCGGCATGGGCACGGTGCTGGGGCCGCTGCTGGGCGCCATCGGCATGCCCTGGATCACGCAGTACCTGCAGTTCCTGCAGGAGTACCGCTTCATCGTCTTCGGCCCGATTCTCGTGATGCTGGTGATCTTCATGCCCTACGGCGTGGTGGGCAGCTTCACCGCATGGCGCGCGCGCCGCAATGCCAAGGAGGGCAAGCCGCATGCTCAAGATTGACCACCTGACCAAGACCTTCGGCGGGCTGGCCGCCGTGAGCGATGTCAGCACCGTGATCGAGGAAGGCCGCATCAACGCCATCATCGGCCCCAACGGCGCGGGCAAGACCACGTTCTTCAACCTGATCAGCTGCGTGCACAAGCCCACCTCGGGCACCATCACCTTCAACGGCCAGGACGTGACCTCGCTGCGCACGGACCAGGTGGCGAAACTGGGCGTGGCGCGCACCTTCCAGACCACGGCGCTGTTCGACCGCGCCACGGTGCTGGACAACCTCATCGTAGGCCACCGGCTGCGCACGCGCTCAGGCCTGTGGGACGTGCTGCGCGGCTCCAGCCGCCTGCGCGAGGAAGAGCGCGTGTGCCGAGAAAAGGCGCGCGACGCGCTGGACTTCGTGGGCCTGTCGCATGTGGCCGGCCGCATCGCGGGCGACATCACGCAGGAAGAGCGCAAGCGCGTGGCCTTCGCGCTGGCCCTGGCCACCGACCCCAAGCTGATGCTGCTCGACGAGCCTGCCGGCGGCGTCAACCCCGAGGAGACCGAGGGCCTGGCCGAGCTGATCCGCAAGCTGGTGCGCCACGGCATCACGGTGGCGCTGATCGAGCACAAGATGGGCATGATCATGAGCCTGGCCGACAAGATCCTGGTGCTCAGCTACGGCGAGAAGATCGCCGAGGGCACGCCCGAGGAAATACGCCGCAACCCCGCCGTCATCGATGCCTACCTGGGGAGCGAGCATGCTGAAGTTTGAGAACGTGTCGCTGCGCTACGGCAGCTTCCTGGCGCTGGACGGTGTCAGCCTGCATGCCGACCGGGGCGAGCTGGTGGTGCTGCTGGGCGCCAACGGCGCGGGCAAGAGTTCGCTGTTCCTCACGGCCAGCGGCATCCACAAGGCCGCTGGCGGCTCCATCGTGTGGAATGGCAAGGAGCTGGCTGGCAGCAAGCCATCGGCCATCGTGCAGTCCGGCGTGGTGCAGTGCCCCGAGGGACGCAAGCTGTTCCCCCAGATGTCGGTGCTGCGCAACCTGCAGCTGGGCGCCTACGTGCACCGCCGCGATCCCGGCCCCAGCCAGAAGACGCTGCAGGAGGTGATGGAGCTGTTTCCCATCCTGCGCGAGAAGCAGCACGACCCGGCTGGCTCGCTGTCGGGCGGCCAGCAGCAGATGGTGGCCATCGGCCGCGCCATGATGGGCCGGCCCCAGGCCCTGCTGCTGGACGAGCCCTCGCTGGGCCTGGCGCCCCTGGTCATCAAGCAGATGTTCGAGGCCATACAGCGCATCAACGCCGCTGGCACCACCGTGCTGCTGGCCGAGCAGAACGCCTATGCGGCGCTGAAGATCGCGCACCGCGCCTATGTGATGGAAAGCGGCCGCATCGTGCGCGAGGGCAAGCCGGCCGAATTGCTGGCCGACGACTCCATCCGCAAGGCGTACATCGGCGCATGACGCCGCCTCTTGCCTCTACCCAAGCCACCACCACCAACGATCCAAGGAGACAGACATGACAGCATTCGCACCATTGACCCGCCGCAGGGTGGGCACGCTGGCCCTGGCCTGCGCCGCCGTGGCCGCCGCCGGCCCTGCATTGGCGCAGGAGGTGGTCAAGATCGGCTACTCGGGCCCGCTGTCGGGCGGCGCTGCCCAGTACGGCAAGAACGTGCTCGACGGCATGCAGATGGCCGTCTCCGAGATCAATGCCGCAGCGCCCGAGATCGGTGGCAAAAAGGTCAAGATCGAGATCGTGCCGCTGGACGACAAGTACAACCCGTCCGAGACCGCGATCAACGCCCAGCGCCTGGTGCAGCAGCACAAGACGGCGGCCATCCTGGTGCCGCATTCGGGCGGCATCTTCGCGCTGCAGACCACCAACGAGCGCAGCAACTTCATCGTGCTGGCCTACAGCTCGGTGCCGCAGATCACCAACCGGGGCAACAAGCTGACCCTGCGCATCCCGCCCGAGTTCACCTCGTACATCGACCCGTTCTCCAAGTACGTGATGGGCCGCTTCGGCAAGAAGGTGGCCCTGGTGGGCGCCGACCACGACTACGCCAAGGCCTGGGTCGCCGCCTTCAAGCCCGGCTGGGAAAAGCTGGGCGGCACCGTGGTGGCCGAGAACGCCATGAGCTACAACCGCGCCACCGATTTCTACAGCGGCGTGAGCAAGGCCCTGGCCGAAAAGCCCGACGTGCTCTTCGTGGGCGGCGCCTCCGAGCCCACGGCCCTGGTCGTCAAACAGGCGCGCGAGCTGGGCTTCAAGGGCGGCTTCGTGGTCATGGACCAGGCCAAGCTCGACGAAATGGCCCGCGTGGTCGGCGGCTATGCGCCGCTGGAAGGCGCCATCGGCGTCATGCCCGTCTCCGAGGACACCAAGCCCGAGAACAAGGCCTTCGTCGAACGCTTCGGCAAGGTCTACCCGGGCCGCATCCCGGGCTCGGAGGCGCAGTGGAACTACACGGCCGTGCACGCCACCGTCAAGGCCATGCAGCTGGCCGGCTCGGCCTCGGACACCAAGGCCATCCACGCCAAGCTGGACGAGGCCTACAAATCCCTGCGCCCCGACGTGAACCCCGGCGGCGTCAAGGGCGTGGATGAGCGCGGCGGCACGTTGACCACGGAACGCGGCGCCGCTGTGCGCGACGGCAAGATTGAGGCGGTGATGACGGTGGGGAGCAGGTAAAGCTATTGAGCGCGGCCGTGCCTTCGTGTCCGGCCGCGCCTCAGAGGCTGCGCTTGAGGCGCCCGGATTCGATGTCCGCGCGCAGCAGTTCGTTGACGCGTGTTTGCCAGCCCTGGCCGGTGGCCTTGAGCGCTTGCAGTACGTCGGGGTCGAAGCGAATGTTGGTGGCGATCTTGGCATCTGCCTTGACCGAGCCTTGCGGGCGGCCCCGTTTGCGCGCGGCAATCTGCTCGGGCGTGTGCACGGCGGCAAACTGGCCTGCCTTGGCCTCTTGCAGCGCCTGACGCAGGCCGGGAACCGCCTCGCCCGCGTCGGCCTCGATGGCCTGGGCCAGCTTTTCCGTGTCCATGGCCTGCAGGGCCTTCAGGGACTTCACCATGGTCAACTCCTTCGGATGTCCTTGGGTAGGATGTTTGTTTGCTCGGCCTTGGCATACATGGTTGCCAACAGCACGATTTCTTCGGCGCTGAAGTTGAAATAAATCACTCTGACGCCTGCTCGTTTGCCCCGGCCTTTCACTGTCCAGCGGATCTTGCGGGCGCCGTCTGTGCCGGGTATCACGTCACCTGAGCCAGGGTTGGCAGAGATCCAGGAAATGAAGTCCAGGCGCTCTGTCTCCGTCCACAGGCTGGCGGCCTGCTTCTGGAATGTCGGGGTTTCGATGACGGTGAACATGAATTTATCGTATCCACAGAAAATCATCCGACAAGGGCTTTTATTGAAACAAAAAGGAGCGCCGCGGCGCTCCTCTGTGATTAGTGCGATGCGCCTTACAACAAGCTCGCTCCACCATCCAGCACCAACGCCTGCCCCGTCATGTGCCGAGACGCATCGGACGCCAGGTAGACCACGGCGCCCTTGAGGTCCTCCTCGCCGCCGATGCGGCGCAGCGGGGCGCGGGCGATGAGCTGGTCGCCGAGCTTGTCGATGAGGCCGTTGGCCAGCTTGCTGGGGAAGAAGCCCGGGCAGATGGAGTTGACGCGGATGCCGTAGTGGCCCCATTCCGAGGCCAGGGTGCGCGCCAGGTGCACGGCTGCCGCCTTGGAGGTGTTGTAGGCCACGGTGTTCATGCCGGGCGGCGTGCCCTTGAAGGCCGCGACCGAGGCGGTGATGATCACGTTGCCCTGGCCCTTGGGGATCATCACGCGCCTGGCCACTTCGCGGGTGAGGAAGAAGGGCGCCGAGACGTTGAGGTTCATGACCTTGTTCCAGGCCTCGTCCGGGTATTCCTCGGCCTTGGCGCCCCAGGTGGCGCCGGCGTTGTTGACGAGGATGTCGATGTCGCCGCAGCGCGTCAGCACGTCATCGACCAGGGCGGGGATGGTGTCGAACTTCTGCAGATCGTTGGTGAAGGTCTCGACCTGGTAGCCCAGGCCTTGCAGGTGGGCCTTGGCCTCGGCCAGTTCATCGGACTTGCGCGCCGTGATGGCGAGGCGGGCGCCCATCTCGCCCAGCGCCTCGGCCATCTGCAGGCCCAGGCCGCGCGAGCCTCCGGTGATGAGGGCGGTCTTGCCGGTGAGGTTGAACAGTGCTTTCACGCTCATGCTGGGTGTCTCCTGCCTTGGTTTCCTGATGGTTGAGCAACGCCCTCCATGCTAGGGCGCCAGGGCGGCGCGCGCTGTCGTCTTGGCTACTGTGCGGGTAATGCGCGGCTACTGTGCGGGCGCCTGCGGGACAGCCGGCCAGGCCCGGTCTGCGGTCAGGCGCGGTCTATGTCCTGCTGCAGCCGCCGCACCATGCGCTGCAGCGCAGGCACGCCGTCCTGGCGCAGCGCATCGGCCGTGACAAAGCGCGAGGGCCCGCCCAGGCTGACGGCCATCAGCGGCAGGCCACGCCCCGGCGAGAAGGCCAGGGCGATGGCGTTGACCTCGGGCTGCCAGTCGCCGAACGAGCACGACAGCCAGGGTTGCGGATGGGTGCTGGCACCGGGCCACAGCGGCAGCTGGGCCTGGGCGGCGGCCCATTGCTCGGGGGCGTGCGATTGCAGGTAGTCCAGCGCGCGCTGGCGCTCGGATGCGGGGCTGGCGGCCAGCCAGGCGCGGCCCACGGCCGTGGTGGCCAGGGGGATGCGCGAGCCCATGTCCAGGTCGCGGTGCGTGAAGCGCGCGCTGGGGCAGTGCTCGATGTAGACCATGTTGTGCCGGTCGCGTGCGGCCAGGGCCACCTCGGCATCGGTGGTGGCGGCCAGCTTTTGCATCAGCGGGCGCGCGATCTGGCGCACGTCCAGGCGCGAGAGCATGGCGCTGCCCAGGGCCAGCGTGGCTGTGCCCAGGCGGTATTTGCCCTCTTCGGGCACATGGATGAGGTAGCCCAGCGTGGTCAGCGTGTGCGTGAGGCGCGAAACCGTGGACCTGGGCAGTCCGCAGCGCCTGGCGATGTCCTGGTTGCCCAGCAGCTTTTCGCCGGAGCGAAAGCAGGACAGGACATCAAGGCCGCGCGCCAGGGCGACGATGAAGTTGCGGTCATCGTCGCCGGGCTGGGGCGGCGGGGTGCGGGAGGGCGGCATGCGCCGATTATCGGCAGCCGCCCCGCCACGGGGTGTCGTGGGCTTTACTTCTCGACGAAGGCGCGCTCGACCACGAAGTCGCCGGGCGTGGTGGTGTTGCCTTCCTTGAAGCCGCGGTGCTCCAGCAGCTCCTTGAGTTCGTTCAGCATGGCGGGGCTGCCGCACAGCATGACGCGGTCGGTCTCGGGGTTGAGCTCGGGCAGGCCGATGTTCTGCGGGAAGGTGCCTGCCGTGATCTGGTTGGAGATGCGGCCCTGGTTGCGGAAGGGCTCGCGCGTCACGGTGGGGTAGTAGACCAGCTTGTCCTTGACGATTTCGCCGAGGAATTCATGCTCGGGCAGTTCCTTCTCGAACAGCTCCTGGTAGGCCAGCTCGCTGGCGTGGCGCACGCCGTGCACGACGACGACCTTCTCGTAGCGCTCGTAGGTCTCGGGGTCGCGGGCCACGGCCAGCCAGGGGGCCAGGCCCGTGCCGGTGCCGATCAGGTACAGGTTCTTGCCGGGCAGCAGGTAGTCGATCAGCAGCGTGCCCGTGGGCTTCTTGCCGACGAGGATGGTGTCGCCGACCTGGATGTTCTGCAGGCGCGAGGTCAGCGGACCGTCGGGCACCTTGATCGACAGGAACTCGAGGTGCTCCTCGTAGTTGGGGCTGGCGATGGAGTAGGCACGCAGCAGGTTCTTGCCGTCGACCTTCAGCCCGATCATCGTGAAATGGCCGTTGGAAAAGCGCAGCGCGGTGTCACGGGTGGTGGTGAAGGAGAAAAGGCGGTCGGTCCAGTGGTGGACGGACAGCACGCGTTCTTCAAGAAAAGCACTCATGTTGGCAATACGGTGAATTCGGGGCAGGCAGTGCCCGCCGGGACGTTGCAATGAGAGGTCAGTGCCATTCAGGCACGCGGTGGCGGGAAGCACAGGGGGCAGGCGCGGTGTGCGCGTTGCCGCTGCTTCGTGGCGGCCGGTGACCGGGGCAAGGTCGCTATTGTCCGGTAAATGGCGTCACAAGGGGCAGGCGCGAACCTTTGTCTTGATACGGATTAGTGATAAGCAAAATGACGCTGGCTGAATCGCTGCAGCGCTCGCTAGGGCTTTGCGGCCGGGCCAGCGCCAAGCGTCCAGGGCAGGACCGCTTCGGCCAGCCAATCCATGAGCACGCGCACGCGGCGCGGCAATTGGCGGCGCTGGGCGTAGATCAGGTACAGCGGCATGGGCGGCGGCGGGTGGCGGGGCAGCACCTCGACCAGTTCCCCTGCGTCCAGCAGCGGCTGCACGGCCAGGCGCGGAACCTGGATCAGCCCCAGGCCGGCCTGGCAGGCCGCGAGATAGGCCTCGGCATTGTTCACGGTGAGCGCGCCCGCCATCGGCAGGTACCGGGGCTGGCCATCCTCCTCGTACTCGAAGCCCAGCGGCCGCGCGCCCAGCGTGCGCTGGTAGTGCACCAGCCGGTGACCGCCCAGATCCTGCAGCGTGGCGGGCAGCCCGTGGGCCTGGACATAGCCGGGGCTGGCGCAGGTGGCCAGCGCCACCAGGCCCAGCGGGCGTGCCACCAGGCCGGGCTCGTCCACGGGGCCCAGGCGCAGCACGCAATCAAAGCCTTCGCGCACCAGGTCCACGCGGCGCTCGGTGCAGCTCAGCTCCAGCTCCAGCGCCGGATGGCTTTGCAGCAGTTGCGGCAGCAAGGGCATGACGACGTGGCGCGCCAGGCCGGTGGTCATGTCCAGCCGGACCTTGCCCTGCAGCGGCGCGTCGCCGGCCTGCTGGAACTGGCCCTGGAACTCGTCCACGTCGGCCAGCAGGTCCTGGCAGCGCTCGTAGCAGGCCTGGCCGTCCTGGGTGAGCTGCACGCGCCGCGTGGTCCGGTGCAGCAGCCGCGTGCCCAGCCGCGCCTCCAGTTGCTGCACGGCCTGGGAGACGCTGGCCTTGGGCAAACCCATGCTGTCGGCCGCACGCGTGAAGCTGGCCATCTCGGCCACGCGGCTGAAGATCTGCATCTGCTCCAGAAGCTTGATTGTTTGCATGGGGCGAACAAATAAATCAGAAACAGCCAATTTATCCAAAAATCGACCTTCAATACAGTCGCTGTCATTGCAAACCACCTAACGAGGTCCGCCATGACAGCTTCTCCTTCGACCGCTTCTTCCCCTGCCGCCCGCCGCATCGTCCTCGTCACGGGCGGCAGCCGCGGCCTGGGCCGCAATACGGCCGAGCACCTGGCGCGCCAGGGCTTGGACGTGGTGCTGACCTACCGTGAGCGTGCCGACGAGGCCCAGGCCGCCGTGGCCGCCATCGAGGCGCTGGGCGGGCGGGCCGCCGCCCTGCAGCTGGACGTGGCGCGCAGCGCGGGCTTTGCGGACTTTGCGGCCCGCGTGCGCCAGGCGCTGGCCGATACCTGGCAGGCCGACCGCCTTGATGCGCTGGTGCACAACGCCGGCATCGGCATCAATGCACCCTTCGCGGCTACCACCGAGGCGCAGTTCGACGAGCTGGTCGCCATCCACTTGAAGGCGCCGTTCTTCCTGAGCCAGCACCTGCTGCCCCTGCTGCGCGATGGCGGCAGCATCATCCACCTGTCCAGCGGGCTCACGCGCTTCACCCAGCCGGGCTATGCGGCCTATGCATCCATGAAGGGCGGGGTGGAGGTGCTGACGCGCTACCTGGCGCGCGAGCTGGGGGCGCGCGGCATTCGCGTCAACACGGTGGCGCCGGGGGCGATTGCCACGGATTTTGGCGGTGGCCGTGTGCGCGACGATGCACAGGTCGGCGCGGCCCTGGCCAGCCAGACTGCGCTGGGCCGCGTGGGCCAGCCCGACGACATCGGCCCCGTGATGGCCGCCCTGCTGCAACCCGGCATGGGCTGGGTGCAGGGCCAGCGCATCGAGGCCTCGGGCGGCATGTTTCTCTGAAGGCGCCGGGAGGGCCGTCAGCGCAGGCGCTCGCGCGCCACCATGGACAGCAGCACGATGGCGGCTGCTGCGGCGATGTGGCCGAACCAGGCCACCAGCCCCAGCGACCAGGGCTCCACCTGCAGCGCCGCCCACAGCGACAGCGCCAGCAGCACCCAGCCGGCCGCGCGCAGGCGCCGGGTGCGGGCGGGTGGCAGTTCCTTGCCGAACAGGTCGCTCTGGTGGCGGTCCATGGCCAGGGCCAGGCAGGCGAAGGCGCCCAGGGCCAGCAGCTGACAGAACAGATGGGCCATGCTCATGCGCTGGTCTCCGCTGCGGCGGCCGCTGCTGTGGCGGCTGCCTTGGGCGCGGGCCGGGCGGCGCGCACCGGTTTGGCCTTGGGCTGGTGGCGCTGGGTGCGCAGGGCCAGATGGGCATGCAGTGCGGCCAGGGCCAGCAGCATGAGGTCCATGCCAGCAAACACCCAGTCGCCCGCGCGCAGGCTGGCCAAGAGGCCGCGATCCGTGGTCAGCGCGTTGACCATGGGCAGCAGGGCCAGGGCGGCGGCGCCGGCCCACAGCAACTCGATCCAGGCCCGCTTGGCGGGTCGACCCAGCGCCCAGAACAGGGTGGCACCCCAGGCGATGAACATGGCGTGCACCTCCCACTCGGCGCGCTGCGCCATCTCCACCGGCAGCAGGCGATTGGCCCAGAGCATGCCGGCCATGCCGATGGACAGGCCGGCGATGGTGGCGATGTTCAGCCGTTCCACGAGCCGGAAGCCGAAATGCGGCCTTTCCGGGTCGGGCAGCTTGCTGCGCCGCTTCACGTTCCACAGCACCAGTCCCGTTCCCACCATGGCCGTGCCCGCAAGGCTGACGATGAAGTACAGCCAGCGCGTGGGCAGGTCGCCGAAGCGGCCCATGTGCAGCGCATAGAGCACGCCGCGCGTCTCGGCGGCGGCGCCCACGCTGTCCTGTGCCTGCAGCAGCTGGCCGCTGACGCCGTCGAACATCATGAACTGCGGGCTGATGGAGACGCGGCCGTTCTCGCCGCGGATGGCGGTCACGCGCGCATTGGCATCGCCGGGCAGGTTGACGTTCAGGCGTTCCACCTGGCCCGCGCCCCAGCGCTGCTCGGCCTGGCGGACCATGTCGGCCAGCGGTGCCAGGGGCGCGGCCTGGCCCGAGGGCTTGCCTGCGGGAACAAAGGCACTGAGCTGCTGGCCGGCCACCACGCGCTGCTCGGGCGTCATGGTGGTGGCCAGATTGGCCCAGGGCATGTACATCAGGGCCAGGGTCACCAGGCCGGTGTACGTGATCATCAGGTGAAAGGGCAGGCCCAGCACGGACAGCGCGTTGTGCGCGTCCAGCCAGGAGCGCTGCCCCTTGCCCCAGCGGAAGGTGAAGAAGTCGGCAAAGATCTTCTTGTGCGTGATCACCCCGCTGACGATGGCCACCAGCATGAACATGGCGCACAGCCCCGCCAGATAGCGGCCCCAGAGCACGGGCATGTAGTGGAACTGGAAGTGGAAGCGGTAGAAGAACTCGCCGCCGCGCGTCTCGCGCACCGGGCCTTCGAGGCGCGTGCCGGTGGCCGGGTCGAAGCGGCCGTTCTCGAAGCGGCGCCTGGCGCCCTTTTCGGTCTGCGGCGGGCTCCAGAACACCGTGGCCACCGTGCTGCGTTCATCGGGCAGGTTGATCAGCCATTGCGGGCTTTGCGGCGCCAGGCGCGCCATGGCGTCTCCCACACGCTGGGCCACCAGCGCGGGCTCGCTCGCCTGGCTCTGGTGCGGCTGCTCGGGCTGCATCCACTGCGTGATCTCGTTCCTGAAATAGCTCACCGTGCCCGTGAGGAACATGGCGTAGAGGAACCAGCCCAGCAGCAGGCCGACCCAGGTGTGCAGGTCGGACATGGTCTGGCGGATGCCGGGCGCCTTGGCGGCTTTCGCGGGCTTGGCGGGCTTGCCGGCCGTGTTCGTGGTGTTCGTGCTCATGCGCCCAGCCCCTTGCCCCAGGTCCACCACGCGGCAGGCGCCAGCACCAGGGCGGCGACCAGCAGGCCGGCCCAGGCGCGCGTGGCGCTGCGCACGGCAAACACCCAGATCACCGCTCCCGCGTAGACGGCAAAGCTCAGCAAGGTGCCCGAGATCGCCGCCTGCGTGCGGTCTGCGGGCAGGGCCAGCACGGCCACGCTGGCCAGCGCCGCCACGGCGTAGCCGCCAAACAGCGCGGCGAGGATGCGGGAGATCAGCGGCCCGTAGTCACGGAACCAGTCACGGAACCAGTCATGGGTGCGGGCAAGAGTGGGAGATGGCATGGCACGGGGCCTGGAAAGGCTCGAAAAACGCCGGCCGGAGGGGGCGGCGGTGGCGCGGATGTTATTTGAGAATAAGTCCCATTACAAGCGGTGCAGTCAAGTGCGCCGCCACATCCAGCACTGCTGCGCGCCAAGCGCCCCGGCGCTCAGCCCGCCGGCTGGCGCATGCGGGCCTGCAGGTTCTCGAAGATCTGGCGTGTCACGGGGCTGATCACATGGCTGCGGATGTACAGGCGGTAGGCCAGGTCCGGCAGCGGCGGCATGCCGTCGCCCGCGCCCAGCACGCGCAGGCCCGGGTCGAGCTGCTCCACGCCGCGCGCCGTCACGCCCAGGCCCGCGCGCAGCGCCGCGCGTATGCCGACCAGGCTGGTGCAGGTGTGGCGCGGCGTCCAGGCAATGCCGGCCGCATCCAGCGCATCGCAGCCCAGGCGCCGGAAGATGCTGGGCCCGTCGGCCATGACCAGGGGCACGGGCTTGCCCGGGTCATGGGCATAGCCCGCGCCGCACAGCCACACGGTGGGTGTGGAGCGCAGGGCAAAGCCCTCGAAGCCTTCATCCTCCCGGTTGGAGATGGCCAGGTCCAGCTCGCCCTGCTTGAGCGACTCCATCAGGAACGGGCTGCGCCCCACATGGATGTCGATCTGCATGCCCGGAAAGTTCAGCGCGATCTCCTGCAGCACGGGCGGCAGCATGTTGTCGGCCGCGTCGTGGGGCGCGCCAATGCGCACCAGGCCCTGCACCTGGCGGTGCTGCAGGTTGCGCAGCGCCTCGTCGTGGATGGCCAGCATGTGGCGCGCATAGCCCAGCAGGCGCTGGCCGTGGTCGGTGAGGCGTTTTTGCCGGCCCTGCTTCTCGAACAGCGCGTGGCCGATCTTCTCCTCCAGCCGCTGCATCTGCTGGGTGATAGCCGATTGCGTGCGCCCCATCTGCACGGCGGCGGCGGCAAAGCTGTCGTGGCTGGCAATGGCGGCCAGGGTGCGCAGCAGGTCCAGGTCAAGCGTCTCCATACTTCAATTTTATTGAAGTATTTATTGGGCATGCGTGGATTGTTGCGGGCGGGGCGCCTCACTACAGTGGGCTTCAACGACGACAAGGAGCCCCCTTTGAACACCACCACCACCAACAACAACACCATCACCGAACAGCGCAGCGCCGCCGTGACAGCGGCCATCGACCACATGAAGCAGGCCATTGGCGAGGACGCGGCCACGCGCGCCAGCCTGGACGCCGTGCTCCAGCAACTGCTGGGCCTGGCCGCGCGCCGCGACTTCTGGCAGCAGGCCGACTACGCTGCACCCGAGCAGGGCGAGCACCAGGCGCGCTACCTGATTGCCGAGGACGCCGACCAGAGCTATGCGCTGTACCTCAACGTCATGCGCCCGGGCAAGCGCATCGTGCCGCACAACCACACGACCTGGGCCTGCATTGCCGCCGTGGAAGGCACGGAGCACAACCGCGTCTACGAGCGCACCGACGATGGCTCCGTCCCCGGCAAGGGCACGCTGCGCGAGACGGAACTCGTGGTGGTCGCACCAGGCCAGGGCATCGCCCTCATGCCCGAGGACATCCACTCCGTGGAGATCCAGGGCGAGCAGGTCATCCGCCACCTGCACATGTACGGCCGCGCGCTGGAGACGCTCAACGAGCGCACCAGCTACGACCTGGCCACCGGCACCTGCCAGACCATGGCCATCGGCGTGCAGACGCGCCGCTGAGCCCCGGCCTTCCGGCCGCTACCTCCCGCTTCCTGCCTTTTCACTGTCCATGCCGCAGCGCGCCCCACGGGGCGCGCGTGGCAGGGCTTTGCCCGAAATTCCTTGCCGATCTTTTTCCCGGACTGCATGCAATGACCGCATCCATTGACGCCCACACCCTCAAATCCTGGCTGCACGACGGCCAGGAGATCGCGCTGCTCGACGTGCGCGAGCACGGCCAGTACGGCGAGTCGCACCTGTTCTACGCCACGCCCCTGCCCTACAGCCGGCTGGAGCTGGATGTGCCCCGCCTGGTGCCGCGCCGTCAGGTGCGCGTCGTCGCCTACGACGGTGGCGAGGGCGATGCCAGCGCGGGCGTGGCCGAGCGTGCCGCGCGCCGCCTCGAAGCACTGGGCTATACCCAGGTCGCCGTGCTCGAAGGCGGTGCCAAGGCCTGGAGCGCTGCGGGCTACACGCTGTTCGCCGGCGTGAACCTGCCCTCCAAGACCTTTGGCGAACTGGCCGAACACGCCTACGGCACGCCGCGCATCACGGCACAGCAGCTGGCGGCGCGCCAGGCGGCGGGCCTGCCCCTGGTGGTGCTGGATGGCCGGCCCGTCTCCGAGTTCCACAAGATGAACATCCCCGGCGCCATCTGCTGCCCCAATGGCGAGCTGGCGCTGCGCGTGAGCCGCCTGGTGCCCGATGCGGCCACGCCCATCGTGGTCAATTGCGCGGGCCGCACGCGCTCCATCATCGGCGCGCAGACCTTGATCAACCTGGGCATTCCCAACCCCGTCTACGCGCTGGAAAACGGCACCCAGGGCTGGTACCTGGCCGACCTGCCGCTGGAGCACGGCGGAACGCAGCGCTATGGCGACGACTCGGCCAGCAGCGCGCTGCAAGCCCAGGCCCGCGCCCTGGCCGAACGCTTCGACGTGCCCGAGGTCGATGCCGACACCGTGCGCGCCTGGAGCCAGGATGCTGCGCGCACGCTGTTCCTGTGCGATGTGCGCACGCCCGAGGAATTCAAGGCCGGTTCGCTGCCCGGTGCCCAGCACACGCCCGGCGGCCAGCTCATGCAGGCCGGCGACCAGTACGTGGGCGTGCGCGGTGCGCGCCTGGTGCTGTTCGACAGCGATGGCGTGCGCGCCCCCGTGGTGGCCAGCTGGCTGCGCCAGCTTGGCCATGACGCCTGCGTGCTGCGGGGCGGCCTGCAAAGCGGCCTGGACCTGGCACCGGCCCAGCCGCCCCAGGTCCCCGCACTGGCAGGCATCACGGCGCAGGCCCTGCACGAGCGCATGCGCCAGGGCGAGGTGGCCGTGGTCGATCTGCGCGCGGGCATGAAGTACCGCGCAGGCCACATCGCCGGGGCCCGCTGGTCCATCCGCCCGTGCCTTGCCAGCGATCTGGCCGGCGAGACGCGCCAGATCGTGCTGGTGGCCGACGAGCCCGGCATGGCGCAATGGGCCGCGCTGGAACTGCAGGGTGCCGCGCCGCTGCTGCTCGAAGGCGGCCTGGCCGCATGGCAGCAGGCCGGCCTGCCCGTCGAGGCCACCCCCGACAGCCCCACCGACGCCGAGTGCATCGACTACCTGTTCTTCGTGCACGACCGCCACGACGGCAACAAGGAAGCGGCACGCCGCTACCTGGCCTGGGAGACGGGCCTGGTGCCGCAGCTCGATGCCCAGGAACTGGCCGCCTTCCGCCTGCCGAGTGCATGAAGCTCCCCCTGAGCGGCTTCGCCGCTTCCCCCTCTCTCGCTGCGCGGGAGGGGGACGGCACCCTCGCTGCGGGGGCGGCCCTTGCTTGGTGCCCCTGGCCAAAGTCACGTCAGTTGCAAAGGCAGCGCCATATATCGCTGACTTGCCGTAGAGCGACATAAATCAGATCACATAACGACAGGAGACAAGACATGTTCGCAATCCTCAACCTGGCCAGGATGCTGGCCGCCAGCCTCGCGGCCCTGGCCATGCTCTCGCAGGCCACGGCCGAGCCGCTGGCTGCGCGCAACGGCTATCCGGCCCAGCCGATCCGCTTCATCTCGCCCTTCCCGCCGGGCGGCGGCAACGACGCCAGCACACGCTGGGTCACCACGCGGCTGACCGAGGCCACGGGCCAGCCCTCCGTGGTGGAAAACCGGGGCGGTGCAGGCGGCAACATCGGCGCCAAGGCCGTGGCCGAGGCCAAGCCCGATGGCTACACCGTGCTCACAGGCCAGGTCTCGCTGATGGCGGTGAACCCCGCGCTCTACAGCGCGCCGGGCTTCGATCCGCTCAAGAACTTCGTGCCCATCACGCAGATCAACGCGGCGCCGCTGGCCATCGTGGTCGCTTCGGCCTCGCCCCTCAAGAGCTTTGCCGACCTGGTGGCGCGCAGCAAGGGCGAGCCGGGCCGCGTCACCTATGCCACGCCCGGCAACGGCACGCTGTCGCACCTGGTGGGCGTGGTGCTGTCCAAGGAAAACGGCGTGCCCATGACCCATGTGCCCTACAAGGGCGCGGGGCCGGCCATCAACGATCTGCTGGGCCAGCAGGTCGACGTGCTGATCACCTCCACCTCGTCCGTGGCCGGCATGATCCAGGCGGGCCAGGTGCGCGCGCTGGCCGTCACCAGCCCGCGCCGCATCGGCGTGTTCGGCAAGGTGCCCACGCTGGAGGAGCTGGGCCTGCGCAATGCGCGCTTCGAGGACTGGTACGGCTTCTTTGCTCCCGCCGGCACGCCGCCCGAGCGCGTGGCCTATCTGCACGACGCCATCGTGCGCACCCTGCAACTGCCGGAAGTGACCAAGCTCGTCGTCGATGGCGGCAGCGAAGTCGTGGCCAGCACGCCCGAGGCCTTTGCCGCCCAGCTGCGCCAGGACATGGAGCGCTGGTCGCGCGTGGTCAAGCTCTCGGGCGCGAAGATCGACTGATGGCTGCCGAACACGCCCCCGTGCCTGGCGCATCCGCCCCTGACGCCCCCGCGCTGGACCTGCAGACCCGGCTGCTGCATGCGGGCAAGCGCCCGGCCTATGCGGGCGGCACGGCCGTCAACCCGCCCCTGGTGCGCGCCAGCACCGTGCTGTTCGAGAGCACGGCACAGCAGCGCGAGATGCGCGAGCGCCGCGCCGGCGAGCGCATCTTCAGCTACGGCGCGCGCGGAACACCCACCGGCTTTGCGCTGGAAGACGCCGTCAGCGAGCTGGAAGGCGCCCACCGCACGCGGCTGCTGCCCACCGGCCTGGCGGCCATCGCCATGGCCCTGCTCAGCTACCTGCGCCCCGGCGACCATGTGCTGCTGACCGACAGCGCCTACCAGCCCGTGCGCCACCTGGCCGGGCAATGGCTGCGGCCCTACGGCATCGAGTACGACTTCTTCGCGGCCGATGGCAGCGACGCCCAGGCGCGCATGCGCCCCAACACCCGCATGGTCTATGCCGAATGCCCGGGATCGCTGGTCTACGAGATGTGCGACCTGCCCGCGCTGGCGGCCATGGCCCATGCGCGCGGCGCCCTGGTCGTGGCCGACAACACCTGGGGATCGGGCTGCCAGTACCGGCCGCTGGCGCTGGGGGCCGATGTCTCGGTGATGGCAGCCACCAAGTACCTGTCGGGCCACTCCGACGTGATGATGGGCACCGTGGCCACCACCGAGGCCGCCTGGGAGCCGCTGGCCGCGCGCTGCGATGCCTTCGGCATGGCGGTCAGCCCCGACGATGCCTGGCTGGTGCTGCGCGGCATGCGCTCGCTGGCCGCACGGCTGCAGATGCATGAGGCGCATGCGCTGGAGGTGGCTCACTGGCTGCAGCAGCACCCGGCCGTGGCCACTGTGTTCTGCCCCGCGCTGCCCACGCATCCCGGCCATGCGCTGTGGCTGCGCGACTGCCAGGGCACGAACGGCCTGGTGTCGCTGGAGCTGCAGCCCGGCACCGCCGAGGCCGCCGTGGACCGCTTCATCGACGGCCTGCGCCTCTTCGGCATCGGCGCTTCCTGGGGCGGCTACGAAAGCCTGGCGACGGCCGCGCACATGGCGCAGGCGCGCAGCGTCACCGACTGGAGTGCGCGCGGGCCCGTGGTGCGCCTGCACATCGGCCTGGAGTCGCCGCGCGACCTCATCGCCGACCTGGAGCAGGGGCTGGCGGCACTTTAGTGGATAACACGCGCTAGCGGCCTGCCTGAGCACTCGCCAATTCGCCGACCAGCGTCTGCACCAGCGCGGCGGCCGGCATCTCGCGCGCCAACGGCGCACCCTGGCCGGCCCAGTGGGCTGCGTAGTCGGAGCTGCCTTGGGCGGACGCCGCCTGGTGCAGCGCCTTGCCCGCGTCGTAGACGCGCGGGTAGTCGGGCAGGGACTGGCCATGGCTGGCGCCCAGCGCATGCAGCCGGTTGACCATGCCGCGCGCCGGCCGGCCCGAGATGGCGGCGGTGATGCCTGTGTGGTGGGCGCGTTCGCTGCGCAGCTCGGCACGGTAGGCCGGGCTGGCGGACGATTCAGGGCAGAGGATGAAGGCCGTGCCCAGCTGCGCCGCACAGGCGCCCAGGCCCAGCGCGGCCGCAATGCCTTCGCCATCCATGATGCCGCCCGCCGCGATCACCGGCAGGGCCGTGTTGCGGGCCAGCACGCGCACCAGGGCGAAGGTGCCCATCATGCGGTCCTGCGCGGGATCGAACGTGCCGCGGTGCCCTCCGGCCTCCACGCCCTGGGCGACGATGGCATCGACACCGGCCTGCTCCACCTGGCGCGCCTCGTCCAGCGACGTGGCGCTGGCCAGGGTCACGACGCCGGCCGCGCGCAGCGCGTCGATGAAGCCTTGCTCAGGCAGCCCGAAATGAAAGCTCACCACGGCGGGCCGCTCCTGCAGCAGCATGGCCTGCAGCGCCGCGTTGCCGACGGCGGTGGCGTAGATCTCGTTCAGGCCGGCCGGCGGCTTGGCGCCGAAGCGCGCGAACTCGGGCGCCAGATGGGCCAGCCAGGCGGCCTCGCGCTGCGCATCGGCCCGGGCCGGCCGGTGGCAGAACAGGTTGACGTTGAAGGCGCCCGATGTCAGCGCGCGCGTCTGCACGAGCTGCTGGCGCGCCTGCTCCGTGCCGCTGGCGCCAATGCCCAGCGAGCCCAGGCCGCCCGCATCGGTGACGGCGGCCGCCAGCGCGGGCGTGGACGTGCCGGCCATGGGGGCCTGGATGATGGGATGGCGCATGCCCAGTCGGGCCATCCACGCGGTCTTTGCGGTGCTCATACGACTCCTTGTTTCCTGTCTCGAATCCGCGCACTCATGCGGCGGCCTGTCGGCGCGCGCTGGCGCGGCTGGCGGCGATCATGAGCGTGCCCAGCAGCAGCGACACGCTGCCGATGACGAACAGGCGCTGGTACGAGCCCAGGCCCGCATAGCTCCAGGCCATGAAATACCCCGACACGGCCTGCATCAGCGCAAAGGCCGCCGTGGCATAGCCCCACATGCGCTTGTGCTGCACGGGGCCGATCAGCTGCATCAGATAGCCTGAGGTGATGGCCGCCATGCCCGGCGACAGCGCGCCCACCAGGAAGGACGAGGTCGCATGCCCCGCAAATCCCACCCAGAACAGCGGCATGGCAATGGCCAGGGTCTTGACCGCATAGGCGCCCGTGGTCGTGCCCCACCAGCCAAAGCGCGTGGCGCACAGCGAGGCCACCAGCGGCCCGGCAATGGCGCCCAGGCCGAACACGGCCCACTGCGTGGAGGCATAGGCATCGCCCAATTGCAGCTCGCGCGCCAGGTAGTCCACCCAGAACACCGTGTGCGGCACAAAGCCGAAGGCGTCCGTCATATAGGCCAGCATCACCAGCACCACGGGCAGCGTCCACAGGGGCGCGGCACGCGCGGGCTGGGCATGGGGCGTGATGGCAATGGGCGCAGGCACCGGCAGCCGCCGCACATGGCGCCAGCCCAGCCAGCCGGCCCAGGCGCAGACCGCCGCCAGCGCCCACCAGACGGCTCCCAGGCTCTGGCGCGCCAGCAGCGGTATCAGCGTGGCCGACAGCAGGGCGCCGGCACCTATGCCGCAGAACATCAGCGGTCCCAGGGCCGCACGCCGCAGCAGGGGCGTGGCCGCCAGGGCCACCGAGGGGCCCAGCACCATCAGGATGGCGCCGCCAATGCCCGAGATGCAGCGCCAGGCAAAGAACCAGGGCATGGGCAGCGGCCAGGCGCAGGCCGCAAAGCTCAGCGCCAGGGCCACCCAGCACCACAGCAGCACGCGCAGCGCGCCCAGGCGTTCGGCCAGCGGCGCGGCGGCCAGCGCGCCGATCAGATAGCCCAGCAGGTTGGCCGCGCCCAGGTAGGCCACCTGCTCGCCGCTGAACCAGCCGGCATGCACCATCTGCGGCATCAGCGCCGTGTAGGCAAAGCGCGCCAGGCCGACGCCGCTGAGCGTGGCCATGAAGCCGGTCAGCAGCAGGGAAGTTTCGTTGCGTTGGATCACGGGAGTGGGCGCCATGCGGGGAGGATGGTCATACATTAGGCGCTGCCGCCCATCATGTCCAATGATTCAAAATGATGGCGTCGATCTCGATTGAAGATGGATGTCACTGGAGCCGCGATGCAACTGAAGTCCCTGCGCATGTTCCTGGCCGTCTGCGACAGCGGCAGCTTCGGCGCCGCCGCGCAGCAACTGCACACCGTGCAGTCCAACGTGACGGCCCATGTGAAAAAGCTCGAGGACGAGGCCGGCGTGCAACTGCTGGAACGCAGCGCACCCGTGCACGCCACGCCTGCCGGCCGCCTGCTGGAGCAATACGCGCGGCGCATGCTGGCCGACCATGACGAGGCGCTGGCGCTGCTGCAGGGCAGCGCCCGGGCCGCAGGCGCGCTGCGCATAGGCTCCATGGAAACCACGGCCGCGCTGCGCCTGCCGCCGCTGCTGGCGCGCCTGCACCAGGCCCAGCCCGGCCTGGACCTGGAGCTGCGCACGGCCACCACGGCCGAGCTGCTGGCCGATCTGCTTGCCGGGCGGCTGGACTGCGCCTTCGTCTCGGGCATGCCGCCCCAGTCCCGCCTGCAGGGCTGGCGCGTCTTCGAGGAAGAACTGGTGCTGGTCACCGCCTTCGCGCTGCCGCGCTTTCCCGATGCCGCCCAGCTCAGCGCCGTGCCCTTCCTGGCCTTCCGCCAGGGCTGCAGCTACCGCCAGCGCATCGAACTGCTGCTGGCCGCGCGTGGCGTGGCGGCACGCATCATGGAAATGGGGTCGCTGGACGCCATCCTCGGCTGCGTGGCTGCCGGCATGGGCTACGGCCTGCTGCCGCGCAGCGTGGTCCAGGCCCAGCAGCACCGCTTCGGCGTGCACATCACGGCCCTGCCCGGCGCGCTCGCTCAGGAAGTCGCCCGCGTGGAAACCTGGTTCGTCGTGCCCGCGCGCCAGGGCTGGTCGCCTGCGCTGCATGCGTGCGTGGAGGTGTTGGGGATCGACCAGGAGGTTGCGGCTGTCGATGCGCAAGGCCTGGTGCCTGCCGGCTCATGACGGCAACCGCAACACCCTCCGATACTGCATGGCCTCCGCCACATGCCCGGTCTCCACTGCCGCGCTGCCGGCCAAGTCGGCAATGGTGCGCGCCACCTTGAGCGCGCGGTGGGTGCTGCGGGCCGACCAGCCCAGGCGTGCGGCGGCCTTGTGGGCGAAGGTCAGGGCCTCGGGCGACAGGCCCAGGTGGTCGTCCAGGGCCTGGCCCTGGAGCTGGTGGTTGGCGCTGCCCTGGCGCTGCACGGCCAGCGCGCGGGCCTGGACCACGCGCTTGCGCACGGCCTCGCTGGTTTCGCCCGAGCGCGCGGCCAGCAGCTCCTGCGGGGGCAGGGCGCCGACTTCCACATGCAGGTCGATGCGATCCAGCAGCGGGCCGCTGATGCGCGCCTGGTAGCGCGCCACCTTGTCAGGTGTGCAGCGGCAGCGCTGCACCGTCGACCCCCAATGGCCGCATGGGCAGGGATTCATGGCCGCGACGAGCTGGAAGCGCGCGGGGAATTCGCAGCGCTGGGCGGCTCTGGCGATGGTGATCTGGCCGGTCTCCAGCGGCTCGCGCAGCGCCTCCAGCGCACTGCGCGCGAACTCGGGGAATTCATCGAGGAAGAGCACGCCGTGGTGGGACTGTGAAATCTCGCCAGGACGCGGTGGCGAGCCTCCTCCGACCAGGGCCACGGCACTGGCCGTGTGATGCGGACTGGCCGTGGGACGCTGGCGCCAGCGCTCGGGCGTGAAGCGGCCGGCCAGGCTGGCGATGGCGGCGGCCTCCAGTGCCTCGTCATCGCTCATGGGCGGAAGCAGGTCGGCAAAGCGCTGGGCCAGCATGGATTTGCCCGAGCCCGGCGGCCCCACCAGCAGCAGGCCGTGGCCTCCGGCCGCCGCAATTTCCAGCGCGCGCCGCGCCTGCGCCTGGCCACGCACCTCGGCCAGGTCCAGGCTGCTGCGCACTGGGGCGGCGGGCTGCGGTTGCACCGCATGCCAGCCCGGGCCGGAGCATGTCTGGGTGTCGCCTGCTGCCGGCAAGGCGTCGGTTTCGTCGGTTTCGTCGGTCTCGCCGGTGTCCTCGCTTTCGTCGCTGCAGCAGGCACTGTCCGTGTCCTGCTCCATCTGCACCAGGGCATTGGCCGAGCGTGTGATGAAGCGGCGCACCACGTCCAGCAGGTGGTGCGCGCAGAACACCTGGGCCGATGGCACGAAGGCCGCCTCCTGCGCGCTGCCCGGCGGCAGCACCAGGCGGGCGCCGTCCTGCTGGCGGTGCAGGGCCAGGGCTGTGGCCAGCGCGCCGCGCACGGGCCGCAGGGCGCCCGACAGCGACAGCTCGCCCGCGAATTCGTAGTCGGCCAGCGCATCGCCATTGATCTGGCCGCTGGCCGCGAGAATGCCCAGCGCAATGGGCAGGTCGAAGCGCCCCGAATCCTTGGGCAGGTCGGCGGGTGCCAGGTTGACGATGATGCGTTTGTTGCTCGGGAACTCCAGCCCGGAGTTCAGCAGCGCCGAGCGCACGCGTTCACGCGCTTCCTTGACCTCGACATCGGCCAGACCCACCAGCGTGAACGACGGCAGGCCGTTGGCCAGATGCACTTCCACGGTGACACGCGGGGCGGCCAGCCCCAGCAGCGCACGACTTTGAACCAGGGCCAGACCCATGGGCACCTCGCAGGAACGACAGACACAAAGCCAGACACAAAGGAAGAGGCCGCCAGCGGTGCGGCGGCCTCTGTGACCCAGTATGGCAACGGCCTTGGGCCTTGTGGGCGGCGGGTGCGGCGCTGCCCCCAAATCTCAGAATGTTCTGACCCTTGCGGCGCAAAAATCAGAACAGCTTCACCAGCGCCGGAACGCTCAGCACGGCCGTGTAGTAGCCCATGAACTGCACGCCGGTGTTGAAGCCGAAGCCGCGCGACAGCAGGCCGCCGAGCAGGCCCATGGTCAGGATCACGAGCAGGCCCAGCAACTGGCCTTCCCAGACGCTGATGACGATGATCAGGCCCACGAAGGTGGCGATGATGGCCTCGTGGCTGACCCGGCGCGAGACGAACAGCGCCGCGCTGCGCGCGAAGTTCATGGCGAAGGGGTAGGACACGAGGGCCGCCAGCAGCACGGCCAGCATGCCGTAGCCCAGGAACTCCCAGTGGCTGAGCAGGTTGTGCAGGTTGTTCACCTGGCCCGTGGCGGCATCGACGGTGAAGCGCGGCGGCGCGTTGAACAGCGGCGCGGCGGGGCCGGCGGCCACGGGGCTCAGCGGCAGGCCGAAGGCGATCAGCGGGATCAGCGCCTCGGCGATGTAGGTGGCCTCGGTCACGCCGTTGCGCGCGCTCAGCACCGTGGTCAGGCGGTGGTAGGCATGCTTGATGCGCGAGCCCACCAGCTCGCCCAGCACCACGGTCATGGCCACGGGGCTGAAGACGAAGGTGGCGCTGGAGATGGTGGCCGTGGCCAGGGTCCAGCGCGTCTGCACGCGGTCCAGCACCTTGAGCGGGTTGGGGAAGTAGCCCGACCAGCCCTTCACGTCGGGCGCCAGGTTGAACTGGCGCACCTTGTCGCGCAGCATGCGCTGGCGGCCGGCCGGCGAGATCACGGTGAACAGGTCGGCAATCAGCGGTCCGATGGCAATGCCCAGGAAGTAGCTGATGCTGAGCTTGACCTCGTATTTGGCGGTGAGGCTTTGCAGCGCAATGATGACGACCACGAACGGAATCAGCAGCATCACCGAGGCCCAGCGCCCCGCCGAGAAGTAGGCGATGAGGAGGGCGGCGGCCAGGAAGATCCAGGGCGCCGTCTTGGTGATCATGCTGCCGAAAGGCGCCAGCATCACCGCGAACAGCACGGCCAGCGGCACGGCGACAAAGGCCGCGACGATGCCGCCCGAGACCATCTTGCGCAGCGCGATGTGGGGCACGCCCAGCAGCACCACCAGCAGGGTGAGCGGGGCCAGCGTGGTGGTCTCGTCCGTGCCGGAGACCAGGCCGATGGCGGCGAACACCACGGCGCCTATCAGTCCCATCGCGGCCGCGACGGCGATGTCATTGGTCAGCAGGGTTTCCATCTCATGCCCTCCCGGCCTTGTCGGCGAACAGCTCGTAGAGCTTGAGCTCCTTGAGTTCCTGCACCACGGCGGGCGGCAGGTCCTGCACCGTGCCCAGGCCTCCGGGCTGGCGCGCCAGTTCCTCCAGCACTTCGCGGCGCCATTCGGGGTCGTTCGAGGTGTCCAGCTCGGTCACTTCCCGCTTGGGCGGAAAGGCGCGTGCGCAGATCACGCCGGCGATCACGCAGCCTGCCAGGCCCGCGAGCATGGCGTAGGCGTGGGCCAGCTGGCGCGACTCGACCACCGTGGCCAGCCAGCGGCTGGCCAGGTAGAAGCCCAGCACGCTGATGCCGGTGCCGATGGCAATCGCCCAGGCCAGGTGGCGCAGGTCCACGGTGTCGCCCCAGACCTCGGCCAGCCGCCAGTCGGCGGGATCCTTGCTTGTCATGTGTGTCTCCTTGGGTTTTTGTTTGTGGGGCCGCGCGCTGGTCAGGCCCTGGCGCGCAGCGCGGCCAGCACTTCCAGCGCGCGGTCGGTGCGCACGTCGTGCTCGGCGGCCAGCTGGCGCGCCACGGCATCGACCTCGTCGCCCGTGGCGCCGGCCACCAGGGCGATGTTGCGGGCATGCAGGGCCATGTGGCCGCGCTGAATGCCTTCGGTGGCCAGGGCGCGCAGGGCGCCCAGGTTCTGCGCCAGGCCCACGGCGGCGGCGATCTCGCCCAGCTGCTGGGCGGACTGCAGGTCCATGATCTTCAGCGCCAGGCGTGCCAGCGGATGGGTCTTGGTGGCGCCGCCGACAAGGCCCACGGGCATGGGCAGCTCGATGCTGCCGACCAGGGCGCCGCTGCTGTCCTTTTCCCAGCGCGTGAGCGAGGTGTAGCTGCCGCTGCGGCTGGCATAGGCATGGGCGCCGGCCTCGACCGCGCGCCAGTCGTTGCCCGTGGCCACGATGACGGGGTCGATGCCGTTCATGATTCCCTTGTTGTGCGTGGCCGCGCGGTAGGGGTCGATGGCCGCGAAGGTATAGGCGTCCAGCACGCCTTCGATGATCTCCTCGCCGCTGCGCTCCTGCGTGGCCAGGGTCTGCGGCGTGAGCCGCACGCGGGCGCGGGCCAGCCGCAGGTCGGCCAGGTTGGACAGGATGCGCAGCCGCACGCTGCCGCCCGTGATCTGCTCGACCAGGGGTGCCACCGATTCGGCCATGGTGTTGACGGTGTTGGCGCCCATGGCGTCGCGCACGTCCACGATCAGGTGGACCACCAGCATGGGGCCGCGCGGCGTGTCGGGGAAGACGTGGACCTCGATGTCCTTGCAGCCGCCGCCCAGGCCGATCAGCACCTTGTCGCGGCTGTTGGCGCGCTCGATGATCTGCGCACGCGCCTGCAGCACGGCCAGGCGTGCGCCGTGCGGATCGGTCACGCCCAGCACCTGGACCTGGGCGCGCATCAGCGGCAGCGTGCTCGAGGTCTGAAAGCCCCCGTCCTCGCGCGCCAGCTTGGCCATGTACGAGGCGGCGGCCACCACCGAGGGCTCCTCCACCGCCATGGGCACCAGCACGTCGCGGCCGTTGACGCGGAAATTGCCGGCCACGCCCAGCGGCAGCTCGAAGCTGCCGAACACGTTCTCGATCATGCCGTCGGCCAGCGCCAGGGGCAGGGCGCCGGGGGCGGCGAGCAGGGCGCGCTCGGCATCGGACAGGCTGCAGGCATCGGCCAGGAAATCCCGGCGCTGGGCCGGTGTGAGGGCACGGAAATTGGGCAGGCGCGAATCGGCAACCATGGAAGACATCTCCTCGAATCAAAACTCTGGTCGCCGGACTGTAGGAAAACTGTACCGCTTTCAAAAGGTACAGTTTCGGGGAACAGTACCATCGCACTGCAACATGAACGGAGGGCGCATGGCAGACACCAGAGGGCGCTCGGCCCCCATTGCCGAGAAGCTGGCCGACCTGATCGGCCAGCAGATCGCCGACGGCGTGTACCGCCCCGGCGACAAGCTGCCCTCGCTGCGCGAGCTGGCGCAACTGCACCGCTATGCCAAGAACACCGTGGTCTCGGCCTTCGACCTGCTGGTCTCGCGCGGCATCGTGGAGCCGCGCCGGGGCTCGGGCTTTTACGTGCTGGGCACGGGGCGCGGTGCCCAGCGCACCGATGAGGACGCGGGCCAGCTGGGTCGGGCCATGGACATCGTCTGGCTGATGCGCGAGCAGCTCAAGACCCAGCCCGACTGCGTGGGCGTGGGCGACGGCTTTCCGCCCGTGGAATGGCTGGCCGACATGCGGCTGGACCGCTACCACCAGAAGGTGGTGCGCACGGGGCTGGGATCGCTGTTCCGCTACGGCAGCCGCTACGGCTATGCGCCGCTGCGCGACAGCCTGGTGCGCAAGCTGGGTGACTTCGGCCTGCAGGCCACGCCGGGCCAGCTGGTGCTGACCCACGGCGCCAACGAGGCCATGGACCTGGTCATCCGCTACTTCGTGCCGCCGGGGGCCACCGTGCTCGTGGACGAGCCCGGCTACTACCCGCTGTTCGGCAAGCTCAGGCTGGCTGGCGCCCATGTGGTCGGCGTGCCGCGCCTGGCCGACGGGCCCGACGTGGCCGCGCTCGAATCACTGCTGGCCCAGCATCGGCCGCGCCTGTTCTTCACGCAGTCGCTGGCCCACAATCCCACGGGCTCGGACATCTCGGCCGCCAAGGCCTACAAGGTGCTGCAGCTGGCCGAGCGTCACAACCTGCTCATCGTCGAGGACGATCCGCTGGCCGACTTCAAGCCCACCTCGGCCGTGCGCCTGTCCACGCTGGACCAGCTGGAGCGCACCATCTACATCGGCAGCTTCTCCAAGTCCTTCTCGGCCGCGCTGCGCGTGGGTTTCATCGCCTGCAACGATGCGCTGGCCAGCGACCTGGCCGACCTCAAGGCGCTGATCCACGTCAGCGGCTCCGAGTACTGCGAGCGCATGGTGGACGTGATGCTGCGCGAAGGCCACTACGAGCGCCACCTGGTGCGCCTGCGCCACAAGCTGGGCCAGGCCACGGCCCAGGCGCTGGGCTGGCTGGATGCCCACGGCTGCGAAGTCTTTGCGCGCAGCCCGCAAAGCCTGTACCTGTGGGTGGCCTTCCCCGGTGTGCTGGACTCGCTGCGCCTGGCCGAGCAGCTGGTGCCGCGCAAGCTCAGCATGGCGCCGGGCCGTGTCTTCCATGTCGATCCCTCGGCTGTCTCGCGCTGGTCGCGGTGCAACGTCAGCGCCATGCTGGATCCGAGGTTCCAGGCCGCGATGGGGCAGGTGCTGGCTCAACCCGCCTGAGCCAGCCCCCGGGCCTGCGCACGCAGCAGCGCGATGAAGCGCTGCTGCTCCTGCGTGGGCGCGTCGTCGGTGCGGGTGAGGATGCCGAAGGGCGCCATGGGCACGTCGATGCAGACCGGCAGCGCCCTGACCAGGCCCATGCGCAGATAGTCCTTGAGCGCGGATTCGGACAGCAGCATCACGGCGTCGGTCAGCTGCACCAGTTGCTGCATGGAGTACACCGAGCTGCATTCGATGATGTCGGCGGGCGCGGGCAGCTCCAGGCGCTGCAGCAGCTGGTCGATCGCGATGCGTGCGGGGCTGGTGGTCGGCTGCAGTATCCAGGGCCAGTCGCCGACAAGCTCTTGCCAGCCCAGCTTGCGCCGGCGTGTCAGCGGATGGCCGCTGCGCACGACGACCAGCAGCCGCTCGTTGCCCAGTTCCTCGAAGCTGTAGCTGCTGCTGTGGGCCGCAGGGCTGCGCCGCGCAATGGCCATGTCGATGCGCCGCTGGTCCAGCAGGCGCAGCACCTGGTCGCTGGTGTCGCCCATGATGCGCAACCGCAGCTGCGGGCTTTGCGCCTTCATGCGCGCCACGGCCGTCATCACCAGGTCGGGTGCGGCGCCCATGATGGTGCCGATGGACAGGTAGCCGTAGCCGCCCTGGCGGCGCGCGGCCAGGTCCTCGGCGCAGCGGTCCAGGCTGTTGAGCGAAGCCTCGGCAAACCGCACCAGCTGCGCGCCCAGCGCCGTGGGCCGCATGCCGCGCGGCAGGCGCTCGAACAGCTGGCAGCCGAACATGTCCTCGATCTCGCGCAGCATGCGCGTGGCCGCAGGCTGGGACATGGCCAGGCTCAGCGATGCGCGGTGCAGGTTCAGGCTCGATCCCAGCGCCACCAGCATGTGCAGGTGCTTGTAGCGCAGGCGGTTGAGCAGGCTGCGGTGCAGCACGGGCGGGGCGGATTCGGGCGTGTTCGCAGGCATAAGCGCAAGGTATCGGATGTGACCGAAATTCGATTTGTTGAGCATCGATCATGCGCCGTACATTGGCCCTGCGACAAGAAAAAACAGACCCAATCCAGGAGACAAGACATGCACAGCCCATCGCCTGTTTCATGACGCGCTGATGCGACCGGCACCAAGCCGCAGCCGCCTCTCGCCTTCCGAAAAAGCACGCCTTCAGCGCCCCCATTTTTGTGGGCGTGATGGCTCTCCATCGCCTTCAGGACCGTCATGAAAAAACTCCCCGCTCCCCTGCTCGCCAGGATCTCCTGGCGCCTGCTGCCCTTTTTGCTGCTCATGTACATCATGGCCTTCCTGGACCGGGCCAACGTGGGCTTTGCCAAGGTGGCCTTCCAGGCCGATACCGGCATCAGCGATGCCGCCTTCGCCTTTGGCGCGGGCGTGTTTTTCGCAGGCTATGCGCTGCTGGAAGTGCCCAGCAACCTGATCATGCACCGCGTGGGCGCCCGCATGTGGATGTGCCGGATCATGGTCACCTGGGGCCTGGTGTCGGCGGCCATGATGTTCGCCCACGACCAGACCACGTTCTACGTGCTGCGCTTTTTGCTGGGCGTGGCCGAGGCGGGGTTCTTCCCCGGCGTCATCCTGTACCTGACCTACTGGTTCCCGGCAGCGCACCGCGCTCAGGCCATGGGATTTTTCTACTTCGGCGCGCCGCTGGCCTTCATCTTCGGCAGCCCGCTGTCGGGCCTGCTGCTGGAGCTGGACGGCATGGGCGGCTGGCACGGCTGGCAGTGGCTGTTCGCGGTGGAGGGGCTGATGGCCGTGGCCGTGGGCATCTGGGCGTATTTCCACCTGGACAACCGCCCCGCCGACGCCACCTGGCTCAGCCGCGAGGACAAGGCGCTGCTGCAGGACATTCTCGACAGCGAAGAGCGCGCCAAGGGCAGCCACGGCCACAGCCTGCTGGCCGCGCTGTGCCAGCCGCGCGTGCTCTACCTGGCGCTGATCTACCTGCTGATCCAGGCCAGCGTCTATGGCGTGGTGTTCTACCTGCCCAGCCAGGTGGCGGGCCTGCTGGGCACCAAGGTGGGCCTGCTGGTGGGCGTGGTCTCGGCCATTCCCTGGCTGTGCGCGCTGCTGGCCGCCTGGTGGATTCCGGGCCATGCCGAGCGAACAGGCCAGCCGCGCGGCATCGCCAGCCTGACGCTGGTGATGGCTGCCGTGGGCATGGCTGCATCGGTGAGTTTCTCCAGCCCGCTGCTGGGTGTGGCCGCGCTGTGCCTGGCGGCGGCCGGCTTCATCGCCGTGCAGCCCGTGTTCTGGACCTTTCCCGCCAACACGCTGGCCGGCGCTGCGGCCGCTGGCGGCATCGCCTTCATCAACTCCCTCGGCGCCGTGGGCGGCTTCATCGCCCCCATCGTCAAGAACTGGGCCGAGGGCTTTTTCCACTCCCCGGCGGCCGGCCTGTACCTGCTGGCCGGCACCACGCTGCTGGCTGCGGCCCTGGTGCTGGGCGTGCGCGCACGCCTGGCGCCGGCCCTGGCCGCACCGGCGGCCGCCTGAACCCCTTGCACACGGAGCAGAACCATCCCATGACACAGATCCCCACCATCAAGCAGGTGCGCGCCTTCACGCTCAAGGGCGGCGGCGCCGACTACCACGACCAGTCCGACGGCCACTGGATCGACGACCACATCGCCACGCCCATGGCCAAGTACCCCGAGTACCGGCAAAGCCGCCGCAGCTTCGGCATCAACGTGCTGGGCACGCTGGTGGTGGAGATCGAGGACAGCGCCGGACGCGTGGGCTTTGCCGTGACCACGGGCGGCGAGCCTGCGGCCTACATCGTCGAAAAGCACCTGGCGCGTTTCCTCGAAGGCGCCCGGGTCACCGACATCGAACGCATCTGGGACCAGATGTACCTGTCCACGCTGTACTACGGCCGCAAGGGCATCGTCATCAACACCATCTCGGGCGTGGACCTGGCGCTGTGGGACCTGCTGGGCAAGGTGCGCGGCGAGCCCGTGCACCAGCTGCTGGGCGGCGCCGTGCGCGACGAGCTGCAGTTCTACGCCACGGGCGCGCGGCCCGACTTGGCGCAGAAGATGGGCTTCATCGGCGGCAAGATGCCGCTGCACCACGGCCCGGCCGAAGGGGAGGAGGGCCTGCGCCGCAATCTGCAGGAACTGGCCACCATGCGTGAGCGCGTGGGCCCGGACTTCTGGCTCATGCTGGACTGCTGGATGAGCCTGGACGTGAACTACGCCACGCGCCTGGCCCAGGGTGCGCAGGCCCATGGCCTCAAGTGGATCGAGGAGGCCCTGCCGCCCGACGACTACTGGGGCTACGCGGCCCTGCGCAAGAACGTGCCCACCGGCATGCTGGTGACCACGGGCGAGCACGAGGCCACGCGCTGGGGCTTTCGCCAGCTGCTGGAGATGGGCTGCTGCGACATCATCCAGCCCGACGTGGGCTGGTGCGGCGGCATCACCGAACTGCTCAAGATCTCGGCCCTGGCCGATGCCCACCAGGCCCTGGTCATTCCGCATGGCTCCAGCGTCTACAGCTACCACTTCGTGGCCACGCGCCACAACAGCCCGTTTGCCGAGTTCCTGATGATGGCCCCCAAGGCCGACGAGGTCGTGCCCATGTTCCATCCGCAACTGCTGGGCGAGCCCGTGCCCGTCAATGGCCGCATGCGCCTGTCAGCGCTGGACAAGCCTGGCTTCGGCGTGGAGCTCAATCCCGAGTGCGCCTTGCACCGCCCGTACACGCACTGAAGGAGCCTGCCATGCAACTGCCTGCCAACCCCTTCAAGGCCGCGCTGCGGCGCGCCGAGCCGCTGTACGGCATCTGGGCCGGCCTTGCCACGCCCTATGCGGCCGAGATCATCGCCACCACGGGCTACGACTGGATGCTGGTCGATGGCGAGCATGCCCCCAACACCGTGCCCACGCTGCTGGGCCAGTTGCAGGCCGTGGCGCCCTACGCCACGCACCCGGTGGTGCGTGCCGTGCAGGGCGACGCCGTGCTCATCAAGCAACTGCTGGACGTGGGCGTGCAGACGCTGATGGTGCCCATGGTGGAGACGGCCGAACAGGCGCGCGAACTGGTGCGCGCCATGCGCTACCCGCCCCATGGCGTGCGCGGCGTGGGCGGCGGCCTGACGCGGGCCACGCGCTGGGATGCCGTGTCCGACTACATCCGCACGGCGCATGAACAGCTGTGCCTGATCGTGCAGATCGAATCGCCCCGGGGCGTGGCCAACGCCGCCGAGATTGCGGCCGTCGAGGGTGTGGACGCCGTCTTCATCGGCCCCGCCGACCTGTCCACGGGCATGGGCCATGCGGGCGACGCCAGCCAGGGCGAGGTGCAGGACGCCATACGCCGCACCGTCCAGGCCACGCTGGCCGCCGGCAAGGCCTGCGGCATCCTCGCGCCGCGCGAGGAGGATGCACGCCGCTATGCGGACTGGGGCTGCCGCTTCATCGCCGTGGGCATCGACATCAGCCTGCTGCGCCAGGCCGCGCTGGCCAATCTGGGGCGCTATCGCGCCACGCAAGCCACGGATCAGGCGGCCCCTGCATCCCGCACCTACTGAACCCAAGGAGAACTCCATGGCATCCCCTACCGTGCTGCGCAATTTCATCGCCGGCAGCTTCACCGACAGCGCCGAACTGCATGAGGTGACCAACCCCGCCACGGGCGCGGTGCTGGCGCGCTCGCCCCTGTCCTGCCAGGCCGATGTGGACCGCGCCATCGCCGCTGCGCGCGGCGCCCACAAAGCCTGGGCGCGCCGCCCGGCCGTGGAGCGCGCGCAGTACCTGCGCCGCGTGGCGGCCCGCATCCGCGACAACGCCGCGCGCATTGCGCGCACCATCACCGAGGAGCAGGGCAAGGTCCTGGGCCTGGCCGAGGTCGAGGTGAACTTCACCGCCGACTATCTGGACTACATGGCCGAATGGGCACGCCGCATCGAGGGCGAGGTCATCACCAGCGACCGGGCCAACGAGCAGATCTTTTTGCTGCGCAAGCCGCTGGGCGTGGTCGCGGGCATCCTGCCCTGGAACTTTCCCTTCTTCCTGATCGCCCGCAAGATGGCGCCGGCCCTGCTCACGGGCAACACCATCGTCATCAAGCCCAGCGAGGAAACGCCCATCAACTGCCATGCCTTCACCGAGCTGCTGGCCCAGTGTGAGCTGCCGGCGGGCGTGTTCAACGTGGTCTATGGCCAGGGCGGCACGGGCGCTGCGCTGGCCGGCCATGCGGGCGTGGACATGGTCAGCTTCACGGGCAGCGTGGCCACGGGCGAGCGCATCGCCGCTGCCGCCGCGCCCCACATCACCAAGCTCAACCTGGAGCTGGGCGGCAAGGCCCCGGCCATCGTGCTGGCCGATGCCGACCTGGACCTGGCCGTGCGCGCCATCCGCGACTCGCGCATCATCAACACCGGCCAGGTCTGCAACTGCGCCGAACGCGTCTATGTGCAGCGCCAGGTGGCCGACGAGTTCACGGCCCGCATCGCCCAGGCCATGGCCGCCACGCGCTATGGCGACCCGATTGCGCGGCCCGACGTGGAAATGGGCCCGCTGATCAACCAAAAGGGCCTGGACAGCGTGCAGGCCAAGGTGCGCCAGGCCATCGCCGACGGCGCGCAACTGGTCACGGGCGGGCAGGCCGCAGACCTGGGCGCGGGCTTTCACTTCCAGCCCACGGTGCTGGCCGGCTGCCATGCCGGCATGGAGATCATGCGCAAGGAAATCTTCGGCCCCGTGCTGCCCATCCAGGTGGTGGAGGACCTGGACGAGGCCATCGCCCTGGCCAATGATTGCGAGTACGGCCTGACCTCGTCGCTGTACACGCGTGACCTGTCCAAGGCCATGCAGGCCATGCGCGAGATCGACTTCGGCGAGACCTACATCAACCGCGAGAACTTCGAGGCCATGCAGGGCTTCCATGCGGGCGTGCGCAAGTCCGGCGTGGGCGGGGCTGATGGCAAGCACGGCCTGTACGAGTACACGCACACGCATGTGGTGTACCTGCAGGGTTGAGCCAACGGTTCGCCTATCGCTTCACGGTGGCTGACGTTATGAACCGGGCAATGGTGCTGGAAACCCCGGGCACTAGCGGCAGCCCCTCCTTGTCATAGGTTGCAAGATTGGCAGCGCGATCGTTGGTCTCCACCTTCTTGAGCACATGGTTGGTGGCGGGCAACAGCACAAGCTTGGCGTTCGGTGCAGCCTTGGCCAGACGCTGAGCATCCTTTGGCTTGATCTGCAGGTCGCGCTCACCTTGAATGATGAGCACGGGTTTGGAATAGCCCGCTATCAGGCGAGCGGGGTCCAGCGCGAAGGTGTTGATGAGAAAGCCTTGTACGCTGGCATGGAACATGGTGTTGAGCGGCCTGTCCATCTGGCGGGTATCCACGCGCCTGCCTGCTTCCAGAGCATCGATGACCGGTAACGCCTGGTCCAGGATCGGTGCATTGGCGGGGTCTTCCTTGAGCTGTTCCCGAAGCGTCTGCCCCATTGGGCGACCAGGAGCTGCTACCAATATCAGTCCGCAGATATCAGAGCGGCCCTGGCCAGCCTCCAGAGCGACCAGTCCACCTTCACTGTGTCCCAGCACCCAGACGCATTGGGCACCGGTCTCGCTGCGGATGGCGTCCACCCAGTGGTGCACATCTTCGGCATAGGCCTGGATGGTCACGGCATTGGGGTCCTCCACGGCCTTGTAGCTTTCGAACATGCCACGTTTGTCGATGCGTACGGTGGCAATGCCCTGGGTGGCCAGTTCCTGTGCGAGCAGTTGGTAGGTCGAGGCTTTGAGGCCGAACGGGCTGTTGCCGTTGCGGTCGGTGGGGCCTGAGCCGGGGACGATCAGTACGACCGGCGGCGCGCTTTGGCTCGGCGTCAGCAGAACTCCCCGCAGTGGGTCAAGTGGCCCCGTTGCCTGCAGCGGCTTTTCGCCAAGGACGGTCGTGGCCGCTGCGGCCATGGTGGTACTTGCGCAGATGGCGGCCGCCAGGCCGAGGAGTAGAGCTTTCATGGGAAAGGCCGCAGAGTTGATCTGCGTGCCATTGGAGCATGCTTGTCTGTCGGCCCTGTCAGGTCGAAGCCGTGCGCTTGCGGTTGCGCGGCGCCTTGGGCGGCGGGCTGCTTGCCTCCAGTTCCCGCGCCCGGGTACGGATGCGGGCAAAGGCACTGGCCATGGCCTGCAGCTCGGGCTCGGGCACGGCGTCCATGAGCTCGCGGTTGATGGCCTGCACCTGCGGGAACAGCTCGGCATGCAGGGCGCGGCCCGTGTCGCTCAGGCGCAGCAGCGCGCGGCGCGCATCGCCCACCTGGCTCTCTTTCCACAACAGCCCCTTGGCCAGCAGCGCCGTGACCGCGCGCGAGGTGCGCGTGCGGTCCAGCTGCGCCTGCTCGGCCAGCTGCGAGGGCTGCAGCTGCCCGGCCTCGGCCAGCAGGCAGAGCATGCGCCACTCGCGCCGCGTAATGCCGTAGCGGCCCTCGCACAGGCGCACCACACGGCTCCCGGCCGCCGCCTGCAGCCGCGCCAGGTGGTAGAGGAACATGTCGTCGAGCACGGCGGGGTGGCGCCAGCGGTGGAGGTCGGTCATGGGCTCGCGGGCCGGTTTCGGGTTTACGCTAGGGATGATGGATTAGATGCATTGTCTGCGGCCTGCGTACATTGGCCGCAAGACAACGACAAGGAGACAAGTATGCCCAGCCCCCTCGCAGCCCTGGCGCGTGCCGCCGTGGCCCTGACCGCCGCCGTGCTGTGCGCGGCGCCCGCCCTGGCCCAGGAATGGCCCAAGGCCAGGCCCATACGCATCGTCGTGCCCAATCCGCCGGCCGGCCCGTCCGACATCTCGCTGCGCCCCGTGGCCGCCGCCATGCAGGCCGCGCTGGGCCAGGCCGTGGTGGTGGACAACAAGCCCGGCGCCAATGGCAACATCGGCGCGGCCGAGGTCGCGCGCTCCGCGCCCGATGGCTACACCTGGCTGTGGGCCATGGACCCCGTGCTCACCGTCAACCCCCATGTCTACAAGAACATGGGCTACAAGGCCGATGCGCTGGAAACCCTGGTCGTGGCCGCGCGCTTCTCGCAGACCCTTGTGTGCGGCCCGGGCACGGGCTTCAAGTCCGTCAAGGACATGGTGGCCGCCAGCAAGACGCGCGAGCTGACCTATGCCTCGGGCGGCGCGGGCTCGCCGGGCCACCTGGTCATGGAATCGCTGCTGGCCACCTCGGGCGCCAAGATGGTCCACGTACCCTACAAGGGACCGGCGCCGGCCATGCAGGACCTGCTGGGCGGCCAGGTGGACTGCGGCTTCCTGGCCGGCCCCACGGTATTCCCCCAGGTCCAGGGCGGCAAGCTGATCGCCCTGGCCACCTCGGGCAAGACGCGCTCGGCGCTGGCGCCCGAGCTGCCGACCATCGCCGAATCGGGCTTTCCCGAGTTCGACGGCACCTTCTGGATCCTGCTGGCCGCACCCAAGGGCGTGCCGCCCGCTGTGCAAAAGCGCTTTGTCGATGCCATGAACGAGGCCATCCGCGCGCCGGAGCAAAAGGAACGCGCCAAGGCCCTGGACATCGAGATGGTCGGCTCCACCGTGGCCGAGGCCCAGGCGCGCGCCAAGGGACAGTCCGCGCAGTGGGCCGCCCTGGTCAAGCGCATCCACCTGACCAACGACTGAAGCCGCCACTAGGGCCTGTGGCCCTGAGGCACCGCCGTTTTGGCGATACTCCCTTTCCCAACGCATCCACTGTCTTCTGGCTCCCATGGCAACCCAGCGCCCCAATCTGATCTTCATCCTGGCCGATGACCTCGGCTACGCCGACCTCGGCTGCACGGGCGCGCGCGATGCGCACAGCCGCGCCACCGATGTCTCGCCCCGCCTGGACGCCATGGCCGCGCAGGGCATGCGCTTCACGCGTGGCTATTCCAACTCGGCCGTGTGCTCGCCCACGCGCTTTGCGCTGGCCACGGGCCGCTGGCAGTACCGCCTGCGCGGTGCGGCCGAGGAGCCGATCGCCAGCGTCCACGGCGACAAGGTGCTGGGCCTGCCGCCCGACCACCCCACCGTGGCCTCGCTGCTGCGCGACGCCGGCTACGCCACCGCCCTGGTCGGCAAATGGCACTTGGGCTACCCGCCGCATTTCGGCCCGCGCATGTCGGGCTACGAGGAGTTCTACGGCTTTCACGCAGGCGGCGCCGACTACTTCGCCCACTGCGACCCGCGCGGCCGCCCCGATTTCTGGATCAACGAGGAGCCGCACGAGGAAGAGGGCTACCTCACCGACCTGCTGAGCCGCCGCGCCGTGGACTTCGTCGAGCGCCAGACGGCCGACAAGCCCTTCTACCTGTCCCTGCACTACAGCGCCCCGCACTGGCCCTGGCTCACGCGCGACGACCTGGAGGAATCGCGGCGCATCGGCGGCTTCGGCAAGCACACCGACGGCGGCACCATCGAGACCTACCAGCGCATGATCCACCACATGGACGAAGGCATTGGCTGGGTGCTGGACGCGCTCGAGAAAAAGGGCATGGCCGAGAACACGCTCATCGTCTTCACCAGCGACAACGGCGGCGAACGCTTCTCCAACAACTGGCCCTTCATCGGCCAGAAGATGGACCTGCTCGAAGGCGGCATCCGCGTGCCCCTGGTGGCGCGCTGGCCTGACCGCATGCCGGCAGGCGCCGTCAGCGACACCCCCAACCTGACCATGGACTGGTCGGCCACCTTCCTGGCCGCCGCCGGCGTGCACGGCCACGCCGACTACCCGCTGGACGGCATCAGCCTGCTGCCCCTGATGGACGATGGCGCCTGGAACCCCGAGCGCGACCTGTGCTGGCGCATGAAGCACCGCGCCCAGCGCGCCCTGGTGCGCGGCGACTGGAAATACCTGCAGATCGAAGGCGTGGAATACCTCTTCAACGTGGCCCAGGACCCGCGCGAACGCGCCAACCTGCGCGACCGCGAGCTCCAGCGCCTGGCTGAACTGCGCCAGGCCTGGCAGCAATGGGATGCTTCACTGCCGCCCATTCCGGAAGAAGCCAAGGTGTCGCTGGTGTTCAGTCGGCAGGATCTGCCTTCGGCGACGTTTTGAGGGTGTGTGTGCCCGCAGGCTGTGGGCGAGAAAAAAAGGCAGGCCTTTGGGCCTGCCTTTTTTCCTGATTACTGGTACGTCCTGACCATGCCCGCCCGTGCGGCCTCCGAGTTGTCGCACATGTCCTTGGCCTGTTTGTAGAGGGCCTGGGCCTTGCTCTTGTCCTTCTCGACGACTTCGTAATGGCTGGCCTTGGCAAGCACCAGGTTGTATTGGAGATAGCCGGCGCTGGTCGATGGCAGCGACTTCACGGCCTGTGTCACCATTTGGTCCAGGCCCTCCAAGGACCCGCCCCAGCGCGGGCTCAGGTAATTGAGGGCATTGACGCGGGCCGCCAGGTTCTTGGGATCGGCCTGATCGGCCGCCTGCAGCCACTGCGCCGCAGTACGCCCTCCCACCTGGTTTTCCATCGCGGCCAATCCAATCAGCATCGTCTGCGGCAAGGCCGAGCGGGCATCCAGCGCCATGGCCTTTTGCAGATACGGCTGGGCCTTCGCGCTGAGCTGCTTGACACTGTTCCACTGGCTGCCCGTCACACTGGAAGCCGGCGCGTTGCCGCGGGCGCCAAATGCCTTGTTGCCGTAATAGAGGCCCGCATTGAGCTGGGCAAAGAACGACTTGGGCTGCTGATCCGCCCACATGCGCATCACGTTCTCTTCCTGCAGGCTCAGTTGCTGCAGTCCCAGCAGCTCCCGCATGGTCAACAAGTCCCCGCCCGAGGAAGAAAGATTCTTCTTGTGCTTGCGGGCCAGCTCCTTGTCCAGCGCCTCGAACTTGAACTCGCTGAGCAGTGCAGCTCTCTCGGACTCTTCCAGAGTGGCATTGCCATCGGGAATCAGCGGGCACTGCGCGGCGTAGGTGGCAGTGGCTGCGGAGAGAGACAGGGTGGCGAGCAGGATGCGGATCAGGGTTTGGGTGGTTTTTGCGGTCATGTGTCCCTCTTGGAAATGGAATGTGTTATTCAGAATTGCCAGAATAAATTGACAAATATATTTGATTATTTCCAGAAAACTCCTTTCAATAAAAGTTCATCATTAAATAGTAAATGTTGAAATCCATAAAAAATCTTTATAATAACGCTGCAATGAGATTATTTGGGAAATTTATTGAGCATTATTCTGATAATAAATTTTCTCAAAGCAACTGTATGACTGCGATTCATCCGGAGTTTGCATGGTCATCCTGCCATGCGTGGGCATGTTCGAAAAAAGAACATCTTTCCCCTGCTCGCTCCTGGAGTAAAGGGCTTTTTACTCAGTAGCAGATGAATCTGGATATTTTTCAAATCCTCGGAAATTTTTCTTCTAACTGACTTGTCTTTGCTGTTGATGTAAATAATGCCACTGCCTCTTATTTCATCCAACAAAGCCTGAAGTAAAATTGCTTGCCCCTTTTTTTTGTATATTCATTTCTATGTCCTAGGGGAAATGCAAATTTTTCCAGTAGGCATGCCCTATTTTTATAGGAAAACGTAATTTATTTTGTTCCATCTGCAATATCATTGATCACGAAGTTTATTTATATTCCACGGCTAAAATCTCCAAGTATCAATAATAATAATATACACAATGCTAGAGCTATATATATTATTACTCTAATAATCAATTTATTTTTCACCATTTATAATGCTTTTGTATTTATTTATGGTGGATTGATACATAATATCTGCATTATGGTCAATAATATCTTCGATGCTAGAAAATTTTGGCGAAATCCTGTTCAGTAGCTGACCCGTACTTAATCCAATTCTATCAAAAACACTCTCGTTTAAATGCTGCATTTCATGCGCCATTGTTTGAAGAAAATCATCTAATTTACTATCACACATGGAAACGCCGTCTTCGCCATAAATATCTGCGTTGTATTGAATATTCCCACTAAGATCTGTTCTGCCGGCAAGAACTTGCCCAAGCGTTCCAGATAAACCTACAACGCCAGTAACTGATTTCGGTGTTTTTAGTATTTCGGGGAATTGCCCCTTCAGCACGTTAACCGCTGTATCAACTTGCTCCTTTGTGGCGAGTCCGACTGGATCGAAATAATTCAAGGGAGAACCTTCTGAATATCCAGATAAGTTCCATCCACCCATCAAACCAATCGGGTCCTGATTGATATAACTCCCCAGCACCGGATCGTAATACCGATGCCGGTTGTAATACAGCCCCGTTTCCCTGTCATGGTGCTGCCCCGGCAGCCGGATCGCCTGGTGGATGCCCTGCGGGTTGTACTCCTGCAGCACATTGCCCCAGGGGTCCAGCTTGGCGGCCCAGGCCACCTGGCCGGTCTGGTCCGTCAGCGCCATGGGCGTGCCCAGGTGGTCGCAGTGGTAGTGGTGAATCGCGATGCGCTGTTGCCGCTCTTTTTCCTGTTGCTGCAGTTGGGTCTGCATGCCGGTGAGCAGGCGCGCGGTGCTTTCGGCCTGTTCGCCCAGCATGGCCTGGGCACTTGGCGGCAGGCCGTGGTCCAGGGTGTGGCGCAGGTGGCGGGCAGCGTCTTGCTGCATGTCGCGCGGCATGGCACTGAGCATGGTTTGCATGAGGGCCAGGGCCGGCGTGTGGTTGGGGTCGTCCTGGTCGGGCAGGCCTGCGGTGATGGCTTGCACCAGCAGGTGGGGCTGGTCTTGGGGGTCGCCGCTGGCCGTGGTGCTCAGGCGCACCAGGGGGGTGAAGCTGCCCGGTTCGTAGATGGTGTGTTCTATGTGGCGGGTGTCGTCGCCATGCTGCTGGCGTTCGGTGTGGATGAGGCGGTCGGCGTCCCAGCCGTAGTAGGTGGGGGGGGTGGGCAGTTCGGTGTCTCGGCTTTCGATTGCTT
>NZ_JFYT01000056.1:0-61079 GCF_000632165.1 Delftia sp. RIT313 | reverse complement strand
CCCCCAGCCCCAGCAGGTCGCCCCCAAAGGCATAGTCCACCCAGGCCGACGCCATCTTGCGGGGCACTTCGTAAGGCGACTTGCCCTGCACGTTGCCGCCCCACTGGTCTGGCTGGGCCCGGGTCACCTTGACGGGGTTGTAGGTCAGCGCGGCCAGGAGCTTGAGCCCGCGCATGGGCTGGACTGCCGCCTCGAACTCGATGCCGCGAGAACGCACTTCGCCCTGCTGTATGGAATAGCGGACGTTCTCGGGGTCGGTGGTGAGCACGTTCTGCCGGCGCAGCTCGAAGGCGGCCAGCGTGAAGCTGCTGCGCTCGTCGGGCGAGTACTTGACGCCGACCTCGACCTGTTTGCCGGTTTCCGGATCAAAGGGCCGGTCGTTGCGGTCAGCGCCCATCAAAGGGACAAACGACTCGCTGTAGCTGACATAGGGCGCCACGCCGTTGTCTGCAAGATAGGTCAGGCCCACGCGGCCGGTGAAGGATTTGGGCTTGCGCACGCTGGTGGACACGGGGTCGGCCAGGCGGCTGGACTGCTCCAGGCGGCTCCAGTCGTGGCGCCCGCCCAGGGCCAGCACCCAGCGGTCCTTGCGGATGCGGTCCTGCACGTAGAGGCCTACCTGCTGGGCGCGCTCATCGCGCAGCGCATCGGGCTGCAGCAGCGAGGTGTCGATGAAGCTGCCATAGACGGGCCGGTAGATGTCCAGCTGCGGACCGTCGGCAATATAGGAGTCGAAACTGGAGCGGCTGCGGTTGTAGTCCAGCCCCACGATGAGTTCGTGCTGCAGGCCGGCCGCCGCGAATTGGCCCGACAGGCTGGTGTCCACGGTGTAGACGCCGCCCTTGCCGTCGCGCGAATCGATCTCCCGGTTGGTGATGGAGCCGTCGATCAGCGGCCCGTAGCGGAACATGTACTGCTCGTGGTTGCGTGCGTGCAGGTAGCGGAAGTTCTGCCGCAGCGTCCAGCCGCTGTCGAATTGATGGCGTGCGTCGTAGCCCAGCGATGCGACCTCGGTCTCTTCGCGGTCGAAGCCCGGCTCTCCCAGGAAGCGGTTCAGGGGCAGCCGGCCATTGGGGTTGCGCCCGTTGAGCGCATCCCACTGCACGTTGGTGGACATCATGGCGTGGTTCTTCTGGTAGAAGCCGCGCAGCGTGACGCTGGTGCGCGCGTCCGGCGCCCAGGTCAGGCTGGGCGCCAGGTAGACGCGGTCATCGCGCATGAAGTCGATCTGCTGGTCGGCCGCCCTGGCCAGCCCCACCAGACGGTAGCTCACCGTGCCATCGTCACCCAACGGGCCTCCGAGGTCGAAGGCCGCCTGCCGGCGAGCATGGCTGCCCACGGACAACTCCATGCCGCGCACCGCATCGGCCGAAGGCCGCTTGGACACGAAGTTCACGATGCCGCCCGGCGAGTTCTGGCCATACAGCACCGAGGCCGGCCCCTTGAGGACCTCCATGCGCTCGGCCCCGTAAGGCTCCATGCCGAAAAAGCCCAGCGTGCCCAGCGGCATGAGGCGCAGTCCGTCCAGGTAGAAATTGCCCGAGAACTGGCTGAAGCCGCGCACCGACAGACTGTCGTCCGCAGGATTTGCCCCGCCCGTGTTGGTGCGCACGCCGGCCGTGTACTGCACGGCGTCGTTGAGCGTGCGCACGCCCTGGTCGTCCATGCGGTCGCGCGTGATGACGGACACCGATTGCGCCACCTCCAGAATCGACGCATCGGTCTTGGTGGCCGTGCTGGCCCGGCGCGCCACATACCCGCTGGTACTGCCCCAGGGGCTTTCTGCCGGGGCCGCGGCGGTCACCCTGACCTCACCCAGCACGGTCGATGCCTGGGTGGCCTCGGGCACCGCACGCAGCACAAAACCGCCCTCCCCCGCCGCCTGCGCCTGCAGGTCGGTGCCGGCCAGCAGCCGGTCCAGCGCCTCGCGCACCGTGAGGCGGCCCTGCACGCCCTGGGTGCGCCGGCCCTGCACCAGGGCGGGCGGTGCGCTGATGCTCACACCTGCGTCAGCGGCAAACGCCGTGAGCGCGGCGGCCAGCGGGCCTGCCGGCACCTGGAACGGACGCTGCACCGCGCTGGTGGCCGCCGCACCGGCCTGGGCCAGCGCAGCGCGCGGCAAGGCGGCGCCTGCCACCAGGCCCGCGGCCATGAGCACGGCGAGACCTGTCTGGGACAGTGGAAAGAGCAAGGGGGAGGGAGTGCGCGCCAAGCTGCGCATGCCGGGCCGGAGAGCCATGGTCTGTTTTTCCTTCGGATGTCGTTCGATGAAATCGGTTGCCATCGAACAGGACACGGCCTGCCGCAGAAAGGGGCCAGATTCCGAAAGAAATTTCAAGCCGGTGGTGTACCGCGCGCCGCCACCGTCACCCAGTAGCGCGTGCGGTAGTGGACCTGCACGGGCAGCAGGTGCACGAGGTTGGCGAGCACGGCGTCCGTGCCGGTATCGGCATCGCCCAGCTGAAAGGCGCCGGTGACGCGCAAATCCGCCACAGACGGATCGCAGTGCAGCCAGCCGGAGCGGTAACGCGACAGCTCGGCCACAAAGTCGGCCAAACGCATGTTGTCTGCGGCCAGCAGGCCGCGCGCCCATTGGGCGGCGCTGGCGTCCGCAGGCTCGGCACGGCCTATGCCCATGGCGTCAAACCACAGTTGCTGGCCTGCCTGCAGCTGCTGCGCGGCGCCGCCACGGGTGGTGATCTGCACGGCGCCCTGCAGCACGGCCACCTCGCTGCGCTCCCGGACACTACGCACGACAAAGCGCGTGCCCAGGGCGCGCACCCTGCCCTGCCCTGTGGTGACCACGAAGGGCCGATGCCGGGACTGCGGGTCGGGCGCGGTCTTTATGAAGACGGCGCCCTCACTCAGGTGGACACGGCGCAGCGCCTCGTCAAACAACACATCGACGGCACTGCCCGTATCGAGCACAAGACGGCTGCCATCGGCCAGCGTCCATTCGCGGCGCTCGCCCGTGGCCGTGGCATGGGTGGAGGTCCACTGCATCCAGGGCGTGGCGCGCCAGGCCAGCCAGCCCACGGGGGCGGCCGTGATCAGCAGGGCCAGCGCGCGCACGGTATCGCGGCGGCCCATGGCGCCCAGGCGGCGCTGCTTGCGGCCCAGGGCCGGTGCCCCCAGTGCGGGCGGCAGGCTGCCCGCGCGCTGGCTCACGGCCAGGGCGCGCAGCCAGGCCTGCGCATGGACATCGGCACGGGTGCGCCAGGCCTCGAAGGCGCGGTGGTCGGCCTCGCTGGCCTCGCCCGAGTGCAGCAGCACAAACCATTCGGCGGCCTGCAAGGCGATTTCGCGCGACAGCGGCGCTGCGGCCTGGGAGTCCACGGCGTTCATGCCGACAGCAGAATGCACTCGGCCATGGCCTGGGCCATGTAGCGCTTGACCGAACGCAGGCCCATGCCCAGTTGCTCGGCAATGGCCGCATAGGTCAGCCCCTCGACCTGGGACAGGATGAAGACCGCGCGCACCTTGGGCGGCAGGCCGTCGAGCATGGCATCGACCTCCTGCAGTGCCTGCAGGATGAGCAATTGCTGCTCGGGCGACGGCGCCTGCGGCGCTGGCAGCACGGCCAGGGCCTGCAGCCAGGCCTGCTCCAGCGACTGGCGGCGCAGGTGGTTGATCAGCAGGCGCCGCGCCACCGTGGCCAGGTAGGCGCGTGGCTCGCGCAGGGCGGGCAAGTCGCCCGCAGGCGCGGTGAGCAGGCGGATGAAGGTGTCCTGCGCCAGGTCGGCCGCGTCGCAGGCATTGCCAAGTCGGCGGCGCAGCCAGCCCTGCAGCCAGCCATGGTGGCCGGCATAGAGGGTGGAGATTTCGCGGTGCAAGGGGCTGGAGGCGGCGCTGGAGGCTGGGGCGGATGGCATGGTAGGACCCGATGGCTTGAAGGCGGGATGCACCATCAAACAAGAATCATTCTCAAATCATTGTAACCAGCGGCAGCACTTGCCTAAGAGTGTCATCAGGCGGACCATCCATGGGCGAACAGAGGGAGCAAGTGCGATCAGGTGTGGCTGACATCCAGCTGCTGCGCCGGATCGGTATCATTTGGAAACAATCATCATCAGCTCAGCATCCATCAGGAGAGCGAACCATGTTCGAAACGCGGGTAGCAGGCACGGCAGGGCAGCAGGCGCTGTGGAGCACGCTGGACAAGGCCATGGCGCTGGCGGAGTTCACGCCCGAAGGCCGGCTGATGCGCGCCAACGCCAATTACGAAGCCATTCTTGGCTACCCCACCTCGGGCGCCGAGGGCCTGCTGCACAGTGACCTGTGCACCCAGGCACATGCCGATCCCGACGCCTACGGCCGGTGGCGCCAGCGCTGGGGCGCGGGCGAGACGATTTCGCGCGTGGGCGAACACCGGCGCCGTGATGGCAGCACCTGCTGGCTGGAGGCCACCTATGCCCCCGTGCTGGATACCCAGGGCGCGCTCAGCCATGTGCTGTGCATTGCCACCGACATCACGACCCGGGTGCAGGCCGACCGCAGAAGGCAGGAGCATTTGCGGCGCCTGTCCCTGGTGGCCGATGCCACCGACGCGGCCGTGGTGATCGCCGACGGCAACTGGACCATCTCCTATGTCAACGCAGGCTTCACCCGCATGTTCGGCTGGAGCAGCGAAGAGGTCGTGGGCCGTGCGCCCATCGCCCTGCTGGTGCCCCATGCCTCGCCCGAATTCACGGCCGCCTACCGCGCCGAACTGGACGCAGGCAAGCCGGTGTACCGCGAGGAGATCCTCGTCGGCAAGGACGGCGAGCGGTATTGGGTCAGCGCCCAGGCCAATCCCGTCATGGGCCCCGACGGCCGCCTCCACACCACGGTGACCGTGATCACCGACATCACCGAGGCCAAGATGCACGAGGTGCTGCAGCGGCGCGCCCTGGAGGCCATGGCCCGCGACCAGCCGCTGACCGAGGTGCTGGACCTGGTCTGCCGCGAGGTCGAGCGCATTGCGCCCGACATTGCGGTCTCGGTGCTGGAAGTCGATGACCAGAACCGCCTGCATCCGCTGGCCGCGCCCAGCCTGCCGGCCTCCTATTCGGCGGCGCTGGACGGCGTGCCCATCGGCCCCAATGTCGGCTCCTGCGGCGCGGCGGCCTTCCACAACCGGCCCGTGCTGGTGGGCGACATCGCCACCGATCCGTTGTGGGCCGACTTCAAGCACCTCATCCTGCCGCTGGGGTATACGGCCTGCTGGTCCACGCCCATCTGCGGGCTGCAGGGCGGCGTGGCCGGCACCTTTGCCTTCTACTACCGCCATTTCGACCGGCCCGGCCCCGATCCCTTCCACCAGCGGCTGGTGGAGGCCTGCACCGACCTGTGCGCGCTGGCGCTGGAGCGCGAGCAGGCGCGCCGCCGCATCCGGCAGCTGGCCTTCTACGACGGGCTGACCACCCTGCCCAACCGCAGCCTGCTGCTGGCCCAGGCCGAGCAGGCGCTGTCCGTGGCTTCGCACGAGGGCCACGAGCTGGCCGTGGTCTTCATTGACCTGGACCGCTTCAAGCAGGTCAACGACTCGCTGGGCCACCCGGCCGGCGACCGGCTGCTGTGCAGCGTGGCCCAGCGCATCCAGGCGGAGCTGCGCACGGGCGACATTGCCGGGCGCCTGTCGGGCGATGAATTCGTCATCGTGCTGCCACACTGCGGCGGTGCGCAGGCGGCCGAGGTGATAGAGCGGCTGCAGTCGGCACTTGGCGAGCCCTGCATGATCGACGACGTGTCCCTGGCCAGCACGGCCAGTTGCGGCATTGCCGTGTTTCCCGCCGACGGGCGCGACATGGAGACCCTGCTGCACCGCGCCGACATGGCCATGTACCAGGCCAAATCGGGCGGGCGCGGGCTCTACAGCTTCTTCAGCCCCGAGATGAACCGCCTGGCGCAGGAGCGGCTGGTGCTGGAGACGGCGCTGCGCGACGCCCTGCGCAGCGGCGGCCTGCGACTGCACTACCAGCCCCAGCTCGACCTGAAGGACGGGCGCCTCTACGGCGTGGAGGCCCTGGCGCGCTGGAGCCATGCGGAATTCGGCGAGATCTCGCCCGCACGCTTCATTCCGCTGGCCGAGGAATGCGGCCTGATCGGCGAGCTGGGCACCTGGGCACTGCGCGAGGCCTGCCGCCAGCTGGGCGAGTGGCGCAGCCGGGGCATTGACGTGCCGGCCATGTCGGTCAACCTCTCGCCCACGAGCTTTCACAACCTGGACCTGCCGCGCATGATTGCCGACACGCTGGAGCACAACGCGCTCAAGCCGCAGGACCTCACGCTGGAGATCACCGAAAGCCTGCTGCTGGACACCAACCCGGGCACCATGCGCACGCTGCAGGCCGTGCATTCCCAGGGCGTGCGCCTGTCCATGGACGACTTCGGCACGGGCTACTCCAGCCTCAGCTACCTGCGCCGCCTGCCCGTCAGCGAGCTCAAGCTGGACCGCAGCTTCGTGGCCGACCTGGAAAACGACGAAGCCGCCCAGGCCCTGAGCAACGCCATCCTGGGCATAGGCCGCAGCCTGCACCTGACCGTGGTGGCCGAGGGAGTGGAGACGGCTGCGCAGAACACCATCCTGCGCGAACAGGGCTATCCGGTCGCGCAGGGCTATCTGTTCTCGCGCCCGCTGCCGGCAGCGGATCTGGAGCGGTGGCTGCAGGCATCGAGCCTGCAAGCCGGCGTGGCGACGGACATGTGAACGGCATGTGAGCGGGCACGTGCGCGGACCAGGCCATGCGCGCGGAGACCTTGGCCGGAAAAAGTAACAATCCGCAATAAATATTCGGACTGGACCTATTTTTCCCTAAGCCTCGCCGGCAAGTGACCGATAACTGCGGCATGGCGGGGCCGAGTGTCGGTCCCGCTGATCGCCACCGATCGCCACCGCATCCCCTCGATTCGCAGCCACCGCCGCTCACCCGCTTTCGCTTCTCGCCGTACGGCACTCCCCACCATGATGTTTTTCCGCAATCTGAAGCTGGCCCACAAGCTGCTGGCCTCTTTCATCGCCCTGCTGCTGCTGACCGCCGGCCTGGGCCTGTTCTCCGTGGTCCAGCTGGACCGTGTCAACCGCACGGCCACCGACCTGGCGCACCACTGGATGCCCGCCGAGCGCGTGATCATGGAGATGCGCTACCAGCTGCAGCGCTACCGCTCGCAGACCATGCAGCATGTGCTGGCCACCTCGATGGATGAAATGGCCATCTACGACAAAAGCATGCCGGCGCTGTGGTCCGAGCTGCTCAAGAACCAGCAGGCCTTCGAGCGCTATGCCAACACCGCGCGTGAGCGCGAGCTGATGGCCGGCATCAAGGACGACCTGGGCCAGTACGCGCAGCACACGGCAAAGATCGTGGACCTGTCCCACGCCCTGCGCACCGACGAGGCGTCCGAGGTGCTGCGCGGCGATTCGGTCAAGACCAGCCGTGCCATCAACACCAAGCTGGACGAACTGCTCAAGATCAACGCCCTGGGCATCGAGGACGCCAACCAGGCCGGCGACGACATCTTCACCGCCGCGCGCTGGTGGGTGATCGCCCTGCTGGCGGGGGCCGTCCTCTTCGGCCTGGGCATGGCGCTGCTGATCGCCCGCAGCGTGGCACGCCCCCTGCAGCAGGCCGTGAGCCTGGCACAGGCCGTGGCCGCCGGCGACCTGGGCAGCCGCATCGAGGTGCATGGCAAGGACGAGACCGGCCAGCTGCTGCAGGCCCTGCAGCACATGAACGAGAGCCTGCAGCGCATCGTCGGCCAGGTGCGCCAGGGCACGGACTCCATCGCCACGGCCAGCGGCCAGATCGCATCGGGCAACCAGGACCTGTCGGCCCGCACCGAGGAACAGGCCAGCTCGCTGGAGCAGACCGCCGCCTCCATGGAGGAGCTGACCTCCACCGTCAAGCAAAACGGCGCCAACGCCCAGCAGGCCAACCAGCTGGCCGCCGCCGCCTCCCAGGTCGCCGTGCGCGGCGGCTCGGCCGTGGCCCAGGTGGTGCAGACCATGTCCGCCATCAACGATGCCTCGCGCAAGATCGTGGACATCATCGGCGTCATCGACTCCATCGCCTTCCAGACCAACATCCTGGCGCTGAATGCGGCCGTGGAAGCGGCCCGCGCCGGTGACCAGGGACGCGGCTTTGCCGTCGTCGCCTCGGAAGTGCGCACCCTGGCCCAGCGCTCGGCCGCCGCCGCCAAGGAGATCAAGCAGCTCATCGACGACTCGGTGGGCAAGGTCGAGGAAGGCAGCGCCCAGGTCGACTCGGCCGGCAAGACCATGGAGGAGATCGTGGCCAGCGTGCGCCGCGTGACCGACATCATGGGCGAGATCTCGGCCGCCAGCCATGAGCAGACGGCCGGTATCGAGCAGGTCAACCAGGCCGTCACGCAGATGGACCAGATGACCCAGCAGAACGCCGCACTGGTGGAGGAATCGGCGGCGGCCACCGGCGCCCTGCAGGCCCAGGCCAAGGCGCTGGCCGAAGTGGTCAGCGTGTTCAAGCTCTCGCCGTCCACCGGCATGCTGGGCAACAGCCGTGGCGTCAACCCCGCCGCCGTGGCAGCGCCCCGCCACGCGCCGACGGCGCCCCGCCACGCGCCGACGGCGCCCCGTCCGCATCTGGCGCCTTCCGCTCCCAAACGCGCGGTGCCCGCACGTGCTTCGGCCGCCCTGCCTTCTGTGGCCGGTGCAACCGGTGCACCCCCTGCCCCGGCAGGCGCCGCGCGCCCGGCCCAGCCAGCACAGCCGGCCCGGCCCGCCGTGACGGCATCGGCCAAAGCCAAGGCCAAGGCGGCCAGCACGGCTTCCGACGACGATTGGGAAACCTTCTGAACCAGGTTTTCGCCCGCCCCGCCGGGGGCGGACATGCCTGCCAAGGCCCGACCAGCTCCTGCTGGCCGGGCCTTTTTTCCGGGAGGTCTGCAGCCAGAACACGCCAGGGTCCACGCTGCAACCTGCGCATTGCCATGGCCAAGCCCTTCAAATCTGCCATGATCGGCCGCTGCAAGCCCTTGTTTTGAAAGCCATCGTCACACGGCAGCGCGCCTCCAGGCCCGCGCGGCGGGCGCTTGCCCCGGCACGATGCCCCAGCATGAGAAAATCGGCGATTCGGCCAAGAACACATTCATCAGAAGAACGGAACACATCATGGAAGCAGAACGCATCAACCTCATCGGCAACACCCTCGAAGATCTGTCGCAGCGTGCGGCAGATCTACGGAGGTATCTTTGACTACGATGCAAAGTACGAACGACTGCGCACGGTAAATGCCTCGCTGGAAGATCCCAGCGTCTGGAACGACCCCAAGAAGGCCCAGGAACTGGGCAAGGAAAAGAAGCTGCTCGACGGCGTCGTGCTGACGCTGCAAAAGCTGACCACCGAGCTCGCCGACAACGCCGAGCTGTTCGAGATGAGCAAGGAAGAAGGCGATGAGACCGGCCTGCTCACCATCGAGGGCGAGACCGCCAAGCTGCAGCCGCTGATCGAGGAGCTGGAGTTCCGCCGCATGTTCGGCAAGGAAGCCGATCCGCTGAACTGCTTCGTGGACATCCAGGCCGGCGCCGGCGGCACCGAGGCCTGCGACTGGGCCGGCATGCTGCTGCGCCAGTACCTGAAGTACGCCGAGCGCAAGGGCTTCAAGGCCACGGTCGAGGAAGAGACGCCGGGCGACATCGCCGGCATCAAGAGCGCGACCATCCACATCGAGGGCGAGTACGCCTACGGCCTGCTGCGCACCGAAACCGGCGTGCACCGCCTGGTGCGCAAGTCGCCCTTCGACAGTTCGGGCGGCCGCCACACCAGCTTTGCCTCGCTGTTCGTCTACCCCGAGATCGACGACTCGATCCAGATCGAGATCAACCCCTCGGACGTGCGCACCGACACCTACCGCGCATCGGGCGCCGGCGGCCAGCACATCAACAAGACCGACTCGGCCGTGCGCCTGACGCACATGCCCACCGGCATCGTCGTGCAATGCCAGGACGGCCGCAGCCAGCACAGCAACCGCGACGTGGCATGGCAGCGCCTGCGCTCCAAGCTCTACGAGCACGAGATGCAAAAGCGCATGGTGGAGCAGCAAAAGCTGGAGGACACCAAGACCGATGTAGGCTGGGGCCACCAGATCCGCTCGTACGTGCTGGACAACAGCCGCATCAAGGATTTGCGCACCAACGTCGAAATCTCGGCCACCCAGAAGGTGCTGGACGGCGACCTCGACGCTTTCATCGAAGCCTCGCTCAAGCAAGGCCTCTGATTTCAAGCCCCTGGGCGGCACCGGCCGCACAGGGGCTTGAACTCTGTCCCCTGATATTGGCATAGGAAGGAATCTGTATGCTGCAACTGCGTGACGGGCAGGCCCCTGCCACCGCCATCCACCGCGCCGACTACCAGGCTCCTGCCTGGTGGATCGACACCGTGGACCTGACCTTCGATCTCGATCCGGCCAAGACCCGCGTGCTCAACAAGATGCGCGTGCGCCGCAACACCGAGGTGCCGGCGCAGCCGCTGCGCCTGGACGGCGATGAACTGAACCTTGCGCGCGTGCTGGTCAACGGCGGCGGCACCTCGTTCAAGATGGACGGCGACCAGCTCGTGCTGGAGAACCTGCCCGAGGGCGGCGACCCCGTCGATCTGGAAATCTTCACCACCTGCGCGCCCGCCAAGAACACCAAGCTCATGGGCCTGTATGTGAGCCAGGGCACGTTCTTCACCCAGTGCGAGGCCGAGGGTTTCCGCCGCATCACCTATTTCCTGGACCGTCCCGACGTGATGGCCATGTATACCGTGACGCTGCGCGCCGACAAGACCGCGTACCCGGTGCTGCTGTCCAACGGCAACCTGGTCGAGCAAGGCGCGCTGGAAGACGGCCGCCACTTCGCCAAGTGGGCCGATCCGCACAGAAAGCCCAGCTACCTGTTCGCCCTGGTGGCCGGCAATCTGGTTGCGCGCGAGCAAAAGATCAAGAGCCGCGCAGGCCGCGACCACCTGCTGCAGGTCTTCGTGCGCCCCGGCGATCTGGAGAAGACCGAGCACGCCATGAACTCCCTCATGGCCAGCGTGGCCTGGGACGAGGCCCGCTTCGGCCTGTCCCTGGACCTGGACCGCTTCATGATCGTCGCCACCAGCGACTTCAACATGGGCGCCATGGAGAACAAGGGGCTGAACGTCTTCAATACCAAGTACGTCCTGGCCAGCCAGTCCACGGCCACCGACACCGACTACGCCAACATCGAGTCCGTCGTCGGCCACGAGTACTTCCACAACTGGACCGGCAACCGCGTCACCTGCCGCGACTGGTTCCAGCTGTCGCTCAAGGAAGGCCTGACCGTCTTCCGCGACCAGGAATTCAGCATGGACATGGCGGGCAGCCCCTCGGCGCGCGCCGTCAAGCGCATCGAGGACGTGCGCGTGCTGCGCACCGCCCAGTTCCCCGAAGATGCGGGCCCCATGGCCCACCCGGTGCGGCCCGACAGCTACATCGAGATCAACAACTTCTACACCGTCACCATCTACGAAAAGGGTGCCGAGGTCGTGCGCATGCAGCACAACCTGGTGGGCCGCGAAGGCTTTGCCAAGGGCATGAAGCTGTATTTCGAGCGCCATGACGGCCACGCCGTCACCTGCGACGACTTCGCCCAGGCCATGGCCGACGCCAACCCCGGCAGCGAGCTGGCCCAGCGCCTGGACCAGTTCAAGCGCTGGTACAGCCAGGCCGGCACGCCCCAGCTGCACGCCGAAGGCAGCTACGACGCCGCCGCACGCACCTACACGCTGACCCTGAGCCAAAGCTGCGCGCCCACGCCGGGCCAGGCCGAGAAGCTGCCCTTCGTCATCCCCGTGCAGATGGGCCTGCTGGGCCAGGACGGCCGCGCGCTGACCCTGCGCCTGCAGGGCGAGGACCAGGCGGCAGCGGGCGACAGCCGCCTGCTCGTGCTGTCCGAGCCCAGCCACAGCTTCGTCTTCACCGACGTGGACCAGGAGCCCGTGCCCTCGCTGCTGCGCGGCTTCAGCGCGCCCGTGGTGCTGCAGCACAGCGACAGCGATGCCGCTTTGCTGACCCTGCTGGCCCATGACAGCGATGCCTTCAACCGCTGGGAAGCCGGCCAGCGCCTGGGCCTGCGCATCGCGCTGCAGGCCATCGGCGACACCTCCATCACGGCAGACGCCAGCGGCCAGATCACGGCCGCCCTGCTGCCGGCCTCTTTCGTCGAGGCCATGCGCGGCGTGCTGCGCCATCCGCAGCTGGATGCGGCCTTCAAGGAGCTGATGCTGACCCTGCCCGGCGAAAGCTACATCGCCGAGCAACTGGCCGTGGTCGATCCGCAGCGCGTGCACGCCGTGCGTGAAGCCATGCGCCAGCAACTGGCGACCGAGCTGCAGGCCGACTGGCAGCAAGCCTGGCAAGAGCACAGCGACACCGGCGCCTACCGCCCCGACCCCGTAAGCTCCGGCCGCCGTGCGCTGGCAGGCCTGGCCCTGTCCATGCTGTGCCTGGCCGCACGCGCCTCGGGCGACAGCGTCTGGCCCGGCAAGGCGCTGCAGCGCTTCAAGGACGCCGGCAACATGACCGACCGCATGAGCGCCCTGACGGCACTGGTGCAAAGCGGCCACCCGCTGGCCGCCCAGGCCCTGGCGCGCTTCCACAAGCTGTTCCAGCACGATGCATTGGTGCTGGACAAGTGGTTCGCGCTGCAGGGCGGCGCCTGCGACCGTGGCGGCAACGTGCTGCCGGCCGTCAAGCAGCTGATGAAGCACCCCGACTTCCAGATCAAGAACCCCAACCGCGCGCGCAGCCTGATCTTCAGCTACTGCAGCGCCAACCCAGGCGCCTTCCACCGCGCCGACGCGGCGGGCTATGTGTTCTGGAGCGAGCGCGTCATCGAGCTGGACGCCATCAACCCCCAGGTCGCCGCCCGCCTGGCGCGCGCCCTGGACCGCTGGAGCAAGCTGGCCGAGCCTTACCGCACGGCCGCACGCGAGGCCGTCGCCCGCGTGGCGGCCCGCGCTGAGCTCAGCAACGACGTGCGTGAGGTAGTCACCCGCGCCCTGGCGGATTGACGAGCCACCCCCTGAGTCGCTTCGCGCCTTCCCCCTTGCAGGGGGACGACACCCTCGGTGCGAGGCGGCTCTTCCTCGGTGTCCCTGGCCTGAGCAACGCCGGTTTCATGCTGCGAGCCAGGAATCACTGAAATGCTGTTCATCAGCAGATGCATACTCCACACCGCATCTGCTCCCGGATTTTTAGGAGTTGAACCCATGAAGAAAAACGTCAGCCTGACCCGCTACCTGGTCGAGCAGCAACGCGTGGACGGCCTCATCCCCGGCCAGCTGCGCCTGCTGCTGGAAGTCGTGGCACGCGCCTGCAAGCGCATCAGCCAATCCGTCAACAAGGGTGCCATCGGCGACGTGCTGGGCACGGCCGGCAGCGAGAACGTGCAGGGCGAAGTCCAGAAGAAGCTGGACATCATCGCCAACGAGGTGCTGATCGAGGCCAACGAATGGGGCGGCCACCTGGCAGCCATGGCCTCCGAGGAAATGGAAGGCATCTACCTGGTGCCCAACCGCTACCCGCACGGCGAATACCTGCTGATGTTCGATCCGCTGGACGGCTCGTCCAACATCGACGTCAACGTCTCCATCGGCACCATCTTCAGCGTGCTCAAGAAGCCCGAAGGCCACCCCGGCGTGACCGAGCAGGACTTCATGCAGCCCGGCACCCAGCAGGTCGCGGCCGGCTACTGCATCTACGGCCCGCAGACCACCCTCGTGCTGACCGTGGGCGACGGCGTGTCCATGTTCACGCTGGACCGCGAGCAAGGCTCCTTCGTGCTGGTGCAGGAAAACATCCGCATCCCCGAAGACACCAAGGAATTCGCCATCAACATGTCCAACATGCGCCACTGGGACACCCCCGTCAAGCGCTACGTGGACGAATGCCTGGCCGGCGTGGAAGGCCCGCGCGGCAAGGACTTCAACATGCGCTGGATCGCCTCCATGGTGGCCGACGTGCACCGCATCATGACCCGCGGCGGCATCTTCATGTACCCCTGGGACCGCCGCGAGCCCAACAAGCCCGGCAAGCTGCGCCTGATGTACGAAGCCAACCCCATGTCCTGGCTCATAGAGCAGGCCGGCGGCGCCGCCACCAACGGCAAGCAACGCATCCTCGACATCCAGCCCACCCAACTGCACGAACGTGTGAGCGTCATCCTCGGCTCGAAGAACGAAGTCGAAAAAGTGACGCAGTACCATTCCGAGGCATGAATTTGCCGTTATAATTTTTGTCTGTCGCCGGTGTAGCTCAGTTGGTAGAGCAGCTCATTCGTAATGAGAAGGTCGAGGGTTCGATTCCTTTCTCCGGCACCAAAAACATAGCATCCATGCGGGTTCCGCAAGGATTCTGAGGGGAAATTGGGGAAACTCAATTTCCCTTTTTGTTTTGCAGCGGCCAAAGCATACCTGAGCCTCGACAGCTCAAGCCAGCATGTTCAGCCCATGGCGCTTGCAGCTGGCTCGCCCGCAGCGGCGCTTCTTCCTCAGGCCTCTCCGTACCCTCACCAGCACACTACCTGCCTTCAACTTGCTCGGATTTCAGATCCGACCAAGACAGTTCGGGTTGCGCTCCCCCTGCCCGCCGAACTGCGAATGCAGGCTCACTAGACGCTGCGCCAGCGCCTCGGCGTCTTGGCGCATGGCATAGAGCGACGTGGTGCCGATGGACACATGGCCGTACCAGATGTGGAATCCCTCTAATCGCAGCAAGTTGCCAACGGAATAACCATCTCGGATTGCACCGGAGAGAGTTGCCGCCTGGAACTCAAAGAGCTCGACATTTCCATGCAAGATCCGGTCCGTATAGCAACCGGAAACCTGCATATCTATGTGCAGCGTGTAGATCATGGCTTGACGGCCTTGCATAAGTTCCTGATACCGGACGCGGAGTGATCTTTATCTTCCCACTCAGTCTTTTAACAAAAAATATGCGCAGCAAATCTTGACAAGATGCGGTAAGGCACTTTCAATAAAAATCCGCTACGGCGTGAGAAAATCTGCAGCAACGAAAGATACCGAAACTCCAAAAATAAAAGCCAAGATATTAAAAGATTCTCTTATTTTTGATTTCACAACAATACAATACGTCCAAAATATTATTATAAAAAACGAGAAGCAAATTAATTGCAATGCAATGAATAGCAGAATCTCATAAATATTTAATTCCATGCTCTCACCATTTTCAACAATATTACCAAGCCTAATTTATAGCTGATTTCCGCACGAGGAAAAACTTGATAAATTACCACGCGATTGGATAGCAAGCACCAAACTAACCACCTGCCTTTAATGCGCGCAACTGCTCAAGAGGCAACAGAGCTTCTTCGTCTGGGTTTTCTGCCCCGCTCTTCAACGTCCCCATCATGGGCAACTTAATCAATGAATCTGCTTGGGACGGAGCGCAATGCAGCCAAGCATCCCAGTCTTGGCGCTCCAGAACTACCACACACCTCTTTTCTCTGCCAGGCCTGTGCATGAGAGAGAGAATTGGATGTGCGCTGGCATCTTGTGTGATCACCGTGTAGTTCGGCACCTTTTCTCCGCTCACCGGATCTATCCATTCACTATACAGCCCCGCCAACATTGCAGGCTTTCCGTCGGAACGCCGGAACATCCAATTAATACTGCGACCAGATAAACCAGAGTAATTCTCGATCCAGCTGCTCACTGGGATAAGACACCTTCGACCCGCATGCCAAGACGGGCCAAAGACGTAATCATTGCTCAACGTTTCTCTGAACGCTCTTTCCGTTGACATAGGGGAACCATCCAAATTTAAAGGACGCCTGCTTGGCGACGTCGTTGGAATCAATCCCCATTGCCCAACTTCTAAGCATTCGCATGCTTTAATATATGGACCGCATGCCAATGGAATTATATATACACCCCACCCCTTTTTAGGAGCAGGTCCTTGCAGAGGATAGAGTTCATCAATATCAGAAATATCGGGAGAGCTATATCTATTACCCATTCCGAGAGCCTTTTGAATAGCTATTCAGGATCTTCACAGAGCGGAATTCGCAAGCTTACTAAACAAGCATCCGCTTCGAACCAAACCCATCCTGTTTTGCTTAAGCAAAATGCTCATTTTTGCGTTATCGATAGGTCATTCTCATCATGCCCTACGGCTATCGACAAGTAACACTTCATGCCAAAAATTAACATTTTTTCATAAAGTCATCCTGCGTTGCAGATCCGACTTCGGCACTGCAAGAGCTGTCACCTCAGATTCACCTGCAATTAACACAAAAATCCATGTTGCATCCATTTCTCACAACAACTACAGGGAATTTAGATGTAGGCATTAACCCTTAAAAATCATGTACCGAGACGCTTGTTCGTTAATCGTTGCTGGATTGTTTGAACCTACTCTCGGCCTCTTACATACCGCTAGCTAGCAGTGAGCAAAGGCTAAGTACCCCCAAAATCCTCTTGACAAACTTTCACAAAAACCCTTATTGATAATAAGAATGATTTCCATCACGCTCCCCTTCTTCATAAATTCCCTCTATGGACGATCAACATGCGTTTTGGAATACCGACACCAAAAGAATTGGCCTTTCTGGTGATTTTTTCTTGGGTCACAAGCAGCCAGGCGGCGACATTTTCAACCTTCATCGACGACCAAGCCGGTTTCCTGTCTGCCATTGGTTCAGGGACATTCGCCACCCATGAAGATTTCAGCTCCTCTGTAAACCTGAAGCCCATAGGAAGCGCAGGGAATCCGGATATTTGGAATGGCTTCACTGTAGAAGCTTACGGTCCCAATACAAGCACCGCTTGGTCTCCTTCAAAATATTGTCAAGCCTTGAATTCTGGATCAGGAGCAGGAGACTTCTCGAAAGAATGTCTATTTTGGAACTCCGGAGCACCAGCAGTTCCCGGAATATATGCTGCAGTTAATATAGACAACGGCATCTCCTTCAAACTAGCCAACTCAGCAATTGCCGCTTTCAGCTTCGATTTTGTCGATTGGAATGATTTGTTTGAGAGATCTAATCTTCAAATTTTTGCAAGCGACGGCACTAGCGCAATAGTTTCTGATGCCACAAACGTTTTTGATTCCCCACCTCAGAAATTCGGAGTGACTTTGTCTCTTTCTGATATTGCGGCTGGTCTCTTCATAAAAGAGATTCGCTGGGTGGGCATTGATTCAACGGGTGAAGTTGTCGGCTTCCACAACTTCCAGACTTACACCAATCCAAAAATCCAGAACAATCTGCCGATAGCCAATCCGGACAAATACTCTATACCTAACTCGCCCACCATACTAAATATTTTGGCGAACGATACTGACACAGATTCGGATGCTTTGCAAATCACCAGTATTAATGGAAATCCAATTACTCGCGGTACTCCATCAAACATTTTGATAACAGGCGGAAGCATCGGAGTCTCGGCAGCAGGAGAAATCACTTTTTCCCCCTCTGGCAATACTACAGATCCTATCTCATTTCATTATGAGATTTCTGATGGCCGAGGCGGAACATCGACTGGCAATGTCACCCTTACAAACATAACTCCTCCCAAACCGACAATCACTGCAGTACCAACCATTGGTGAACTTGGATTAGTCGCTTTGTCTTCGATGATCGCCTTTTTGTCGTTGTTACTCCGCAGCAAAGCCAAATAAATCAAGAGAACCGCTGCTAATCAGATTATTTGAAGTTGTCAGATAATTTACTGCACTTACTTCTGCTTTGAGACTAGACGCGTCATCAGGGGTCGCACGCAGGCTGTAAGCTCGGCCAGCAGCCGCACCTCGTAGCCCTCGCGGCGGTCGATCTCGACCAGGGCGGCTCGACTGTCGCAGGCCGACGCGTTGCTGAAACCAGGTGTTGCGCTACATCGAGTCGGAGGGTTTGCCAAAGGAGTTTGGCGACTGGGGAATTCAGCTGACCGAAAGCGCCGGGGCTTGGCATCTGACAGAGGTTGACATCAGAGGGTCAAGTCCGCCCGTTCCGTTCTTCACAAGGCATGAAGCTGAGCTAGCTATGGTCCTTCTGCGCCGGCAGACGATTGAACCCTTTGTCAGCGGGGCACTCGACGGAGCTGGCTAGACGAGAGACCGCTCCTGGCCATGAGCGGTCCACTACCGCACGTGCAGCAGGAACAAACGCCGGTCAGCGCCAGTTACTGCGCCGCCAGAACAGCGACTGGTCCCCGCGATGCGGGGTGATGTGGTCAACAACCGTGGCCGCCTCGACCCTGCTCTGCACCTGGCACATGAGGCACAGCGGATGCTCGCGCAGGAACTGCTCGCCCGCCTTCTGCCACTTGTAGCCGTAGCCCCGCTGCGCGGCCGTCTGGTCGCTGGTGCGCCAGCTGCCGGCCTGCATCGTCTGCACGCGACGGTTGTCCAGCACGGGCAGCGTACTCTTCAATGTCTGGAGCTTGGACATAAGGATGCCGCCTGCCTATGGCCGCCAGTTAAGATGCATCTTTAAATCTACTGGGATAAATTTTTGAACAATGAACGTATGGATGTGCTCGCCGGTGAACTGAGCGCGCTGGCCACTGTCGTGGTGCGGCTGATTGAGACCATCACACCTGAGCAAGCAGCCCACGCTCATGAGGCGCTTCTGATTGACCGAGACGCCATCCGCATCGGAACTTCTACCGGTGGCCCAGAGTTGGAGCTCGCGACAACCGAACGCGCTCTTGACAACTACCTTTCCCTGCTCATCGACGTAGCAGAGAGCTGAGCGATTCGGCGGCGAGTGCCGTTGCACACTCGCAAGCCTCGCATCCCCCATGCCATCCATGCTTTGCATGGATGCGTCTGATGGCGGCGGAAACAACAAAGCCACCCGAAAGTGGCGCAAACCACTGAGCGAACATGTGTACTCCCCGGGTCTGGGATGAGTCACTTAACGTTCTCTATAGACTGGTCCGATGACCGAGCCATTCGACCACGCCGATACAAACGCCATCCGGCTGCGGCTACGCAGCTACGAGGAGCGTTGCACGCTACTGTTGCACGCAATCGGCGACAACAAAACGGTCACCGCACGGGTCGAGCAGATCAGGGACCAATACATCGCGCTCAAAAGGGATCTCAAGGCCGATGCCGCTGCCACGCGTCGCGCCGGGAAGGACCCAGCTTGCGCAGTTGCTGCATTTTTTTCCCCTGCAGTCAATGAGGCAGCTCTGCACCTGAAGCCAACCTCCGGCTCTCATCCGATAGCGGGAAATTGGTTGTCTGCGGTGTATGACGCGCGGATTGATATCTGCCACTACCTCGCCCAGCTTGACCGCAACTGACCAGGCAGCTTCAGCGGGGTCACTGCAAAAAAAACCTACCAAGGCAAGCCAGGGTAGGTAACTGCTGGACTAAGCCAGCAGGGGAGGGATACGAAGCGTATCAAGAAGAATTTATGGCAGGTAGGACGCCTTCAGGCCTCACGCGCTACTGTCGCCATACCCGCTGCCTCTCCAGCTCCAGCGCCTATCAAGCCTCCAAGGGCGCCGCCAACAAAAATGCCTACAGGGCCAGCAGCTACGGCGCCGACTCCCGCACCCATCACTGCGCCAAGCATCATGAAGCCGGCCACCATGGTTGATTTTGATTCCCGGGATGACTCCTCTTTGGTCATCCGAATCTGTGCGGAGGGATCAGGATCTTGCGAGGGCACACCATGCCCCTGAACGGCCTGCTCAACAAGATCCGGGTCAACGGGCCGTCCCAGCAGGTACTTAAGCGAAATCGATGAAGTCATGGCACTCTCCCCAGAGATGAGGAAGATAGAAGCACCTCGCCTCACCTTCGTTGTACTCCCTGCTGCTCACTCGCACCTGTGGTCCACTCAGCCGGCGCGGCGTAAGGGAAGGCGCTCTCCCGCCTTCGCAACATTCATTCGCTCTGTACCCAGAAAAACAAAGCCCGCAGGCATTGCCAGCGGGCTAGTGATCTTTAGGGACGTGTGATGTTTCCCCCCATCGCTTCAATGTCTTGCCAGACTCACCGCCTGGGCTGCAACCACCTTCAGGCCCTTCATCAGCTTCAGCGCGGCGATGGTGCCGCAGCGGGCGCGGTCCACATGCTCGCCAATGTGCTCGGAGATCAGCATGCCCTCGGCTTCGTGCGGCACTTCACGGGTGCCAAAGTCCTTACAGGTCTCGCAGATCGCCATCTTGCCCAGCTTGACGCCGCCACAGCCTGGGCACTTGCGGTCGCACAACCACAGCAGCACGTCGGTCAGCTTGGCGCGGGCATTCTTCATGCCCTGCGCCAGCACCCAGGGCATGAAGCCGGCGTGCGTGTCCACCAGGCGGCTGTACTGCGGCAGGCTGCACAGGATCTGCATGCGGCGCTTCATCTGTCACCGGCACTCGGCAACGCGGGCGCCAACCATGTCGAGTCGGCCGCGGCTCTTGCGAGGCAGCTGCTCGGCCACGTGCTGCAACTGCTCCTCGGTCAGGCGAGTGGCCTGACGACTGAAGCGACAACTACCTTGACAAACGCCGGGCACCAAACAAGAAGCCCCTGGTTCGCAAGAGCCAGGGGCTTTTTTCATGCTGCCGCGGGAAATCTCCCCTGCCTCCTGCCGGTAGGAGCGCTGCCAGCCCTCTGTCGCTCAACGGCTCGCAGGCATGGCCGGCCTCTGCCATGGCCTCGGGTCGCAGCCGGGACCCGCCATTCGCTGCCTGCGCCGCCTGCAGCCCCTTCGGGCGACATACACGCAGCGGTCCTGCTTCCAACCTCCATCACACGTGACCTGCCGGCGCCGGCTGGAAAAAGGGCTGCGGGCCCGTGCACGCGCAGGAACGCTCGGCAGCCGATATGAACTTGATGCCGGCAACGGAGCGTCCCATACAAATACCTATTTCCAGTGATATACCACTTTCCGTGCGGCTCCTATGATCGCGGCTTCCTCTCATTTCAGGGATATTCATTGGAGCAATTGGTATTAATGAAAATGAAAAACCATTTCAACCAGAATCTCACTTGCGAGAATAGTCGATAAACGTTTTCAGGAAAAGCTATTGAAAACACCTTCTTGAGACAAATAAATAGCCAACAACCTTCGCCAATGGCTATTGACACTCCCCACTCCCCTGACAGGACGCTACGACACGTATTTCCCAGGGGAGACGGATGCGTTCGCATTGCGAAGTAGCAAATGGTGCCGTCAGTAATTTTTCTTGAAATTTCTTAACAATTCGTAGATATTCGCCCTGTCCGATTGACCCGTCTTTCGTTTTCCCGCTTTCCCACCCAAGCCATGCCATTTTCCGGCCATACCCCACCGCCCGACGTACATGCACAACCGTTCTGCATTACAAGGCAAGACAGGGAAAATCTGCACGGACACAGGGCATGCGCCATATGGCTCACCGGTCTTTCCGGATCTGGCAAATCGACAATCGCGAATGCGCTGCAGGCCCGGCTGCATGCCGCCGGCAGACGCACCTATGTGCTTGATGGCGACAACATCCGCCAGGGCCTGAACCGCGATCTGGGCTTCTCCAACGAAGACCGTGCAGAGAACATCCGCAGGGTTTCAGAGGTCGCACGGCTGTTCGTGGATGCGGGAACCATCGTGATCGCCGCCTTCATCTCCCCTTTCCGGGCCGAGCGCGATGCTGCACGGGCCTTGTTCGACAAGGGCGACTTCTTCGAGATCTTCGTGGATGTTCCCCTGTCCGTCGCCGAGCAGCGCGACCCCAAGGGCCTGTACATGAAAGCGCGCCGCGGCGAGCTGCGCCAGTTCACCGGCATCGACTCTCCTTACGAGGCGCCCCCTGCTCCGGACCTGGCCTTGGCCACGCACCAGCTCAGCATCGCTGCCTGCGTCTCGCGCATACAGGCGCTGCTGCAGATGGAGCAGGCGGCCGAGCCAGGCCCGGCAGCATGTGGCGTGGTGCCGCTGGTGGACTCACCCCTGCCGCTGGCCAAGGCACTGCAATGAATGCCAGGGCCATCCCGTCTTGCACACCTGCCGACGCATGCGCAGACGCACCCCTGTTTGCCCGGCTGGAGGCCGAGGTACGGCTGCAGGGGCTGCGGGACGAGGTCGATGCGCTGTTGTCCTCACACTGGTGTGACCATGTGAACCACCGCGGCTACGAAGGGGCATGGCGCGTGGTGCCGCTGCGCTGCCAGCGCCAGCATGTGACGGCCCACCCTCTTCTTCAGAGTTTCTCCATCGAGGCGCCTGACGAAGAATGGGACGATCTGCCCTCGCTGCAGCACAGCCCGGCGATGCGCGAGGTGCTGGACCAGTTGCAATGCCCGCTGCGCTCCGTGCGCCTGATGCAACTGAAGGCCGGCTCATCCATCAAGCCGCATCGCGACCATGGCTTGAGCCTGGAGCACGGCCAGGCGCGACTGCACGTGCCCGTCTACACACACCCCGATGTGCGGTTCATCGTGGAAGGCCTGGAGATCCCCATGGCCCCAGGAGAGCTCTGGTACTTCAACGCCGACGCCACGCATGAAGTGCTGAACCAGAGCACGCAGGACCGCACCCATCTGGTCATCGACTGCATTGCCAACGCCTGGCTGGCCGACCGCATCGGCAAGGGGCAGGCCCATGCATGAGCTGCAGGCAGCCTTTGCAGAACTGATTGCAAGCCCCCAGCAACAGGCCTTGCTCCAGCAGGCCAGGAGCGTGGAGTCGCTGCTCACCCAGTTGCGCCGGCTGTGGTGTCTTCCCGCCTGGAACGATGCCCAGCTCATGCAGGCGCTGGAGCAGGTGAACCAGGCGGCCGCCGTGCCGGCCGCCGCATTGGTGGCCGGCGGCTGGCTGCCCCACAGGTACGAGGCACGCACGCGCAGCATCCAGTGGTGCCTGCCGGACGGGCCCGCCACCGAACCCTTCCATGACGAATACATCGGCCGCTGCCTCCAGCGCCAGCCGCTGAACCAGTTTCTGCGACCGCGCACGCCGCTGGCCACCCTGGCACGGTTGGGCACAGACCTGGGACCGAAAGGCCCGGTGCGCCGGCCCGCTGGTTTCATCTTCCATCTCTCGCGCTGTGGCTCTACCCTGGTCTCGGGCTGCCTGTCGGAACTGGACAGCACGATGGTGCTGTCGGAGCCGCCGGTGCTCACCGAGCTTCTGCTGGACCCCACGCTCCGCGCCGAGGAAAAGCGCCAGGCCATCAGCGGCCTGCTGGCCGTGATCGGCACCGCCGTACCCGGTCGCCAGGACCTGGTCATCAAGTGGAATGCCTGGGACCTCCTGCAATGGGAGCTGCTGCGCGACCTGTACCCGCAGGTCCCCTGCCTGCTGCTGGTGCGCGATCCCGTCGAAATCCTGGCCTCCCACCACCGGCAATGCGGCCGGCACATGTCGGGCGATCCGTCGCTGGCGCGGCTGGCCCCGGTCTTTGATCTCCAGTCGGACCGGCAGCCGTTCGTCTCCGTGCTGGACCACCGCATCCGGGTGCTGCAGGCATTGATGCAGCGCATGCGCGAGCTGCACGACAGGCATGGCCTGCCCGTGCTGGACTACGGCCGTCTCGGCCCCGAGACCCTGGAACGGATCGCCCACGGCTTCGGGCTCGCCAGCAGCAACGCCGCCCTTGCCCGCATGGCGGCGCGCCTGCGCCAGCATGCGAAGGCGCTGGACCAGCGGTTCGTACCCGACGGCTGTAGCAAGGCGGCCGTGTTCGACGCCCGTGACCGTCATCTCATCGAAAGCCGGCTGGCCGAGCCCTATGCGCACCTGCTGCGACGGGCCGGCTCCTTCGATAGCCTGGAGGTCCTGCATGCTACTTGAAGCATTGCGCCCGCGGGGCCTGAGCGCACGGCCCGCGCAACCCGAGGATCAGGGCCTGCTGCGGGATCTGTTCCTTTGCGCACGCCCGCATCTCCAATCGCTGCCGCTGCCGCAGGCCGCGCTGGCGGCACTGATAGACCAGCAATACGGCTTCCAGCAGGCAGGCCACCAGCGCCGTTTTCCCCACGCCAGCCACCTCGTCGTCCAGGCCGGCGACACACCCATTGGCGCCTTGACACTGCATGACAGCGCGGCAGACCTGCACATCGTGGACATCGTGCTGGCACTGGCCGCGCGCGGCCAGGGACATGGCACGGCGCTGCTGCGCTGGGTACAAGGCAGTGCCGCCGTGCTGGGCCGCCGGGTGACGCTCAGTGTCGATGCCACCAACCCGGCTGCGCAGCGGCTCTACCGGCGCCTGGGCTTCTCCACCTTGAGCGCGGATGCCATCCAGTTCGACATGCAGTGGCAGGCACCCCAGCAGGCCGACCCTGCGCGCACCCCACCCTCCATGACCTCCCCAGAAAGGCAACACACCCCATGACGACACCGTATCTCGGAGAAATCCGCCTGTTCGCCTGGAACAGGATTCCCAAGGGCTGGATGGCTTGCTCAGGGCAGACCCTGGGCATCACCCAGAACCAGGCCCTCTTCAGCCTGCTGGGCGTCACGTACGGTGGCGATGGCGTCACCACCTTCAAGTTGCCAGACCTGCGTGGCCGGGTCTCCATGCACTGGTCCAGCACCGACAGTCCCCCCGTTGCGCTGGGCACAAGCGCAGGCAGCGAACACGTCACCCTGACGGTCTCCAACCTGCCCGGGCACACCCACATGCTGGCAGCCAGCACGGGCGGCGGCGACTCGGCCACCTTCACAGACAACTACATGGCCACGGCCATGGTCACTTCAACGCCACCGGCGGCCACGAATTTCTACGCACCGCCCGGCAATCTGGTGGCCCTGGATCCGGGCTCGGTCTCGCCCACCGGCGGCAACCTGCCCCACGAGAACTGCCAACCCTCCCTGGTGCTTAACCCCTGCATCGCGGTACAGGGCGTCTACCCCTCGCGCAACTGAAGGCCATACAAGAGAGCAAGACCATGGACAACTTTGTCGGTGAAATACGTCTTTTCGGGGGCAATTTCGCACCCGCAGGCTGGGCGCTGTGCAATGGCGCCATCCTGAGCATCAGTCAATACGACACCTTGTTCGCGCTGATTGGCACCACCTACGGGGGCGACGGCCAGAACACCTTCGCCCTGCCCGACCTGCGTGCCCGCATACCCGTGGGCCAGGGGCAGGGCCCGGGCCTGACCAACCGGGTGATGGGCGAGCAATTCGGCGTCGCGGAGGTGACGCTGCTCCAGAACAATATGCCCGCCCATACCCACGACCTGCGTGCCAGCACCTCGGCCGCCACGGCCTCGCAGCCGGCGCCGGACCTGGTTCCTGCGCAAAACGGCACCGACAATTTCTATCTGCCCAAGCCCGGCAGCGGCGCCCTCCCCCAGAGCATGAAGCCGAACAGCGTGACCCTGTCCGGCTCCACCCTGCCGCACAGCAACATCATGCGCAGCACGGCAGTCAACTACATCATCGCGCTCTACGGCGTTTTCCCAAGCAGCAACTGAAGGCCAGGCACATGGACTACTACCTCGGAGAAATCCGCCAATTCGCCTTTTACTTTGCCCCGCGTGGCTGGGCACTGTGCAACGGCCAACTGATGCCCATCCAGCGGTATTCGGCGCTGTTCGCCCTGCTGGGTACCTACTATGGCGGCGATGGCAAGACTACCTTTGGCCTGCCCAACCTGCAGGGCGGCGTGCCCTTGGGGATGGATCCCAACGCCAACTGGCCCATAGGTACCCAAGCGGGATCGGACTCCGTGACGCTGATACAGGGCGAAATGCCCACGCACAACCATGCGGTGATCGGCCTGAACAATGCGGGAACCAAGCCATCCCCGGAAACCGGCTGCTATCTGGGCTTCGACGCGCGCGGCGGCTCCGGCGTGGTCCGCTACATGCAGGCCAATGTGGCGGCCCCTTCAACCACCCTGGCGCCCACCACACTGGGTCCCAGCGGCGGCTCCACGGCCCACGAAAACCGGCAACCGTTTCTCGCGCTGAGCTACTGCATCGCGATCTCGGACGGGATTTTCCCGCCACGCAATTGAGTACAGCCGGCGCCATGCCCCGCACACTGCACTTCATCTCCGGCCTGCCGCGCTCGGGCTCCACTCTGCTCGCGGGCATCCTGCGTCAGAACCCCCGCATGCATGCCGCGATGAGCAGTCCCGTGGCGGGGCTGCTCAACAGTGTCCTGGAGCAGATGGGCGCCGGCAGCGAGTCCTACCCCTTCTTCAACGAGGCCCGGCGCAAGACCATGTGCCGGGCCTTGATCGACGCCTACTACGCCGACATCCCGCAGCCGGTGATCTTCGACACCAACCGCCAGTGGACGGCACGCCTGCACCAGCTGGCCGAACTGGTGGAGGGTTTCAAGGTGGTCTGCTGCGTGCGCAATCCCGCCTGGGTCATGGACAGCTTCGAGCTCATCCATCGCAAGAACCCCTTCGACTACAGCCGCATGTTCAACGCCGCCAGCCGGCAGACGGTGTATTCGCGCTGCGAGACCATGATGTCTGCGGCCGGCGCGGTGGGTGGCGCCTGGACGGCGCTCAAGGAAGCCTACTACGGCCCCTTGTCCGAGCGCCTGCTGCTGGTGGACTATGACCTGCTCACGCAGCATCCCGGGCGCACGCTGGAACTCATTTACCGCTTCCTCGGCGAACCCGCCTTCGCACACGATTTCGACAATGTCGAGTACTCCGAGAACGAGTTCGACCTGAACCTTGGCGTCAAGGGCCTGCACGACGTCCAAAGGAAAGTGGCCTTCAAGGCACGCCGCAGCATTCTTCCTCCCGACCTGTTCGCCAAGTACCAGGACATGGATTTCTGGCAGGACCAGGCGGGAACCGAGGCAGGCATCATCGCCCCGCGCAGGGCAGACACCCAGAAACGACCCATACCGGAGGAGACCCCATGAACCGTGCCCTGCTCAGCGGCCTTTCCTCGCTGCTGTTTCCCTTCGCCGCCCATGCGGCGGCCACACCGGCCGGCGGATACCTGATGCGTGGCGGCTACCAGCCGGGGCGCCATGCGCGCCTGCAGCTCGATGCCTCCAGCCGCGCCTTCGACAGGCCCCACCATGCAAAGCCCCATCGCCCCCCGGCGGCCACGGATGCGGCAGGCCTGGACATCGTTCAGCCTGCGGCCATTTCCGAACTGGTGGTGATCGACGGGGCGGTGGCCGACAAGGCCACCCTGTACCGCGGGCTCAGGCCCGGCGTGGCGGCCGTGGAGATCGATCCATCGCGGCCAGGACTCCCTCAGCTGGCCGCCGCCCTGAGCAACTACCGCGACCTGGCCGCGGTCCATGTGGTCTCGCACGCCTGGGATGGCGAACTGCAGCTCGGCAGCAGCCGTGTCACCTCCGACAGCGTCCTGCAGCAGCCGTCGGCGCTGGCCGCGTTGCGCCAGGCAGTGCGCGCAGGCGGCGACCTGCTGTTCTACGGCTGCGATCTGGCGGCCGGCGACAAGGGGGCTGCCCTGCTGGACATCGTCCATCGGCAGACGGGGCTCGATGTCGCTGCCTCCAGCAATCCGACCGGCAGCCCGGCCCTGGGAGCGGACTGGACCCTGGAGATCCAGCGCGGCCACATCGACACCCCGGTGGCTTTCTCGGACAAGGCCAGGGCGGACTTCTCCGAGGTGCTGGTCGCAGCCGATGGAACCCGGAATTTCGCAGGATGGTCGGGAGCACTGTCGCCACAACTGAGTACCACCGACTTCCGCCTGACCGCCAGGAACGGCAACGGATCCACTCCCAACGTCGGAATCTATGCAGGAGGGATCTCCTACATGCTGACCAATGCGGCAAACGACAACAGCGGCCACTACCTGTATGTCAAAGCCGACGGCTCCAATACCACGGCCTTCGAGTTGACGGGGCTGAACGCCGGTGAGTATGGTTCGGGCGAATTCACCAATCTGCGTATCGTGGGAACGGTCCACGGCGGCGGAACCATCCAATCGGCCGCCGTCAACTCCGCTGGAGCCAGCAGTGAGGCGTTCATGTTCGGCCCCGCACAACTGGCGGCCTTCGCTGGGGTGAAGCTGCAGGGCTTCAAGCTGTACTTTGACTGCGAAGGTTCCTGCGCTGCCAATGAGACGGCCTTCCTGGAGTTCAGAAACTTCACCATCGCCAACGCCATCGACACCCCCCCGGCGCCCACGGTGACCGATGCACGCATCTCGCTCTCGGGCGCATCCGGCACCGGTGGCGCCTACAAGATCAATGACACCGTCATCGCCAGCTGGAACAACAGCGCCGGCGGCGACAACAATAGCGGCATCACCGGCGTCACGGTGGACTTCAGCCAGTTCGGCGGGCCTTCAGCGGTCACGGCCACCAATTCCGGCGGCGTCTGGACAGCGGCCTATACCATCGTCGCCGGCTCAATCGACGCCACCAACCGCAACGTCAGCGTCACGGCCACCAATGCCGGCGGCAGCACGACCACGGCCGATACCACCAATGCCACGGTAGACACCATTGCCCCTGTCGTCACCCCTGGCAACATCGCCCTGTCGGGAGCGTCGGGCGTGGGTGGCGTCTTCAAGGCCGGTGACACCGTGATCGCCCAGTGGAACAACACTGCTGCGGGCGACAACAACACTGACACCATCAGTGCGGTGTCCATCAACCTGTCCGCCTTCAACGGCCCGGTGGCCATACCGGCCACCAACGCCGCCGGGATCTGGACAGCCACCCACCCGCTGCCGGCTGGGGTTGCAGGAAACAACCTCAATGCGAGCATCAGCGCCGTGGACAACGCCGGCAACATCACCACCACGGCAAGCACCGCCAACGCCACCGTGGACACCCTGGTCCCCGCCGTCAGCAGCATCGCCGTCAGCGGCTCGCCAGCCCCGGGCGATGCCAGCGTGGCGTTCACGGCAACCTTCAATAAGCCAGTCACCAACATCTCCACCGACGACTTCACCCTGATCGGTACGGGCACGGCTTCAGGCACCATATCCAGTGTCTCGGCCAGCACGGGCAGCTCCGTCAACGTCAACGTTTCGGGCATCACGGGCACCGGCACCATCAAGATCAACCTGAACGGCAGCACCAACATCGCCGACAGCGTGGGCAACGGGCCGCCTGCGTCCTTCAACAGCGGCGGGACTCACACGGTCGCCGTTCCGGTGGCCCCTGGTGCTCCCACGGGTGCCACGGCCACGGCCGGCAATGCCCAGGCCTCCATCACATTCGCTGCCCCGGCCAGCAACGGCGGTTCGGCCATTTCCACCTATACCGCCGTGGCCAGCGGGGGCGGAGGCCAGACCGGATCCTGCCCAGGGCCGGCGGCCTGCACCATCACCGTGCCCGGCCTGACCAATGGCATCAGCTACAGCTTCAACGTCTCGGCCACCAACTCGGCAGGACTGACCGGCCCTGCGGCCACGTCCAACAACGTTACTCCCCAGGGCACGCAGACCATCAGCTTTGCCCCTGCGGCCAGCTACAACTTCGGCACCACACCCACGCTGACAGCCACCTCCAGCGCAGGCGCCAGCTATCCGGTGAGCTTCACATCGTCCACCACGGGCGTGTGCACCATCACGCCAACGGGCTCGCTGACCTTCGTGACGGCTGGCAGCTGCTCCATCAACGCGGACCAGGCCGGCGATGCGGCCGTCAGCGCCGCGCCCCAGGTCGCGCAGAGTTTCACCGTGAACGCCGTCGCGCCGGGAGCGCCCACCATCGGCACGGCAACAGCCGGCAATGCCCAGGCCACGGTGAGCTTCACCGCACCCGCCTCCACCGGGGGAGCCGCCGTCACCTACACCGCCACATCCAGCCCGGGCAGCTTCACGGCGACGGGCAGCAGCCCGATCACCGTGCCCGGCCTGATCAATGGCACGGCCTACACCTTCTCGGTGACGGCCGCCAACTCTGCCGGGCCAGGCTCTCCCTCGGCTGCATCCAACGCCGTGACGCCCAGGGCCTCGCAGACCATCAGCTTCACGCCCGCTGCCAGCTACAACTTCGGCACCACACCCACGCTGACAGCCACCTCCAGCGCAGGCGCCAGCTATCCGGTGAGCTTCACATCGTCCACCACGGGCGTGTGCACCATCACGCCAACGGGCTCGCTGACCTTCGTGACGGCTGGCAGCTGCTCCATCAACGCGGACCAGGCCGGCGATGCGGCCGTCAGCGCCGCGCCCCAGGTCGCGCAGAGTTTCACCGTGAACGCCGTCGCGCCGGGAGCGCCCACCATCGGCACGGCAACAGCCGGCAATGCCCAGGCCACGGTGAGCTTCACCGCACCCGCCTCCACCGGGGGAGCCGCCGTCACCTACACCGCCACATCCAGCCCGGGCAGCTTCACGGCGACGGGCAGCAGCCCGATCACCGTGCCCGGCCTGATCAATGGCACGGCCTACACCTTCTCGGTGACGGCCGCCAACTCTGCCGGGCCAGGCTCTCCCTCGGCTGCATCCAACGCCGTGACGCCCAGGGCCTCGCAGACCATCAGCTTCACGCCCGCTGCCAGCTACAACTTCGGCACCACACCCACACTGACAGCCACCTCCAGCGCAGGCGCCAGCTATCCGGTGAGCTTCACATCGTCCACCACGGGCGTGTGCACCATCACGCCAACGGGCTCGCTGACCTTCGTGACCGCAGGCAGCTGCACCATTGCAGCCGACCAGGCCGGCGATGCCGCCATCAGCGCCGCACCCCAGGTCACGCAGAGCTTTGCCGTGAACGCCATCGCGCCTGATATCCCCGTCATCGGCACCGTCACTGCCGCAGACGCCCAGGCCACGGTGAACTTCACGGCCTCCGTGGGCAGCGGCGGTGCACCCATTTCCGGCTACACCGTGACCGCCACACCAGTGGCGGTACCCGGCGCCCCCTCCGTGACAACGCAGACGGGCACCACATCGCCCATCGTCGTGACGGGTCTGACAAATGGATTTGTCTACAACTTCACCGTCAAGGCCACCAACGGCGCACAGACCAGCGCGGACTCCGCAGCGGTACAAGCCACGCCGCGCAAGCTGGAGCTGGTGGGCGCGCCAGGCAGCGTGCCCGGCATGGCCGGCACGCCGACAGCGACGCTGTCCGGCGGCGGTGCCACCTGCACGCTGCAGGCCACCGGTGGCTTCGGCCCTGCAGCGTCCACACCGCCAGGCCTGCAGGCGCCCAACGGCCAATTCGCCTTCACGGCCGAGCAGTGCACGGGCGCCGTGACGATGACCCTGGTCTACCCCAGCCCGCTGCCCGTGGGCGTGCAGTTCCGCAAGCCCGACGGAGCAGGAGGCTGGTTCGACCCCACAAATGCAGCCACCTCGCTGAACGTGGTCCTGAACGCTGCCCGCACCACGGTCAGCTACACCATCACCGACAACGGTCTGGGCGATACCAACCCGGCCACGGGCACCGTCAGCGATCCGTTCGTTCCCGTGGTGGCTGCCGTGGCACCCGGCGGCGCGCAGGCCATTCCCTCCCTGGGTGGATGGGCACTCGCAATGCTGTCCGGGCTGCTGGGAGGCCTGGCCCTGCGCAGCAGGAAGGTGTTCACGGCCCGGCGCTGACACGCGGGCCGCCCGGGAGCACGGCAGGCCCTGGCTCGCAAGAGCCAGGGCCTTTTGCATGAAGGGCCCAGGCCGCCTTCGGTGCAGGTGCGGCGACGGCAGTTCGCAGAGCCCGTATCGCCTGGGACTGCGGCAAGACGCCAACCCTGTGAGCCACGCCTGCTGCACAAGGCTTTTCTTAACCGCGCCCAGCGCATTCGGCCCGCCACACCGCCAGGGCCGACAGCGCAGCGCTGGCTCCCGCCAGCAGGATGGACGGCGTGTAGCCACCCCAGATATCGAACAGCCAGCCCGCCAGGCTGCCCCCGGCCATGGCCGAGATACCGACCGCCACATACAGCGCCCCCAAAATGGCGCCCAGGTTCCGCGTGCCGAACCAGGTGGCGGCCACGGCGGGATACAGCGCGATGCAGCCGCCGTTGGCCGCGCCGAACACCAGCGCGAAACCGGCCAGGGCCACGAAGCCCCGCGCCATGGACCACAGCCCGCACAGCACGGCCAGGGACACGGTGAGCAGCAGCAGAAAGCGCAGCGCCCCCATCCTGTCGCCCAGCCGGCCCAGCGCGAGGCGCCCCAGCACATTGCCTACGCCGATCAGCCCGATCAGCCCATTGGCCTGCGCGGCAGACAACCCCTGCTGGCGTGCCAGCGGGTTGATGTGGATAAGGGCCAGGAACAGGCCGATGGAGCCCAGAAAGATGGCCGCGAAATACCACCAGAAACGGGCCTGCCGCGCCGCCTGGGCCAGGTCCATGCCCGGAGCGGACTGCCCGGCGGCAGGGACACCCGAAGGCGGCACGCCATCGGGATGCAGCCCCAGCTCCTCAGGCCTGCCGCGCAGGACGGCCGCCGCAGCCAGGCCGGCCAGTGCAATGGCTGCGGCATAGACCTGCATGGTCAGCTGCCAGGACAGGTGCTCCATGAGTGCGCCCGCCACCACGGGGCCGAGCAGCGTGCCCAGCCCGGTGCCCGCCAGCGCGATGCCGGAGGCAGAACTGCGCCGCAGCACGAACCAGCGCGCAATGGTAGAGACGGCGGGCACATACACCAGGCCCACGCCCAGGCCGACCAGAATGCAGAAGGCGCCAAGGAACAGCACCAGCGATGAGGACAGCAGGCTGCTGGCCACAAAGCCCAGCGCCAGCAGCACGATGCCGGCCGAGGTGACGGTGCGTACCGAGGTCCTGTCGCTCCAGGCCCCCGAGAACACGCCCACGCCGTAGTAGATCAGGGCCGTCAGGGAAAAGATAGAGGCCGTGGAAAAGCTGCTGGCACCGAACTGGGCCTGGATGCTGGCGAAAAACGCCCCGAACGAATAGGCCGCGCCAAAGATCAGCGCCAGCAGCACATGCACGGCGCCCACGATGTACCAGCCCCGGAAAAGCCTGCCTCGCCTCATTTGCATCTCCTTGGTATGGGATGACTTTAGTTGTCTATACATGCTTAGACATTAGGTATCAACCCCAGGAATACAGAGCAAAGAGCGGAATTGCTGCGGAACGCCACTACACATTAGTTTTTCCGCCACTGATCTTTAGTTTTTTCGGGGCGCGCACGCGCTGGCCAGCGGCTCAGCGTGGCCTGCAGGAGCACACAGAACTTCCGGCGAAAGGCTGGCGCTGAATCACCATGCAGCCTTGCGGGCTGTGCCCGAACCTCGCATCGAGGGCACCCCTGGCCGTGGGGCTGAGCGCACCCAGGATCAGCCAGCCGTGCAGAGTGACTGCCCTCGATCAGGCGCGAACGAGACCGAAGCCCCGGCTGGTGACCTCTGTGGAGTCAGGGAGGGAAGCTCCGCCTTCGTGGCGCGATGACGGGGGGCCTGACCAGGTCGGGGACGGATGAGGAGCGGAGCCGCTGGCGATGACCTATGCGGGGTGGTTTCGAGTGCTCGGCCGCCCTGCCTCACTGGCGCGATGAGGGGTGAGCATCGTTTGGATAGCTCAAATCGAGCCTGAGTGGCGCGCTCCCGGGGATGTCGCGGCCACCATGCCCCACGCTACAGGGAGGCTTATGCGCGACACCAGGGCCGCTTAGCGCTCCGTAGAAAGGCATGCCCTCGCACAAGGACAGCTGTCGGCCAAGAACGGACATTCAACGAAGTGCAACTAATGCCCCAAAGCAGATCTTCGTACCAGTATGTGACAATGTGTGATTTTTGGATTGATAAATCGTTATGCTTTCGGGCGAAAAATAGCCAGAAGTCGGCATTTTTCGAGAAATGGTTGTGATTTTTCAATATCAGTCTGAGCGATTTTATATAGGAGTCTTGATGCCAGAGATACACGAGATTGATATGGTTGCTGCGTTGGCTATGTTGAAGCACCTGCACAGCGCGACTCTGCCGATACCTCACATACAACAGCCAGGGGATTCTGTTTGTTGGGCCACTTGTATGGCAATGGTAGGGGCATGGAACAAAGATGGAAAGAAATTTTGCGAATATGTTCAGCGCCAGTCTTCTGACTGTGGAAGCTGCAATCAGGTTTGTAAAGGGAAGAGCTGTGACGTGCCAAGATCCCCAGGCCATATAACGAATGATTGGCATCACTTCAAATACATTAAAACTTTTGAAATAGATGGTGTGCTAAGTTTTTCTGGTATACGTGATTGGCTGAAAGAAGGAAAGCCCGTACAAGCATATTTCCAGCATTACAATGGGCGCTCGGCGCATGTAGTGCTGATCACTGGAGCAGAGAAAAATGATGAAATGGATGATATGCTTGTGATTTCTGATCCATTGAAAGGCGAACCAGTCCTAATATCCAGTCTAAAGATGGCGGAGTTGGGTGGATGGCGGAAGAGCTGGATAATTTCAAAATGAATATCTCTAATTTTCCTTCTTCTCGAGGGTTGAAAGATATCCCGAACGAATGGCTTTCAAAAATTATTGCAAATTCATATGCCTTCCATTCGTATTCCCATCAAAGGGAAATAGAAATTAGAGATAATGATAAGATTGCATGTCGTGTTTTAGGCAGGCTTCCGGTATGGTATGTCAGTCGAGAACCGATTGATGCGCCGACAGGCACCGTATTTCGCCGCTCAATAAATGGATCTTATCACTGGTTTTATAAATCTAATTCGGAGTTCGTTGCGTTTCAATTTGGCCTCTTGGAGGGCGAAAAACTGATGGGAAATGCCGCGACTTTTAGTCATTTGGAATATGATGACAGAGGAATTCCTAGAATATCGTCGATATTTATCGCATCAGTGGAATTTCTAACTCGCATTGGTTCTCTCCTAGATCATTTACGGAAGCAAGCTGCATACCCTCGAATCGTGATCATTCCTCAAAGTGGTCAATGTGGGCTTCTCGTCACTACGAATCACCAGACGTCCTGGCAATCACGAGAGCATCTTATTTATCCTCTCCCGGAATTATCGCTTGGGCGCACGAATTGGCAAGGCGACGATTTTCGCGACTCGAAGATGTCACTCGAGCAGTTCGTGCTGTCGTCAGGATATCCGATGGAAATAGCAGCTTTTCGCGGTGTTGATTTGAATTGACGCACAAAGCGCCCCGGCGATGTGCGATCAGCCGATTTATATGACTTTTCGGAGCATGCGAAGGCCCGAGTAAGGTCGTGTCCAGTCGGTCACTGTCGGCCATCAGCAGTCACTAAATAGCCAATAAAAGGCAACTTCAGATCAGCAAAGTGCACGTTAAATTTTCCCAGTCAAGACGTAGAAATCCAATGTGAACTGCACAACCCTTACTGGGAAGGATGTAGCTTTCATCCCCTCCGGGTGCATATCCACGCAGTTCCCATGAACGTGTAACCACATTACCCCAAGCCATGGTTTTGACTGTAGTAGCAGAGCGGACTTTTTCCTTTCTGCTATAATCGTTAACAGCAGATGCTATGACATAGTCAATTAACTCAGGTAGCGAAAAAATGCGTGGGTTAATCTCGGCAATCAAGTGTTCCCCATAGTATGGGGCACGTCCGGTCAGGCCCGTGACGTTTGCACAGCCTTGCATTTGAGAAATTTAAATTACTTGGGGGATGTCCATCCAGTTTGTGCACATCCAATCCCAGTCGTCAGAGCCATCAGCAGGAACTGTTATCAAGGTTTGAGAGAATTCGATCTCACAACTCGTGAGTTTGATGGTCGGCATATTGATTTTGAACTCTACAGTTGCAGAGTCAATATGTCACATTCGCATAGCTTGCTCAACGGTACTTCCGTCTGAGAGATGAATGTCTCTTGTGGGTCGGTAGCTGCCACACGAGAGCCCTTGGCAACCCGCGACGCAGCCGCACATCGGCCTTGAGCGCTTGCGCCTCGTCCGATAGCTAGCTCCTCAGCCTTGCTGGCCAAAAAATCTAAAGTACAGCGGCGCATCCCTCTAAAGATCGATGGCGCATGGCTTGCGAGGACGTGAGAAATCACCAAGTTATCCGCGTGGCCCGCCGCTTTTTTAAGATACCTTCCGCATGAGCTTCAAAAATCTTCCAAGCCCACTGGTAAGAAAACCCAGGCCACTTCATCAGCGAACTGGGTTCTCCACTCAGGAAACCCCTGGTGAAGGATGGCCTGGCCCAAAACGCAAGTTTATTTCCATGTCGCTAGCGACTTGATCATCTGGTCTATACTATTGGCCAGTGAACGAACCTTGGTAGGTTTGTAGTGGGCCTGCAAAGTCCTTTTGACCTCTAGCAATGACGCCATGTGAGATTCACGCTGATGAGGCGCCAAGGTTTTTACGGACTGAGGCGGTGGTGCATCGCCAAAGTAAACCTCGGTAAAACGTTCAAAGGGCAAATCCTTCAAACTGTATTCACTCTGAATCCAGCTGTCCAACGTTCCGCGTAGTGTGACCAGCCGGTTGCGCACGCCGACACGCAAGTGTGTTTCGGCGTTGACGAGTTTGAGCAGATGGCCGATGCGCTCATGGACCTCAATTGGCATCCGGTTGGGCTGTTTTCCACGAGGCGTGGGTGTCCGCACCGAAGGAGTCTTAGGTAGCTCTGGCTTCTTGGTCTGGGCAGCTTTTTCTGCTGGGCTGACGAAGTGGCTGAGCCCTTGAGCCGAATCTCCCTTCCAGTCCTCTATCACTGGAGGTGTGGGTAGCTCGTTCAGGGCCTTCACCAGGGGGGCCAGGGGCGGCCCGTTCCTTTTGCTGGCCACCAAGTACAGACGGGACCCGTTCTCACCACCAGGCATATACATGCCGGGCCATTTGGGCTTGGCGATATCGAATTGATGCTGTTCACCCCATTGGGCACGGGCTGCTGCATTGCTCTGCGCGGCGGGTTCGTACGGTTCGTCCACGAACACATAGCCTTTGGTCGTGGGGTCATACCAGCGACTGTAATGGTCTCGGCCCGGAATGGCATTGCTGGACTTGCCGTCAGGGTAGACCCGGCTGTGGGTCGTGGAGGGGCGCAACTTGGTAGCATCCGCAAACTGCCAAACGCGCAACGCACGGCAAATATAGTGCCTTGCACGCTCCTGAGAGTCGTGCCTGTAGTCGATGAACAGGTGGTCTTCAGCGATGGGCGTAATTCGTGCGAAGGCGCCTTGCAGTCGCATTTGCGTTGGGGTCAAGAGCTGCGAATAAGGCGTACTGAGATCAATCCACCAAACCTCACGACCTGATTGCCCAGTTTGTCTATTCGTCCACCAGGCCGAAACATAAATTCTGTGCCTCGGACTATTGATTGGTATATTTCCCGCAGAAGGCTTCGCGGAAAGAGATTTCAGGGCGTGAGAGAAAGTTTGGTAGCCGCAGAATACTGCGGCTTGCGCCTGCGCTTGGTGGAGAGGGATGCCCAGTGCTTTACTGAGCTTCTTGGCACGGCGCTTGAGGCCATCAACGGTCGATGGGGGCGTGTTCAACATGGTGTTACTCCACGGGCCCAAGCAGAACGTCACCCGCCCACCGTCGCGAGAACCCGAAGTAAACCAGGTTGTGCAAGGAATTCCTAACAGTGCCGTTGCCAGCTTCCCATTGGCGGGTGGGATGCGCCTGTCATGCGCGGTGCTTCTCAGCACGCGTCAATCTTACCCGGTTCCTCAGAAAAATACCTGACATTGAGCCGAGGTCACTGGCAAAGCCTTGGGCAGCAACCGTTGCACAGCAGGCGTTGAAGGACGAACTTCAACCGACCGCAAAGGGTCGGTAGCTGCCACACGAGAGCCCTTGCCAACCCGCGCCACCGCCACACATCGGCCCTGAGCGCTTGCGCCTCGGCCGATAGCTCGTTGCTGGCCAAAAAATCTAAAGTACAGTGGCGCGTTTTCCGTACAGACGAAAGTACAGTGGCGCATCTCTCTAAAGATCGATGGCGCATGGCTTGATAGGACGTGAGAAATCAACGAGTTATCTGCGTGATGCGCTGCGTGTTCAGTGGCGTTCCGCAATTGCAAGGACGGCGCACCTGCAAGGCCGGCAGCATTCCATCGCCGGTGTATGGGAGACAAGGCGCAGTTGTTCAGAGGGACGGCCGCAAGGGTGCATGGGCTGGGGCGCGGCGGGTCACCAAACCGTCGCCTGTGGCAATCCATGCCTCGTTGCGCCCAGCCGCTGCGCATCTATGATCGCCACGAATAATCGTTTTCTTCCTGCATCCGTTCACGGGCTGCACTCTCTCCATGCGCAGATCCTCTCGCCGACAGCTTCCCTCGCCCGCCCGCACGGTACCGGTTACCGTGCCCGGCGTTTTGCAGCGCTTGGCTTTCTCGAGCCTCATTGCAATCTTGGCGTGCGCCACAGGCACCATTTCCGTGGCACATCCGGCTGCCACGGCACTCACCATCACTGCCTTGGTCAGTTGCGGAGCATGGTTGAACAACCGCGAGAAAACCAGACTGCAGGCACTTGCCGCCACCCGCAACGGCGAGTCGATCTGCGGCTTTGCCCGTTCCTTTGATTTGCGCAGCACAGATCCTTTGGTGGTCCGCGCTGTGTATGCACGGCTTCAGTCTGAAGCGGCACCGCAGCCCACCGCATTTCACTGACGACAGTGCCTTGCCCAGAGCACGGCACAGACCGCTGCAACGCCCTCAGGAAATCACATTGCGAATGAACCGCGTCACGCCTTCGTGCAGGTTCACGTAGGCGTAGTCCTGGGCGCTGCCGTAGATGGCATAGTCGCCGGCCTCGATGGTCATGGGGCCTTCGCTCAGGTCCACCAGCAGGCGGCCTTCGACCACGACGATCATTTCATGCCAGCCTTCCGGGTCGGGTTGGGCCTGGTAGCGTTCGCCGGGGCCCAGGGACCAGGACCACAGCTGGGCCTCGCGCGTGGCAGGCACGCTGCCCAGCAGCATGGCCTGGCTTTCGGGCCGGGTGCCGCGCCAGGCCATGGCGTCCATGCGCAGGCGCTGCGCGGCCGGGTCGCTGACGATTTCTATGAAGCTGGCGCCCAGCGCGTCGGCCAGCCGATCCAGGCTGGACAGGCTGATGTTGGTGTCGCCGCCTTCCAGCTGCACGACCATGCGCCGGCTCAGGCCTGCGGCCTCGGCCAGGGCCGCCTGGCTCAGTCCTGCACGCTGGCGCAGGCGGCGCAGGTTTTCGCTGACGAAAGCCAGGACATCGGAGCGCTCGCCAGCGCTGTGCAATATATTTCTCATATGATCTGCGCAATATGTTGCACACGTCATCTTCTCACAGTTCGCGCACGCCGCTGCTCAGCCGGCAGGAGCTGGCCCTGATCGCCGTCACCATGGTCTGGGGCGGCACCTTTCTCGTGGTCCACCTGGCCATGCAGTACAGCGGACCGCTGTTCTTTGTGGGCCTGCGCTTTGTCACGGCGGGTTTGATCGGGCTGCTGGTGTTCCGCAAGGCCATGGCCGGGCTCACGCGCACCGAGCTGGTGGCAGGCATCGCCATCGGCGCCAGCATCTTCCTGGGCTATGGCCTGCAGACCTTTGGGCTGCAGACCATCAGCAGCAGCAAGTCGGCGTTTCTGACGGCGCTGTATGTGCCGCTGGTGCCTCTTGTGCAATGGCTGGTGATGGGCAAGCCGCCGCGCCTGATGAGCTGGATAGGCATTGGCCTGGCCTTCACGGGACTCATGCTGGTGGCGGGACCGGAGTCCGGCGGCATGGAGTTGAACGTGGGCGAGATGGCAACCATGCTGAGCACGCTGGCCATTGCGGCCGAGGTGCTGCTGATCGGGCATTTCGCGGGCAAGGTCGATGCGCGGCGCGTGACCACGGTGCAGTTGCTGGCGGCCGGCGTCATGGCGCTGCTGGCCATGCCGGTGGCGGGCGAATCCGTGCCCGATTTCTCCTGGGTCTGGCTGTCCGCCGCGGTGGCCATGGCCTGCGCCAGCATCCTGATCCAGCTGACCATGAACTGGGCCCAGAAGTCCCTGTCGCCCACGCGTGCGACCGTGATCTATGCCAGCGAGCCGGTCTGGGCCGGCATCGTGGGACGCATGGCCGGCGACCGGCTGCCGGGACTGGCAATTCTGGGGGCCGCGCTGATCGTGGGCGGGGTGCTGGTCAGCGAGCTGCGCCTGGGCAGGCAAAAACCCAAGCCGTAACGCGCCCCGGCTGCGGCCCCCTGCGTGCTGGGCCGCACCTGTCCAACCCTGCGGCAAGGCCACAGGCGAATTGCTGCGCAGGACAAATTGCGGGGGCATGCCAGGCGCCTCGAAAACCCGGCCAGGACACTTCTCAGAAGCTCTTGAAAAACGGTATTTTCATAATCAATCAGAAACATCCGAGATCAAATAAGCTATTCCTAGGATAAATCCCATTTCCTCAATAATCCTAGGACGACTCTGAAAATCCGATTTTCATCAAAAAGATCATTACAAAACGCAATCAACCCTTTAGATTCCGCTTTTGAAAACAGGCAAGCCATTCATCGGCTTGATGGTCATTCAATTCAGGAACTCATGAAAGGGCGATGGCATGCAAAAGCGTGGCGCGGGAAATCGACGGAAATTGGCCGGCTTTACGGCGGCAATGGCAGTCAGCTGCACAATCGTTTTGGGGACGGGTGGCACCGCATGGGCCGCCTCGGCAGGGGAAGGTCGCGGCTATGCGCTGGAAGTGAAGGCCGGCGTTTCATTGGTAGACCTCGGGCTGGATATCCCGCTGGTAGATACCGGACTGCAGAGTGCGCCGCCGGCGTTCAATGTCTCCGGGAAAATGCTTGCTGCAGACATCGGGGGCGCCACCGACAGCTTGATTTCATTGAAGGCGGGTGTGCTCTCGGCAAGCACCGGGAGCTCGCTGGCGCAAAACCGCGTCGAAACAACCGCAGGCATCAGTGACATCAACCTGTCCATCGCTGGCGTCGTGGCCATCAAGGCTGATGTGCTGCAGTCCCAAGTGCAGGCAACCTGCGTCAATGGCGCCGTCCAGCCTACCGGGGCCGCGACCATCGAGAACCTGAGCATCTCCGTGCTCGGTATCCCTGTCCCAATTCCACTGAATCCATCCCCCAATACCGGACTGAATACCGGAATCCTGGAAATCGTTTTCAATGAGCAAACTCCCGTGGATGGGGGAATGGAAGTCAATGCCCTGCGCATTGGCGCGAAAATACCCACCCTCGCCGACGTCAACCTCGTCTTGGGCCATTCGCAAGCCTCGCTTGCCGACTGCACCGCAGCGCAAGGAGATACCACGCCACCTGCGGTAGACATCACCACGTCCCCGGTGATCAATGCAGACAACCAGGACGCCTACATCGTCGCAGGCAGTTGCACCGCGGGCGATGGCAATGTGAAGGTGACCATCGGCACGGCCCCGAAGTTCGTGACCATGACGACGGCCTGCAATGCAGCCGGAGCCTGGACGGCACCCGCTGCCAATGTGGCCAGCCTGCCCCTGGGTCCGGTGGACATCACGGCCACCCAGACCGATGCGGCCGGCAACACCGGCACGCGAAGTGTCATCACCACCAAGACCACGGCCGCAGCCACGGACACGACGGCACCCGTGGTCGCGGTGGACAACGCAGCCGCGATCAATGCCGGCAATGAGCACGGCTACACCGTCTCGGGCACCTGCACGGCCGGCGATGGCGATGTCAGGGTGCGCATCGGCACGGCGCCCAACTCCGTGGAAGCCATCGCAGCGTGCGGCAGCAACGGCCAATGGACCACTGCCGCCACCGACCTGGGCGAGCTGCCTGCGGGCACGGTGCCCATCCAGGCAAGCCAGACCGATGCGGCTGGCAATACAGGGACCGCCAATGTCTCCGTCACCAAGGCAGACACCACGCTGCCTGTGGTCACAGTGGGCACCCCGCCCCAGATCAATGCTGGCAACCAGGGCGCCTACATCCTCTCTGGCACCTGCACAGTCGGCGCAGGCAGCGTTACGGTGACCATAGGCACGGCGCCCAACGCGGTGGTGGCCACTGCGCCCTGCGACAGCAATGGCGATTGGACCACCCCCGCCACCGACGTGAGCGCACTGCCTGCGGGCACGGTGGGCATCCATGTGGCTCAGACCAATGCCGCCGGCAATTCGGGCACGGCCGATGCCACGGTCACCAAGGTCGATACCACGCCGCCCACCACACCCTCGGTCACGGTGGTGAATCCTCCCCCGATAGACGCGGGCAACCAGGGCGGCTACATCCTCTCTGGCACCTGCACGGCCGGCGGCGGCAGCGTGACGGTGACCATCGGCACGGCACCCAAGGCCGTGGTGGTGACCGTGCCCTGCGATGGCAATGGCCACTGGACCACTCCTGCCACAGACGTGAGCGGCCTGCCCAAGGGATCGGTGACCATCACGGTCACCCAGACCCAGGCGACGGGCGATGTCGACTCAAGCACTGCGACCACCACCAAGACCACGCCTGGCGCGGACGATGTCCCAGGCAGCGACTCCGTCGCAGCCATCCCCGTGGGCGGGGCCTGGGCCTCCCTGCTCCTGCTGGGCGCGGCGGCGCTGGGACTGCGCCGCCGTGGCAGGCAGGAGGGCCCGCAGCGCTCCGGGCGGCACCACGATTGACGTAGTTGCCACCATCAAAGGCGCCACGGCCGTGGCGCCTTTTTGCGTTGGGCCTGCGCAAGGCATGGGGCGGCCTTGATGCGGCCTTGATGGCGTTGTGCGCAAACACAATCCGCCCTTGAGGCAGCCGTCCCTAGAGTCAAGGCCTCACAACAAATGGCTTCCCGATGAAGCCGCGCCGCCATGAGACCTGTCGCCATCCTCCAGCACGAATCCGCCCAGGGCCCCGGCGTTCTGCGTGAACAACTGGAGCAGCAGTGCATTCCCTACCGACTGTTGCAGCCCGCCCTCGATGGCACAGCCCCTGTGCACGCCGCCGACTACAGCGGCATCGTGGTGCTGGGCAGCAACCACAGCGTGAACGAGGGCCTGCCGTGGATGGAGGATGAACAGGCCCTGCTGGCCGATGCGCTGCGCAGCGACATCCCCGTGCTCGGCCACTGCTTTGGCGCACAGATGCTGGCGCGTGCCATGGGCGCCAGGGTCTGGCGCAACCCCTGCCCCAACATTGGCTGGAGCCGCATCTGGGTGACGGCCGCCGCCCAGCAGGTCATGGACCTGCCGCGCGAGGCGACGATCTTCCATTGGCACTACGACACCTTCGAGATCCCGCGCGGGGCCGTGCGCACCATGTACGGCAGCCACTGCCTGAACAAGGGCTTTCGCCACGGCCGGCACTGGGCCTTCCAGGGCCACATGGAAGTGACCGCCGCCAGCGTGGCCGCCTGGTGCACCGAAGGCCATGACGAGCTGCTGCGCGCACGCGGCCCTGCGGCGCAGACCGAGAGCGAGATCCTGCGCCACCTGGACCTGCGCATTCCCGTGCTGAACGCCCTGGCCCACCGGACCTACCGGGCCTGGACGGCACAGTTGCAGCGGCCGGTGGTCGTGAACCTGGGCGTGGCCAGCCGATAGCCCTCCCCGAAGCGGACGCCCCGGTGAATACCCGGGGAGCGCTTGACGTGGCGTTTGCACGCAGGGAAACTTTCGATACGAAATAAAAAACTTTCGAATCGAAAGAATCCATGCAGGACCAAGGCAACAGTTCACTCAAGCGCAGGCTGCAGATCGTGGAGCTGGCGCGCAAGACCGACGAGGTGCGGGTGGAGGCGCTGAGCGTGCTCTTCGGCGTCTCCACCGTCACCATCCGCAACGACCTGCACTACCTTGAGCAGCAAGGCTATGTGGTGCGCGCCTTCGGCAAGGCGCGCTACAACCCGGCCCTGCTCAAGACGGCCGCCGAGCTGCCCGGCGCCCCTGCCGCCGCGCAAGGCCCGGCGCAGGCCCAGGTGGCCCAGGGCGCGCTGGGCTGGATCGAGGACGACGCCTCGGTCTTCCTGGGCAGCGGCCGCATCACCCACCGCGTGCTGCCGCTGCTGGCCAGCCGCCAGGGCATTGCGCTGACGCTGCACGACCTGGCCATGGTGGCGACGGCGCGGCAGTTTCTCGATTGCGCCATTCACGTCACGGGCGGCGCGCTGGCCGGCGACGAGCCCGGCCTCATCGGCCCCGGGGCAGAAGCGGGTCTGCGGGCCCGGCCGCTGGACATCTGCCTGTTCGAGATCTGCGGCATCGACGACCGCAACCGCCTGCTGTGCCGCGACCCGGGCGCGGCTCGCCTGTATTCGGCAGCCGTGGAGCACAGCACCAAGGCCGTGGCGCTGGCCCTGGATCTGGACAGCACCACGGGCGGGCACCCGGTCTGCGACATCGCCCAGATCGACGGCCTGTGCGCGCACCAGGACATGGAGCCGGGCGCCTTCGATCTGCTGGCGCACCACCGGCTGCAGGCCACCCGCAAGGCCGAGGGCCGCATCGAATTCGCCAGAACCTGAGCTTTTCCACAACGACAGAGGGAGGGAGACAGCCATGGACCGCAACACGTTTCTCCGGCGCATGCTGGCCGGCGCATTCACATTCGGCCTGCCGGCCAGCCCGGCGCTTGCACAGCCGGGCCCCGGCCCCAGCCCTGCCCGCACCATCGGCGTGTCCCTGCTCACGCAGCAGCACCCGTTCTACCTGGAGCTGGCCCAGGCCATGCAGCAGGAGGCGGCGCGGCAGGGGCTGAAACTGGACCTGAGCATTGCCAACCAGGACCTGGGCAAGCAGATCTCCGATGTGGAGGACTTCGTCAGCAAGAAGGTCGATGCCATCATCCTGTCTCCCGTCGATTCCCGGGGCGTGAAGGCCGCCGTGCTCAAGGCTGCCGCCGCCCGCATTCCCGTGATCACCGTGGACATTGCCGCCAGCGGGGTCGAGGTCGCATCGCACGTGGCCACCGACAACCGCGCCGGCGGCGTGCTGGCCGGCCAGCTCATGGGCCGCGCCACGGGCGGCAAGGGCCAGATCGGCGTGCTGCACTACCCGTCCATACAGTCCGTGGTCGATCGCGTGGAGGGTTTCAAGGCCGCCATCGCCACCTTTCCCGGCATGAAGATCGTCTCCGTGCAGCCGGGCATCACGCGGGCCGAGGCCCTGGCCGCTTCGCAGAACATGCTGCAGGCCCACCCCGATCTCGCGGGCATCTTCGGGTTTGGCGACGACGCGGCCCTGGCTGCACTGGCCAGCGTCAAGGGCGCAAGAAAGCTGGAGCAGGTCAAGATCGTCGGCTTTGACGGCATGGCCGAGGCGCGCGCGGCCGTGGACCGCGAACCAGCCTTTGTGGGCGTGATCCGCCAGTACCCCGACCAGCTGGGACTGCAAGCCGTGGCCATTGCCGCGCAGCTGCTGCAGGGCAAGCCGGTGGAAAAATTCCACCCCGTGCTGCCCGGCGTGTACACGGCTGCCGCCAGGTAAATGGACCTGCGGAGCCCGCCATGCCAGGCCCCACTGCACACAGCCACCCAGGCCGTGCCATGCTCGACGCCGTTGCGCCGCCCCCCATGCTCGAGGCCCAGGCGCTGGCCAAATCCTTCGGCGCCGTGCAGGCGCTCAAAAGCGTGTCCTTCCGCCTGCGCGCAGGCACGGTGCACACGCTGCTGGGCGAGAACGGGGCCGGCAAATCCACCCTGCTCAAGATCCTGGCCGGCGTGCACCGGCCCGATGGCGGCCAGCTGCTGATCGATGGTGCCGGCACCGAGCTGGCCAGCCCCGCCGATGCGCAGCGCCACGGCATCGCCATCGTTCACCAGGAGCTGAGCCTGGCGCCCAACCTCAGCGTGGCAGACAACCTCTTCGCCGCGCGGCTCCCGCAGCGGGCCGGCTGCGTGGACCGCCGCGCACTGCGCCGCGACGCCGCCGCGCTGCTGGCCAGACTGGGCATGGACCTGAACCCCAACGCGCAGGTGGCCGAACTGTCGCTGGCCCAGCGCCAGCTGGTGGAGATCGCCAAGGCGCTGGCCCAGCCCGCGCGCATCGTCATCATGGACGAGCCCACCTCCTCGCTCAGCGACAGCGAGGCGCAGATTCTCTTCACCCTCATCGCCCGCCTCAAGGCCGAGGGGCGCGCCATCATCTACGTGTCGCACCGCATGGACGAGATCATGCGTATCTCCGACGAGATCACCGTCATGCGCGATGGCAGCTCCATCTGCACCCTGGCGCGGGACGAGACCCACATCGGGGCGCTGATCGCGCTCATGGTGGGGCGCCAGATGCAGGACATCTATCCGCCGCGCGGCCCCGCCCCTGACCGCAGCACGCGCGCCCTGCTCCAGGTGCGCGGCCTGGGCCTGGCCGGGCGCTTCGAAGGCATTGACTTCGAGGTCCACGCGGGCGAGATCGTGGGATTTTTCGGTCTGGTCGGCTCGGGCCGGTCCGATGTCATGGATGCGCTGTTCGGCATGCACCGCTGCACGGGCAGCATCCTCATGCACGGCCGGCCGCTGCGCCTGCGCTCGCCGGCCGACGCCATCGGCCAGGGCATGGCCTTCGTGACCGAGAACCGCAAGGAGCAAGGCCTGGTGCTGGACCAGTCCGCGCAGCACAACATCTGCATGGTGCAGGTGCACAGCGGGCGCGGCGGCGCACTGCTCACCGACGAGGCGGCCGAGCAATCGCTGGCCCGCGCCTGCGTGCAGCGGCTGAAGATACGCGTTGCCGGCCTGCACCAGCCCGTGCGCCAGCTGTCGGGCGGCAACCAGCAAAAGATCGTGTTCGCCAAGTGGCTGGCCATGCGGCCCCGGCTGCTGGTGCTGGACGAGCCCACGCGCGGCATCGACGTGGGCGCGAAGTTCGAGATCTATGCCCTGATCCGCGAGCTGGCAGCAGCCGGCACGGCCGTCATCCTGGTGTCGTCGGAACTGCCCGAGGCACTGGCCCTGAGCGACCGGCTGCTGGTCATGCGCAACAAGCGCCTCGTCCAGAGCCTGGACACTCTCCATCTGCGCCAGGAGACCGTGATGGCGCACGCCACCGGAGCAGGACTGCCATGACCCCTTCCGAACTGAGCATCACCGCGTCTGGCTCCTCCAATGCCTCCAACGCCTCCAACGCCTCCAACGCCTCCGACGCCGCCGAAGGCATCCCGGACAGCCAGGAAACATGGCGAGACGGCTTGCGAGGTGGCTGGCGATCGCTGAGGCGCCACGCCGGCACCCTCATGGGCCTGGCCGCCCTGGTGCTGCTGTTCTCCCTGCTGTCGCCGGCATTTCTGACGGCCGGCAACCTGCGCAACGTGCTGCTGCAGGTGTCCATCATCGCCATCGTGGCCTTCGGCATGACCTATGTGCTGCTGCTGGGCGAGATCGACCTCTCGGTGGGATCGGTGGTCGCCCTGGCCGGCAGCGTGGCCGGCCTGATGCTGGGCCAGGGCCTGGCGCCCGCCCTGGTGCTGCCCGCCGTGCTGCTGTGCGGCCTGCTGCTGGGCGCGCTCAACGGCTCGCTGTCGGCGCTGCTGCATCTGCCGTCCTTCATCGTGACGGTGGCGACCATGGGCATCTTCCGGGGTCTGGCCTATATCGTCTCGGGCGGCATGCCGGCGCCGGTGGACAACGAGGCCTTTCTGTGGATAGGCAACGGCGAATGGCTGGGCATGCCCGTGCCCATCTGGATCCTGGCCGCACTGCTGGCCGCCAACCACTTCGTGCTGGCCCGTACCGTCTTTGGCCGCAAGACCTATCTGGCAGGCGGCAATGCCGAGGCGGCCACCTATGCGGGCATACGGGTGGGGCGCCTCAAGATCGCCATCTTCATGCTGTCGGGGCTGATGGCGGCCGTGGGCGGCCTGCTGCTCACCTCGCGCCTGTACTCGGCCCAGCCCAACGCGGCCATGGGCTGGGAGCTGGACGCCATTGCCGCCGCCGTGCTGGGCGGCACGCGCCTGGCCGGAGGCCACGGCAGCGTTGCGGGCACCTTGATAGGGGCGCTGATGATCGGCGTCATCAACAACGGCATGAACCTGATGAGCGTGCCCTACTTCTATCAGCTCATCGTCAAGGGCAGCGTGATTCTGGTGGCCGTGTGCATCGATGTGCACAGCAGGCGCAGGCGCTGACGCATGGGCCGGCAGTGCAGCGAACGGCGCACGGGGTTTGATTCCAAAGGGAGGGAGAGCATGCAATCCATCATGACCATGGGCGAGATCCTCGTCGAAATCATGGCCGAGCGAAAAGGCCAGAGCTTTCGCGCGCCGGGGCCGCTGGCCGGGCCCTATGCCAGCGGGGCGCCCGCCATCTTCATCGACCAGGTGGCCCGGCTGGGGCATCCGGCCGCCATCATCGGCTGCGTGGGCGATGATGATTTTGGCTGGCTCAACATCGACCGCCTGCGCCGCGACGGCGTGGACACCAGCGCCATCGCCGTGTGCAAGGGCGCCGTCACGGGCAGCGCCTTCGTCACCTACCGCGACAGCGGCGAGCGCGACTTCATCTTCAACATCACCAACAGCGCCTCGGCACAGCTGCAGCCCGAGCAGGTCAACCAGGCCGTGCCCAAGGACTGCGCGCACTTCCATGTCATGGGCTCGTCGCTGTTCTCGTTTCGCATCATCGATGCCATGAAGAAGGCCATCGAGATCGTCAAAGCCCAGGGCGGCACCGTGTCCTTCGATCCGAATGTGCGCAAGGAGATGCTGCGCATCCCCGAAATGCGCGAAGCCCTGGCCTACATCCTGGAGTTCACCGACATCTTCCTGCCCAGCGGCCACGAGGTCACGCAGCTGGCCCGCTCGGCCGACGAGGCCGGCGCCATCGCCGAGATCTTCGCGCGCGGCGTGCGCGAAATCGTGGTCAAGCGCGGCGCCGACGGCTGCAGCTACTTCAGTGCCGACGAGCGCATCGACCTCGACGCCCTCCGCGTGAACGTGGCCGACCCCACGGGTGCGGGCGACTGCTTTGGCGCCACCTTCATCGCCTGCCGGCGCCTGGGCAAGACCGCACTGCAATCGCTGCGCTACGCCAATGCGGCCGGGGCTCTGGCCGTCGCCAGCAAGGGGCCGATGGAGGGGACATCCGGCTTTGCCGGGCTTGACGCACTGCTGGCACAACAGCCGCAGCACCTGCGGCATGCGGTGATGGAGGGCTGAAACCATGCCCGCCCACCTCACCCACCCCACCCATCTCACCCACTTCACCCGCCTGGCGCAGTCACGCTCCGGGCAAACGCCAGCAGCCGCAGGCGATGCGCGCGCAACAGGCAGCGCACTCGGCATCTACTCCATCTGCTCGGCCCATCCCCTGGTCATCGAGGCCGCCATGCACCAGGCGCTGGACGACGGCACGCCCCTGCTGGTGGAAGCCACCGCCAACCAGGTCAACCAGTTCGGCGGCTACACCGGCATGCAGCCCGCCGACTTCCGCCGCTTCGTGCTGGCCATCGCCCACCGCGTCGGCCTGCCGCCCGACCGCGTGCTGCTGGGCGGCGACCACCTGGGCCCCACGGCGTGGACCGATCTTCCAGCCGCCGAGGCCATGGATCTGGCGCAAGACCTGGTACACGCCTATGCGGCGGCCGGCTTCGTGAAGCTGCACCTGGACGCCAGCATGGCCTGCGCAGACGACCCCCAGGCGCTGGACGACGAAACCGTGGCCCGCCGCGCTGCCCTGCTCTGCCAGGCGGCCGAGCGCGGCAGCACCTGCCCGGCGCCCGGCCCCGTCTACGTGATCGGCACCGAAGTGCCCGTGCCCGGCGGCGCCGCGCATGCGCTGGAGCATGTGCAAGTCACTGCCCGCGCCGACGCCCAGCGCACGCTGCAGGTGCACCGTGAAGTCTTCGCGCAACAGGGGCTGGACCCCGTCTGGCCGCGCATCATTGCCATGGTGGTCCAGCCCGGCGTGGAGTTCGATCACACGCGCGTGGTGGACTACGCGCCCGGTGAAGCGGCCGACCTCAAGCAGTTGCTGCGCCAGCACCCGCAACTGGTCTTCGAAGCCCACTCCACCGACTACCAGCGGCCCGAGGCCCTGCGCCAGCTGGTGCAGGACGGCTTTGCCATCCTCAAGGTCGGCCCCGGCGCCACCTTTGCGCTGCGCGAGGTGCTGTTCGCGCTGGCCTCCATCGAAGAGCAGCTCATCGACGCGCACCAGCGCTCCCACCTGCCCGCCGTGCTGGAGTCCGCCATGCTGGGCCGCCCCGCCAGCTGGGAACGCTACTACCGCGGCGAGCAGCCGGATCCCGGCGCCCAAAGGCTGCTGCGCATCTACAGCTACAGCGACCGCATCCGCTACTACTGGGCCGACCCCGCGGTGAACGCCGCCGTGGCGCGGCTGCTGGACAACCTGTCCGCCTGCGCCCTGCCCGAGAACATGCTCAGCCAGTTCCTCCCCGCCCAATACCAGGCCGTGCGCGCCGGGCGGCTGGCCCCCTCGCCCCACGCGCTGGTGCTGGACCGCGTGCGCGAAGCGATCAGGCCGTATGCGGCGGCTTGTGGCCACAGCCTCACAGCTGCCCCGCCTCCCCCCTGATCAAATCCCACACGCTTTGCGCCACCGGCGACAGTTCGCGCTGGCGGCGGCGCACCAGCATGATGTCGCGCTGCACGCGCGGCAGGAGGGGGCGGCTGGCGAGGGCATCGGGGGGGGTGGCGCCACTCGCGGGAGTTCGCCATTCCTGCGGCACGGCCAGTTCCGGCACCACGCTCAGGCCCAGGCCCGCCTGGAGCATGCAGAAGATGGTGGTGGTGTGGCCGACTTCCTGGACCACGGCGGCCTCGGCGTCGTGGGCCTGCAGCGCGGCGTCGATCAGGCGGCGGCTGCCCGAGGCGTGGTCCAGCAGTACCAGCGGCTGGCCGGCCAGGTCGCTCCAGGCCACCTGGCGCTTGCGGGCCAGCCTGTGCGTGGCCGGGCAGACCAGGCAAAAGGGCTCGCTGAGTATGGTTTCGCAGTGCAGGTCATCGCGGCCTTGCGGGTCAATGACCACGCCGAAGTCCACCTCGCCGCTGCGCACGCTTTGCAGCACATCGCTCTGGATGCGGTCCAGCAGCAGCAGCTCGATGCCCGGCGCCTGCTCGCGGCAGCGCGCAATGCAGCGCGGCATCAGGTGGGCCGACAGCGTGGGGCTGCTGGCCACGCGCACCTTGCCCAGGCGCTGGGTGGCTAGGCCGCTGACTTCGAGCAGGCATTCATCCAGCGCGTCCAGCACGCGCGTGGCATGGCCTTGCAGCAGGCGGCCGGCGTCGGTCAGCTCCACCTCGCGCGTGGTGCGGTGCAAGAGCTGCACGCCCAGGGCCTGCTCCAGCTCGGTGACATTGCGGCTGACGGCGGGCTGGGTGAGCGCCATCAGCTCGCCGGCACGGCTGAAGTTGCGGCTTTCCGCCACGGCCAGGAAGGCGCGCAGCTGGCGCAGGCTGATATTCATACGGAAAAATTATAAAACCATCAGATAAATCCATTTCTCTTTTCAATGGCCGTGGCGTCCAATCGGGGCCTTGCAGCCTGGCTGCACGAACCGATAGTTAGTTGGAGAGAGTTTTCCCATGGCACGCCCCCGCTTCGCCCCTGACAATTTCACGCTGATGCTGCTGTCCACCGTGGCACTGGCCAGCTTCCTGCCCGCCTCGGGCGCCGTCTCGCAATGGCTGGAGGTGGCGACCACGCTCATGGTCAGCCTGCTGTTCTTCCTGCACGGCGCCAAGCTCTCGCGCGAGGCCATCTTTGCCGGCATAGGCCACTGGCGCCTGCACCTGACCATCTTTGCCGCCACCTTCGTGCTCTTTCCCCTGCTGGGCTGGGCGCTGCGCCCCGTGCTGGAGCCCCTGGTCACGCCCGAGATGTACATGGGCGTGCTCTTCCTGTGCACGCTGCCGGCCACGGTGCAGTCGGCCATCGCCTTCACGGCCATGGCGCGCGGCAACATGCCCGCTGCCGTGTGCAGCGCATCGGCCTCCACGCTGATGGGCATCGTGATCACGCCCATCCTGGTCAGCATGCTGCTGCACAAGAGCGCCGAAGGGGGCGACGCGCTGCAGGCCATCGGCAAGATCGCGCTGCAGCTGCTGCTGCCCTTTGTGCTGGGCCATCTGCTGCGGCCCGTGATCGGCGGCTTCATCTCGCGCCATGCCAAGCGCGTGAAGTTCGTGGACCAGGGCTCCATCCTGCTGGTGGTGTACACGGCCTTCAGCGCCGCCGTCATCAGCGGCCTGTGGCAGCAGACGCCCCTGCCTGCGCTGCTGGGCCTGCTGCTGCTGTCGTCCATTCTGCTGGCCCTGGTGCTGGTCATCACGTCATGGACGGCGCGCCGCCTGGGCTTTTCCAAGGAGGACGAGATCACCCTGGTGTTCTGCGGCTCCAAGAAGAGCCTGGTCAGCGGCGTGCCCATGGCCAAGGTGCTGTTCGAGTCCAGCGCCGTGGGCGCCATCGTGCTGCCGCTGATGGTCTTCCACCAGTTGCAGCTCATGGTCTGCGCCGTGCTGGCCCAGCGCTATGCACGCCGGCCCATGCACCCCGAGGCGATCGATGATGGCGCCGTGCCCGCCAGCGCTGCGCCGGCCGCCAAGGCCGAAACGGCGCCGGCCAAATAAGGCGCGGGCGCGTTCCCATCACAAAAAAGCCTGGCTCTCGCGCCAGGCTTTTTTGCATCTCAGCCCTTCAGGGCCAGGTTGTTGAGCTTGTCCAGGCGCTCGGGCCAGCTTCCCTGCTGCGCCGACTGCAGCAGGATGCGCGTCCAGGCGATCCAGGCGTCCCACTGCACGCGCTTGTCCCAGGCATTGCCCCAGCCGCTGAAGCACTGCAGCGCGCTGGTGGCTGCGCGCGCGGCGTCGTCGGCACGGCCGGCAGACAGGTAGAGCTGGGCCAGCACCATCTGCGGCTCGCCCACCCAGGGGTTCAGGCGCACGGCGCTTTCCAGCACGGCCGTGGCGGCATCCAGGTCCACCAGCGGCTGGTCCAGCTGGATCACCGACCAGTACAGCGACACGGCAGCGGCCTCGTCGCCGGGCGGCAGCTGCCGGCTGCAATGGTCGAACACCGGCGGCAGCGGCAGCTGGGCGCGCAGCGCCGGATGCTGCAGCGCAAGGCCCAGGTCGCTGATCTGGCTGAGCATGCGGCTGGCAGGCCGCATGGGACCGGGCCACAGCGAGGCCGCCCAGTGCACGCCCTGCTGCCGCTGGTTCTGCACCTGCGGAAACTGCGAATAGATGTCTTCCTGCCAGCTGAACCACTGCTCCATGGCATCGGCCATGCTCACGATGGTGAAGGCCGCCACCTCATAGGCGCTCAGGCGCTGGCTGCGGCCGGCGGATTCCAGCGCCATGGAGCCGTCTTCGGCCAGGTCGCCGGCCAGGATCTTCTGCATGAACTGCGTGCGGCTCATGGTGCAGAACAGGTAGACCAGGTGCTCGGCGCCCTCGCCCACCAGCTCGCGCAGGCGGCCGCGCTCGCTGCCCGCGTCGAACTTGACCAGGTCCACGAAGGCGTTGCCGTAGACGCTGTGCAGCAGGCCCAGCAGGCGCACGTCGCGCGGCTGGCGCCACAGCGCCAGCGAACGGGCCACGCCCGCCAGGTGGTGGCGGAAGGTGCCGGCCTTGTGCCAGTCCTGGCCCACGCCGCGCGCCAGCACCACGGGAAGCACAGGAGCGAGGTCGGCATCCTTGGCCAGCCATTCCTCGTCCAGCAGGTCCTGGGCGCGCGTGAACAGCGCCTCGTCAAGTGTCTGGAACAGTGTCGGGACAGGCAGGCTCATGCAGGCACCTCCATGGCAGCGGCGGGCCGCTGGGTATATTGCGCCACCCAGCCCGCCGTATCGGCGAACAGGCGCAGCGCCTTGATGCGCCGCGTGGCGGTCAGCGTGAAGCGGTGCTCCACGCCGGCCGGTATGCGCAGGTAGTCGCCGGGCTGCACGCGCAGCACGCGCTCTTGGCCGCCGGCATCGAAGAAGCCGAACAGGCCTTCGCCTTCGAGGATGTAGCGCACCTCGTCATCGGCATGGGTGTGGGGCTTGTCGAAGCGCTCCAGCGCCTCGTCCAGGCCCTGCGTGCCCGGGTGCAGCACAACCAGGTCCATGCTGTGGTAGCCATGGGCCACGCATTCGTCGACCACCAGCATGCCCACGGCCTGGACCACGGTGGCCTTGCCGCCATCGTCCAGCTGGGCCTGCGCCAGCAGCGCGGCCAGGCCGGGCTCGGGCGCCAGCGGGCGGTGCTGCCATTGCACGCCGATGGCGGCCACGAAGTCCGTGTCGGAAACCCGGTGGGATGCGAGGGCGCCCATGGTCTTACCAGGCCGCCGTGTAGGCGCCCTTGAACTGCGTGTCGATGAACTGGCGCACCTCGGGCGATTGGTAGGCCTTGACGAAGGCCTGCAGGCCCGCGTCCTTTTCATGGCCGGCGCGCGTGGCGATCAGCACGGTGACATAGGGCGTGTCCGTGGCTTCCAGCGCCAGCGAATCCTTTTGCGGCGACAGGCCTGCGGCCACGGCATAGCTGCTGTTGACGGCGGCGGCGTCCAGATCGTCCAGCGAGCGCGCCAGCTGGGCGGCCTCCAGCTCCACGAAGCGCAGCTTCTTCGGATTGGCCGTGATGTCCAGCACCGAGGCACGGGCGCCCGCGCCGGTCTTCAGTTCGATCAGCTTTTGCGCGGCCAGCACCATCAGTGCGCGCGAGCCGTTGGTGGGGTCGTTGGGGATGCCCACGCGCGCACCGCTCTTGAGGTCGGCCAGGCTTTTGATCTTCTTGGAGTACACGCCCATCTGCTGGTTGACCGCACGGGCCACGGGCACGAGCTTGTAGCCGCGGTCCTTGTTCTGGGCGTCCATGAAGGGCTGGTGCTGGTAGATGTTGGCATCCAGCTCACCCTGCGACAGCGCCGCATTGGGCTGGATGAAGTCGCCGAACTCGACCAGCTTCACCTTCAGGCCGTTCTTCTCGGCCACCTTCCTGGCCACCTCGGCGATCTGGGCATGCGGGCCCGAGGTCACGCCGATGGTGACAGAGCCGTCGGCCGCATGGGCCGGCAGCGCGGCCATTCCCGCCAGGGGCAGGATGGCGGCCAGGGCCAGCGATTGAAGCAATGCGCGCTTTTTCATGGAATCCCTCTTTCAGACAGTCTCGCGGCAGCTTGCCGCCCCGGCCGCGCCGGCCGCCGGGGTGTTTGGATCAGCGGTGGCTGAGCCTGCGCACCGCCCAGTCGCCCAGGCTCTGGATGGCCTGAACGAAGAAGATCAGGATGATGACCACGGCCAGCATCACGTCGGGCAAAAAGCGCTGGTAGCCGTAGCGGATGCCCAGGTCACCGAGGCCGCCGCCGCCAATGGCGCCGGCCATGGCCGAGTAGCCGGTCAGGCTCACGAAGCTGATGGTCAGGCCCGCCACGATGCCGGGCAGCGCCTCGGGCAGCAGGATCTTCCAGACGATCTGGCCCGTGGTGGCGCCCATGGACTGGGCCGCTTCCACCAGGCCGTTGTCCACCTCGCGCAGCGCGGTCTCCACCAGGCGCGCCACGAAGGGCGCTGCCGCAATGGTCAGCGGCACCACGGCCGCCCAGGTGCCAATGGACGAGCCCGTGATCAGCCGCGTCAGCGGGATGATGGCCACCAGCAGGATGATGAAGGGAGTGGAGCGCAGGGCATTGACGATCCAGCCCACGATCTTGTTGGCCGGGCCGTTTTGCAGCACGCCGCCGTGGTCGGTCAGGCGCAGGAACACGCCCAGGGGAATGCCGATCAGGCCGCCCACCAGGCCCGAGATGCCGACCATGATGATGGTCTCCCACAGCGAGCTGACGAACAGCTCCAGCATCATTTCCGAAAAATTCTCAAACATCGCTCAATCCCTGGTCGAAACGATCTGCACCTGCACGCCGGTGGCGCGCAGATGGTCCACGGCGGCATCGATCTTTGCCGCGTCGCCGCTGGCGAAGACAGCCAGCGAGCCGAAGGTCTGCTCCTGGATCTCGTCGATCTGGCCATGCAGGATGGACAGGTCCAGCCCCAGCTCGCGGATCAGGTGCGACAGGATGGGCTGGTAGGCGCTCTCGCCCGCATACGACAGGCGCAGCAGCCGGCCTTGCTGGCCCGGCGCCAGCTGGGCGGCCAGCGCATTCACGCGCACGGCCACCGACTCGGGCAGTTGCTGGGGCACGATCTCGTCGATCAGGCTGCGCGTGATGGCCTGCTGCGGGCGCGTGAACACGTCGATCACGGGGCCCAGCTCGGCAATCTCGCCGCCGTCGATCACGGCCACGCGGTCGGCGATCTGCTTGATCACCTGCATCTGGTGCGTGATCAGCACCACGGTCAGGCCCAGTTCGCGGTTGACCTTGCGCAGCAGGTCCAGGATGGAGCGCGTGGTCTCGGGGTCCAGGGCCGATGTGGCTTCGTCGGACAGCAGCACCTTGGGGTGGCTGGCCAGCGCGCGCGCAATGCCCACGCGCTGCTTTTGCCCGCCCGAGATCTGTGCCGGATAGCGGTCGCGCAGCGCGCTCAGGCCCACCAGGTCCAGCAACGGGTCCACGCGCTTCTTGATGTCGTCGGCCGACATGCCCGCCATCTCCAGCGGCAGCGCGGCGTTGTCGAACACCGTGCGCGAGGACAGCAGGTTGAAATGCTGGAACACCATGCCGATGTCGCGGCGCGCCGTGCGCAGCTCGGCATCGCTGAGCTGCATCAGGTCACGGCCGCCCACCAGCACCTGGCCGGAGGTCGGGCGGTTGAGCAGGTTCAGGCAGCGCACCAGCGAGCTTTTGCCCGCGCCGCTGCGGCCGATGATGCCGAACACCTCGCCCGACTCGATCTGCAGGTTGATGCCCCGCAAGGCATGGACGGGCCCGGTGGGGCCCTTGTAGGTCAGGGAAAGATCCCGAATCTCGATCATGAAAAAACGCCGCGGCGCAGGACGGCCTGGGGACGCCGCTGCGCATTGTTGGGAAGTGGGAGCAAATATAGGTTGCGCGTATAAAAACGCAAACTATAAAAAAATAAAGTAATAAGAAGCTCCGGTTATGCCCGGGACTTCACTACTTTCTGCACAACCCTCAACTATGCCTGAATGTGGACACGCCCTTGCCCTGCCGGGCTATGCGCGGCGCCACGGAGCACTGCGGCAAGGCCCTTCTTGCGGCGGCGTCTGATTGACAGCGCGGCCGGCACGCTGCCGTCTCGGCCTGGCGGCCCCGGCCCGCTCCTGCTTTTGATGATGGCACGCACCTGCCGCTGCCGCCGCGCTGACGCCAGAAGCAGCCTTTGCTGACAGGCCGCGCGGCATGCGCCCTCCTACAGTGGGCTCAACCCCACAGGAGAAGAGCGCCATGCGCCCAGAACAACACTCCGGCGCCGGCAGCCAGGCCGGCACGGCTCCCTTGTCGCGGCGCGGCTTTCTGCAGGCCGCCAGCATCGCAGGCGTCAGCGTCTGGGTGGCGCCGCTGGCCAGCCAGGCCTATGCAGCCCTCTTTGAAGACCGCGTCCTGGGCAGCGTGGCCCGCGAGCCGGCCACGCAGCTGCCGCGCATGCGGCTCGATGGCCGCTCCAAGGTCATGGGCGCCAAGGTCTTCGCCCGCGACATCCGCGCACGCGACATGCCGCACTGGCCCCAGCAGCAATCCCATGCCTTCATCGTGCGCACCACGCTGGCCGACCGGCTGTTCGACGGCATGGACCTTTCCGCACTGGACGGCGAGCTGGCGCCCGACCGCGTGGTCACCGCCGAAGACCTGGCGCGCGACGGCCTGGCCTTTCCCGAGTTCTATGGCGAGGACATGCTGCTGCCCGCAGGCAAGACCCCCGCCTACCTGGGCCAGGCCGTGGCCATCCTCATCTACCACGACTTCGCGCGCTTTCGCTTTGCCAAGGAAAGGCTGCAGGCCACGGCCGGCGTCATCCGCTACGGCCGCATCACGGGCGCGCTGGACCGTCCGCCCTGGGGCGTGTTCCGCTATGTGCGCCAGGGCGGCGCCACGGCCTTTGACGACGACGTGTTCTCCAGCCTGCGCGATGCCCCGCTGTTCCCCGCCGAACGCAAGCCGCTGGTCTGGCCGCAGATCTCCAAGGCCGACGCGGTCACGGCACGCGGCCTGCGCGCGGCCGAGCAGATCGCCCAGGAGCTGGCCACGCCGCCCGCCGACTGGCTGGTGCTGCAGCGCCACTACGCCACGCAATCGGTGGACACGGCCGCGCTGGAACCCGACAACGCCAACTGCTGGTATGACGCGGCCACGCAAAGCCTGCACATGGTGCTGGCCACGCAATCGCCGCACGAAGTGGCCGAATGGGCTGCGCAGATGGTGCAGGCCAGCAGGTTCCCGCTCAAGAACCTTTTCGTGCACCCGTGCTACACGGTGGGCTACGGCTCCAAGGACCACGCGCCCATGCCCTACTACGGCCTGGTCTGCGCGCTGTATGCGGACGGCAAGCCCGTGCGCCTGGCCAATGACCGGTTCGAGCAGTTCCAGTCCTCGCTCAAGCGCCATGCCTTCGAGATCGACTACACCATGGCCATCGACAGGAAGACCGGCCTCTTCCAGAGCCTGGTGGCCAACATGACGGCCAATGGCGGCGGCCGGGCCAACTTCTCGCCCTCGGTCGCCATGGTGGGCGGCACGGCGGCGCAGTCCATCTACTACTTTCCCAAGAACGACATCACCGCCGTGGCTCTTGCCAGCCGCGCGCTGGACGCGGGCTCGGCACGCGGCTACGGCACGCTGCAGAGCATGGCGGCCACCGAAATGATGGTGGACGAAATCGCCGAACTGCTGCAGATCGACCCCATCGAGCTGCGCCTGCGCAACGTGCTGACCTCGGGCGCCAAGAACACCCAGGGCGCCATTGCCGCTGGCGCACTGCGCGCCGACGAGGTGCTGGAGCGCGCCCGCCGCCATCCGCTGTGGACCGAGCGCGCCAAGCGCAAGACCGCCTACGAGGCCAGCCACCCGGGCCAGCGCTACGGCGTGGGCTTTGCCTGCGTGCAAAAGGACTTCGGCACGGGCGGCGAGGCGGCCTTCGCCCGCATCGAGATATCGCCCCAGGGCCGCGTGCTGCTGCACCATTCGGGCACCGAGATCGGCACGGGCATGGGCACCTCGCAGGCCCAGTTGTGCGTGCAGTGGTTCGGCAAGCCCGCCGACGAGCTGCAGACCGCCTGCCTGGACTGGCCGGAGCTGCCGCTCAAGGCCGAGGGCGACAACTACACCATGCCCCAGGCCGACCAGGACCGCTTCGCCGCCCGGCCGCTGTGGACGCCGGTCTACGCCTCGCCGGCCAGCGCCAGCAACTCGGCCTACTACTACAGCCACGCCACCAGCGAGACGGCGCGCGTGGTCTTCGAGCACGGCCTGTGGCCGGCCGCCGTCGCCATCTGGAGCCAGGGCACGGGCGGCGGCCAGAAGGCGCCCTACGTGGTGCGCCGCGAGGACGCGCGCTGGGTCAACGGCATGCTCACGGCCAACGGCATGCAGCCGCTGTCCCTGCAGGCCCTGGCCCAGAAGGCCCATGCCATGCAGCTGGTCACGGGCGCCGTGGGCCATACCTTCAACCGCTGGCAATGGGCCGAGGCCGACTTCGACATCCTGGGCACCAGCGCGCGCCGGCCGCTGGACGCGCTGGCCGTGCGCCTGGGCAGCGCGCCCGATGCCGGCGCCGTCACGCCTGCCCCTGACACCACCGACACGCCGCAGGCGGCCACGCCCGTCGAGGCCTCTCTCACAGCGCGGCGCAGCGCCGCCGGCTACCGCATGATTGCGCGGCGCAACCTGTTCTATCCGCCCATGCAGCGCAACAACGCGGGCGTCACCTACTACAGCGCCAATGCGGCCCTGGTCGAGCTGGCGGTGGACACGGGCACGGGCGCGGTCGAGCTGCTGGCCCACCACTCCATCATGGAGTGCGGGCGGCCCATCGTGCCCGAGCTGGTGCACGGCCAGCTTGAAGGCGGCATCGCCATGGGCATAGGCCACGCCCTGTACGAAACCATGCCGCTGTACGAGGGCGGCCCCGGCGACGGCAACTGGAACTTCCACCGCTACCACCTGCCGCGCGGCAGCGAGGTGGCGGTCTGGAAGCAGACGGCCGAGCTGCTGGCACCGCTGTCGGACACCGATCCGCCCAAGGGCATTGCCGAGGTGGTGATGATTCCCATCGTCGCCGCCATCGTCAACGGACTGCACCACGCCATTGGCAAGCGCTTCCACGACCTGCCCGTGACCCCGCAAAAGATCAGGGAGGCACTCGCACCATGAGCCTTGTCCCGCGCCCCTTGTCGCTGACCGTCAACGGCCAGAGCGTCGGCCCCATGGACGTGCCCGAAGGCATGCCCATGATCGACTTCCTGCACGAATACCTGAACCTCACCGGCTCGCGCCTGGGCTGCGGCATCGGCGAATGCCGGGCCTGCACCATCATCGTGGACGGTCCCGAGGGCAGCCGCGAGATGCGCACCTGCATCACCGGCGCCCACTACTTCCAGGGCCGCAAGGTCCGCACCATCGAAGGCATTGCCGACCCGGCCGGCGCGGACACCGCGCCCCCGCCCCCGCCCGGCGCCTCGGGCCAGCCGCGCAAGGTCATCGCCATCAGCCCCGTGCAGCAGAAGTACCTGGAGCATTTCAGCTTCCAGTGCGGCTACTGCACGCCGGGCTTCGTCATCGCGGCCACGGTGCTGGTCGAGCGCCTGGCCAAGGCGCCCATCCGCGCGGCCGATGTGGAACAGGTCGTGGGCGAGGCGCTGCAGCCCCACCTGTGCCGCTGCACCGGCTATGTGCGCTACTACGCGGCCGTGAAGGACCTGGTCCTGAACACGCCCGGGCTGACCTTGAAAGGATGAGCGCCATGTCCGCCGCCGACCCCAGCGCAGCCGCCCCTGCCGCCGCCACCGGCTCCGCCACCGCCGCGCCACCTGCCGACTACAGCGGTGCCCGCCCCCCGCCACCGCGCAGGCCCAGGCGCCGCTGGCGCGGGCTGCTGCTCGTCCTCCTGCTGCTGGCCGTGCTGTTTGCCATTGCCGCCGTCTGGGGCAACCGGCCCCATGTGCCGCAGCGCGAGCCGCAGGCCGTTCACCGCAGCCCCCAGCAGCTGGCCCAGGGCCTGTACCTGGCGCGCGCCGCCGACTGCATGGCCTGCCATGACGGGGTGGGTGGCATGGGTGGCGCCCGGGAAGGCCAGCCCTTTGCGGGCGGCAAGCCCCTGCCCACGCCCTTCGGCACCCTCTACGGCACCAACATCACCCCCGATCCGGACCACGGCATAGGCCGCTGGACGGCCGAGGAATTCCACGCCGCCGTCACCCGCGGCACGGCACCGGGCGGGCGCCAGCTCTACCCGGCCATGCCCTATGCCTCCTACCACCTGATGAGCCGCGAAGACTCGGACCTGATCTACGGCTACCTGATGAACATCCGGCCCGTGGCCCAGCCC
>NZ_JFYT01000055.1:0-63365 GCF_000632165.1 Delftia sp. RIT313 | reverse complement strand
GCTGCCGAACCCGTAGGGATGGTCCTTGAGCACGATGACGCGGTCGGCGTGGCGCAGGGCGGCGCCCAGGTCGTGCAGCACGACCAGGGTGGTCATGCCGTGGCGGCGCGTTTGCTCGCGCACCAGCTGCATGACGTGGAACTGGTGGTTGAGGTCCAGGGCGGACAGGGGTTCGTCCAGCAGCAGCACGCGCGGTTCGCGGATCAGGGCCTGGGCCAGGCCTGCAAGCTGGGACTGGCCGCCAGACAGCTCATCCAGATGGCGCATGGCCAGGTGGGCGATGCCCAGGTGCTCAAGCAGGGCGGCAGCCTGGGTGACCGCATCCGGGGAGGCGGCCTGCTGCGGGCGCGTGGTGTGTGGCGAGGCCTTTCGCGCGGCCAGCAGCGATTCGATGACGCGCAGGTGCACGGCGGCCGGCAGGGCCTGGGGCAGGTAGACGATGCGGCGCGCGCGCTCGGCCAGGCTGGCGTGCTGCAGTTCCTGGCCTTCCAGCGTGATGCTGCCCTGGGCGCGCACCAGGCCGGCCAGGGCACGCAGCAGGGTGGACTTGCCGCTGCCGTTGGGCCCCAGCACCACGGTGAGGGTGCCTGCGCGCAGCGGGGCGATGTCCAGCGATTCGATGACGCGTCGGCGCCCGTAGGCGACGCTGAGACCCTCGATCTGCAGACCATCTTGCGTGAGAGGTGGCAGGTAGGTGGGTGCGAAGTGCGGGGTATTCAGGGAGGTGTTCAGGGTGGTGCTCATGTCCGCCCCCGCGTGCGCAGCACGATGGCCAGGAAGAAGGGAATGCCCACCAGCGAGGTGACGATGCCCACCGGGATGATGACGCCGGGGATCAGCGTCTTGGACGCCACCGAGGCCAGCGACAGCACCAGCGCGCCGACCAGGGCGGCTGCAGGCAGGTAGAAGCGGTGGTCATCTCCCACCATGCGGCGCGCGATGTGCGGTGCCACCAGGCCGATGAAGCCGATGCTGCCCACAAAGGCCACGGACAGCGCGGCCAGCAGGCTGATGCGCAGCAGGGCGCCCAGGCGCAGTCGGCGCACGTCCACGCCAAAGCTGGCGGCACGGTCCTCGCCCAGGCGCAAGGCGGTGAGGCGCCAGGCGTTGAGCAGCGAGAACGGCAGCACCAGTGCCAGCGCGGCGGCCAGACCGGCCACCTTGGGCCAGGTGGCGCGCGAGAGGCTTCCCATGGTCCAGAAGACCAGGCCCTGCAGTGCCTCGGCCGTGGCCACGAACTGCAGCAGCGAGACCAGGGCGTTGAAGCTGAACACCAGGGCAATGCCGAACAGCACCACGCCCGATGCGCTCATGCCGCCCCAGCGCGCCACCAGATCCAGCAGCAGGGCCGAGGCCATGGCGAACAGGAAGGCGTTGGCAGGCACGGCCCAGGCCGTGGGCACGCCGGGCAGGCTCCAGTCCAGCACGATGGCCAGGGCCGCGCCGAAGGCGGCGGCCGAGGACAGGCCCAGCGTGAACGGGCTGGCCAGCGGGTTGGCCAGCACGGTCTGCATCTCGGCGCCGGCCAGGCCCAGGGACAGGCCCACGGCCACGGCCATCAAGGCGTAGGGCAGGCGAATGTCCCAGACGATGACGCGCAGCGCAGGCGGCGCCTGGTCGGCATGGCCCAGGGTGGCGATCAACTGGTCCAGCGCCAGCCCGGAGGGGCCGGTGGTGAAGTCCAGCAGCAGCGCGCCCACGATGGCCGCAGCCAGCAGGGCCAGCACCAGCACGCGCAGGGCGGTCAGGCGCCGGTAGCCCCTGGCCAGCGGTGCTGCATTGGCGGCCGGGCTGGCGAGCTCCACGGGCAGGTCGGTGGCCATGTTCATCGCGCGGCTCCGCTGGCCGCGATGGCCGCTGCCTTGGCAGGTGCATCGCCCCAGAAGGCGCCGTGCATGGGCAGGGCGGGCAGGAAGCGGCGGTTGATCTCGTCCAGTGTGGCCTGGGGATCGATGTCGCCAAAGCGCTCTGGGTAGAACCACTTGGCCATGGCCTCGATGGCCAGGATGTTGGTGGGCGCGTCGTAGAAGTTGTGCCACAGGCCGTGGGCACGGCCCTGGCGAACGGCGCCCAGCACCTCGAAACCGGGGCGCGTGGTCAGCGCCTGCAGGCTGGCTGAGAGGTTGGCCGGTGCCACGCCGCTGCCGGCCTTGAGCATGAGGCGGTTGCTCTGCGGGCGGCTGCCGGTGGCGATGTAGACCTCGGGGTCGGCGGCGATCAGGGCTTCCTGGTGCATGTCGCCTATGGCGCCGGGCACCTTGCCGGCCGCGACGTTGATGCCGCCGGCCGCCTCGATGAACTCGCCCATGTTGCCCTTGCCCACGGTGTGGCAGCAGCCGTCCCAGACGCCGGCCAGCAGCTCGGCGAAGACGCGCGGGCGCTGGCTGGTGGGAATGCCCTCCACCCGCTGGCGCACCTGCTGCAGGTGCTGCTCGTAGAAGCGCGCATAGGCCTCGGCCTGTTCCTCGCGGTGCACGGCCTTGCCCAGGATGCGCATGCTGGCCAGAGTGTTGCGCACGGGCTGGGCGCGAAAGTCGATGAAGACCACGGGCACGCCGGCCTTCTTGAGATCGTTGACCAGGCCGCTCTGGCGCCCCGGCCCATGTCCGCCCAGGCCGAAGATGGCGATGTCGGGCCGGGTGGAGACCGATTGCTCGGCGCTGACGCTGTCTTCCGAGGTGCGGCCGATGACCGGGATGCGGTCTATGGCCGGGAAGCGGCGCCGGTAGTCGGCATAGCCGTTGGGGTCGGCGAAGGGCAGCTCGCCCTGCCACCCGGCGATGCGGGCCAGCGGCTGGTCACCCTCGATCAGGGCCAGGGCGTAGAGGAAGCGGCCCTCGCCCAGCAGGATGCGCTCCACCTTGGCGGGAATTTCGACCGTGCGGCCGACGATGTCGACCACGGTGGCGGCCGGTGCATTGGCAGCGGTGCCGGCAGGCGAGGCCGCAAGCGCGGAGGCTGACAGCAGGGCGGCGGCGCAGGCTGCGGCCAGCGCCAGCAGGGCGCGGCGTGTGGTGAGACGTTGGATGGATGTCATGGTGTGGCCCCTGCTCAGAAGGACAGGTCCAGGCCCGCCGTGTAGGTGCGGCCCGCGCCCGGCACGCCGTAGAGCTGGAAGCCGTCCAGCGAGGCGCCGATGCGGCTCCAGTAGAAGCGGTTGGTGAGGTTGTTGATGTTGAAGCGGGCCGTGAGCTGGCGGTTGATGCGCCAGCTCAGCGCCAGGTTCTGCACGAAGTAGCTGGGCGCTTTTTCGTGGTCGGCCACATAGATGGGGTGCACGCCGTTGGGACCGTTGACGGTGCTGGACGTATTGTTCTGGCCGCCCACCATGACGTTGTCCGTATAGCGGCGCTCGCCCACGTACTGCGCGCCCCAGCTCAGGGTGACGGCGGGCGTGACCAGGAAGGAGGTCCAGACGCTGCCGCTCCAGTCGGGCACGTTCCTGGCCTCGGCACCTTCGTTCGCGCCCTTGGTGAGGCGGCTCTTCAAGTGGGACAGGCCGGCGTACACCGACCAGCGCGGCGTGATCTCGCCCTGGGCGCCCAGCTCGAAACCCTGCACCCGCTTGGCGGGCAGGGCGCGCACGGGCGAGACGCTGTCGGGGCTGTACTCCCACGATTCGCTCAGCTCGGTGCGGAACACGGCGCCGGTCAGCGACAGGCGCCCGCCCAGCACGTCCCACTTGCTGCCTGCCTCCCAGGTTCGTGACAGGGCCGGCGCATAGGCCAGCTGGGCGGCCGTGCCGTAGACGCCGTTGTTCGTGGTCACGCCCATGGCCGAGGGCTGGGCCGCGCGGCTGTAGGAGATATAGATGGAGCCCTCGCTGGCCGGCTTGTAGACCAGGCCCAGGCGGCCGCTGAGCGCGCCGTCCGTGCGGCTGGCGCCGCCGTTGTTCGCCTGCCAGCGGTCGTAGCGCAGCGCCGCCTGGGCCTGCCAGCGCGGCGAGAAGGTGATGGTGTCGTTCACATACACGCCCGCGTTCTGCACCGTGGCGCGCGCGCTGCCCGCGCCCACCACCGTGGGCGTGCCCGGGAAGATGGTGGCCGGCTTGGCCATGTCGAAGCCCAGCGTGCCCGTGGGCAGGTCCATGCTGCGCTCGCGGTCGCCATAGGTCTCGCGGTACAGCTCCAGCCCTGCCGTGAGGTCGTGCTTGAAACCTGCCGTCTCGAAACTGGTGCGCACATCGGTCTGGTTGTTGGCGATGGTGTAGCGCTTGGACACGGACACCGAGGCCAGGCGCAGCGAGGCATTGGCGCCCGTGGTGTCCACCAGGCCGTAGTCGCCATAGGACAGGATGCCGCCCGGCGCCGTCACCAGCCCGCCCAGGCCCACATAGCCCAGCGAGTTCTTGCTGCTGCCGCTGTTGAAGCGCGCGGGCGCCAGCACGCTCCAGTTGTCCGAGCGCTCGTAGCGGAACTGGTTGCGCACCGTGGTCGTGGGCGAGAGGTCATGCTCCACGCGGGCCGTCACCATATCCGTGCGCGACTGCTGGGTGTAGAGGTTGGAGGCGCCGTACCAGGCATTGCGCGGCACGCCCGGCATCACCTGGCCGCCCGTGCCGCGCTGAATGGGCAGGCCGCCGTCGGGCGTGTTGTCGTCCACCTGGTGGAAGACGTTGACCACGGTGCGCGTGGAAGTGCCCAGGCCGTGGGCGAACGAGGCTGCCACGCCGTAGCGGTCGTAGTCCACCCCGTTGCGGCCGGCCACGTCGTTCTGGTGCTTCATGAGGTTCAGGCGCACGGCGCCGGTCTCGCCCACGCTGCGGTTCAGGTCGGCCGTGGCGCGGCGGTAGCCATCGCTGCCCACGCCCACCGAGCTGTTGTAGAACGTGTCGCGCCTGGCTTCCTTGCTGACCAGGTTGACGCTGCCGCCCACGGCGGACACGCCCGACTCCACCGAGCCCGTGCCCTTGTAGACCTCGGCCTGCTCCAGGTTGAAGGTGTCGGTGCGGCTGGCCATGCCGCCGTCGCGCACGCCGTCGATGGTGATGGCCTGCTCGGCCGAGAAGCCGCGGATGGTGAAGAAATCTCCCCAGCCCAGGTTGCCCTCGCCCGAGGTGAAGGTGATGCCGGGCACGTTCTGCAGCACCTCCTGCAGGCTCTGGGCGTTTTGCTCGCGGATCAGCTCGGCCGGCACCACGCTGATGCTTTGCGGCGTGTCGCGCAGCGGCTGGGTGAGCTTGGGCGACTGCACGGCGGCGGGCTGATAGGCCGGCGCCTCACGCGTGGAGCGGACCTCGACCGTGCCCAGGGGCGATGCCGGAGTGGCCGCAGTCTGGGCGACGGCCAGGGTGGAGAAGGCGCCCAGCGTCAGCGCAAGGCTGGTGGACAGGGCCGGAGGGAAACTGCTGGAGTGCTGAGAAGACATGGCGACGAATCACTAGAATGAAAATCGTTCTTATTGACGAGCAGGACTCTAGTGACGCGACAGCGCAGACAGGCCAGCGGCCGCCGGGCAAATGCAATGGTCCATTGCACAGGCCGCCGCCACAACATTCCATTACAAAACGCCGTGCGCCAATGCAATCCATGAGCGCAACAGCCGCCGCATCCCCGGCCGCCCAGGGTCCGCGCATCCTGGTGGTGGACGACGATCCCGACATCCGCGAGCTGCTGTGCGACTACCTGCGCGCCTCGGGCATGCGTCCGGCCGCCGTGGGTGACGGCCAGGCCATGTGGGACTGGCTGGGCCGGCATGCGGCCGACCTCATCGTGCTGGACCTGATGCTGCCCGGCACCGACGGCCTGGCCCTGTGCCGCAGCCTGCGCGAACGCACCCACATCCCCGTGGTCATGCTCACGGCGCGCGGCGCCTTGCTGGACCGCATCCTGGGCCTGGAGATGGGGGCCGACGACTACCTGCCCAAGCCCTTCGATCCGCGCGAGCTGCTGGCGCGCATCAAGGTGGTGCTGCGCCGCGTGGCCCAGGCACCGGCGCCGGCCAGCGAGCCGGAGCATCTGCCCGTGCTGCGCTTTGCCGGCTGGACGCTGGACATGCGCGCGCGCGAGCTGCGCTCGCCCCAGGCCGTGCTGGTGCCGCTGGCCCAGTCCGACTACCGCGTGCTCTGCGCCCTGGCCAGCAACCCGCACCGCACGCTGAGCCGCGACTACCTGGCCGACCATGTGTTCGGCCGCGAGCGCCAGGCCCAGGACCGCGCCATCGACGTCTGCGTCAGCCGACTGCGCCAGCACCTGGAAGACCCCGCGCGCCAGGCCAGCCTGATCCGCACCGTGCGCAACGCCGGCTACGTGCTGACCTGCGACGTGGTGCCGCAGGCATCGTGATGGCTTGGATGCAGGCCGGCGCGCTGCTGCGGCGCCTGTGGCCGCAGACGCTGTCCGGGCGCGTGGCCCTGATCCTGGTGGCCGGCATGCTGGCGGCCCAGGCGCTGACGGGCACCATCTGGTGGGAAAGCCGGCGCAGCCAGCTGCTGGAGGTGCCGCTGCGCCTGCTGGGCGCGCGCGCCGCCGATTCGCTGCTGCTGCTGTCCTCGCTGCCGCCCGAGGCGCGGGCCGCTGCCGTGGGCACGCTGAGCACGCAGGGCTACCAGCTGACCCTGATCGATGCGGCCCGCGCACGGCGCCTGATGGATGACCTGGCGTCCGCTCCCGCCGATGCGGCCGACGCCATGGCCGGCGATCTGCTGGCCGATGTGCTGGCACGGCGCGTGGGCGCGGCCGTGCCGTTCCACCTGCTGGCGCTGGAGCTGCACGGCGGCGCGGAAACCCTGCTCACCGCCCATGAGCCCGAAGCCCATGTGCGCATGCTGCTGGGCCTGGGCAACGGCCAGTGGCTGCAGGTGCAGGCCGTGGAGGGAGAGGCCGGCTACCCCGTCAGGCCCTATTGGGCGTTGGCCGACTACGTGCTGCGCATCTACCTGCTGCGCATCATCGTGGTGGTGGTGGTGGCACTGCTGGCCGTGCGCCTGGCCATGCGCCCGCTGGCGCGCATGGCCAGCGCCGCCGACGCGCTGGGCAAGGACCTCAAAAGCCCGCCCCTGCCGCTGGACGGCCCGCGCGAGGTGCGCCAGGCGGCCCAGGCCTTCAATGCCATGCAGCAGCGCATCGCCGATGGCGTGGCCGAGCGCACGCGTTTCTTTGCAGCCGTCTCGCACGACCTGCGCACGCCCATCACGCGGCTGCGCCTGCGCTCGGAAATGCTGGAGCCCGAAGCCCTGCGCGACAAATTCCGCCGCGATCTGCAGGAGATGGAAGCCATGGTCACCGCCACGCTGGACATGCTCACCGGCGCCGACGCGCGTGGCGAGCACCAGGCGCTGGACATCAACGCCCTGGTGCAGGGCGTGGCCCAGGACCTGGGCGAGGCGCATGGAGTGCACATCCCCATCACGGGCCGCGCCCTGCGCCCGCTCGATTGCTATCCCCACAGCCTGCGCCGCTGCCTGCAGAACCTGCTGGAGAACGCACTGCGCTATGGCCGCGACGCCGAACTGCGCATCAGTGACAGCGACGATTTGCTGCGCATCGACGTGCTGGACCAGGGGCCGGGCATTGCCCAGGAGCAACTGGCCCAGGTGCTGGAGCCGTTCTACCGCATGGAGGCCTCGCGCAACGCGGGCTCTGGCGGGTTTGGCCTGGGCCTGTCCATTGCCGATGCCGTGGCCAAGGCGCATGGCGGGCGCATTGTTCTGGGCAACCGGGAGGGGGGCGGGCTGGAGGCGGTGCTGGAGCTGCCGCGCAAGACTCCTGCCCGCTGATCAATCCTGGGCTGTGAAGCCTTTGCCGCAATCGCCGCAGATCAGGTTCAGCCCAGGCTTGCCCCAGACATTGACGGGCGCGGCGCAGCCGCCGCAGCGGTACTTGACGCGCAGGGACTTGTTCACGGGCTGCACCATGGTCTCGCCGGTGGTGGAGCCCGGCACAGCCACCGAGGTGCCCACGGGCCGCACGGCTTCGGCCAGGGCGGGCACGGAGGACATGGGCGGCTGGGTGCCCTGCATGCCCTGGATCTGCGTGGCCATGCTCCACTGGCCCGTGACCACATGCTCGATGGCCGGGAAGCGGTCGTACCAGCTCAGTTGGAAGCGCGTGGTCAGCAACTGCTCGCAGGCCGCGAGGAAGGGGCCGCCTGCCATGGCGTAGTCGGCCATCATGTCGCCCGTGCGCCGGCCGCCGGGCCGGCCCGTGGACGAGGGCATGAGGCCCAGCGATTCCAGCTTGTCCGCCCATTCCTCGTTGTGATACCGCGCGCGGCCCGGCTTGCCGAAGTGGTGCTGCCACAGGTGCGTCATCTCATGCACCAGGGTCTGCAGCGTCTCGATGATGGGCACGGCCGCGAAGTAGGCGGGGTTGAGCGCAATCTCGTCCGTGGTGCTGCCATCCAGCGACGCAAAGCGCGCCGCAGAGAAATAGCCGCAGGTGCGCTTTTCGCGCTGCAGCGTGATCAGGCAGTGGGGCAGGGCATCGTCGAACAGGCGCTGGTTGAAGTGCTCGTAGGCCTGCTGCAGTTCGGAATAGGTTTCGCGCGTGGGGACTGCGCGCGAAGAGGCAAGGGAAGGTGCAAGGGAAGAGGCGGTGGCCGAGAGCATGGCTGGATTGTGCAATACAGCCATGCCGCCATTGGCGAGTTTCAGGGCGATCCGTCCTGCACGTTCAACGCCTGCCCAATCGCATAAAACTGCCCACCCGCCACGTAGTGCAGGCTGCGCAGCGCGGGGTCGGCGTCCTCGAAGTGCCAGTGGCCGTCGCTGAACACGCGGGTGTCGGACCAGGCGCCCACGATCTCGCCGATGAACAGGTCGTAGGTCTGCTGGTTGTGGGGCTCGGGGATGAGTCGGCAGGCCAGCCAGCCGGCGCAGCCGTCCACGAAGGGCAGGTCGAACCCTTCCATGCCGAACAGCTGAACGCCGCTGGTGGTGAGCTTGCCGGCATCGGTGGAAAGGGTGCGCGTGCCGACCTGGTGCGTGAGCTGCAACTGGGCGGCCGTGGGGATCTGGATCACGAACCTGCCGCTGTGCTCGACCAGGGCGCGCGTGGCCGTGGCCTTGTCGAGCACCACCGTGAGCTTCGGGGGCGCAAAGTCCAGCGCGCAGCACCAGGCTGCGGCCATAACGTTGTCCACGCCGCCATGGCGGGCCGAGACCAGGACGGTGGGGCCGTGGTTGATCAGCCGGTAGGACTTGGCGAGATCGACCGGGGCGATGTGCGGGTTCATGCGAGCTTTCTGAGAGGTTCTTGACTGTGCATGATGTTCACTCGGCCAGCGCCTCGGAACCCACGATATGGACGCCGGGCCTGGCGTTGACAGCAGCCTCTATCAAGGCCTGGGCAATGCGGTGCGCGGGGTTGAGCCGCCAGCGCCGGGGCAGCAGCGGGCCCAGGGCGCCAAGAACGCCGACCATGAAGCGCTCACCCGCGCGGTGCTCGGTGCGCGGGCCGCTGATCAGGCCGGGGCGCACGAAGGTGAGGGAGGCAAAGCCTTGCGCCTGGAGGTCACGCTCGAGCTCACCCTTGACGCGGTTGTAGAAGATGCGCGAGCCAGCGTCGGCGCCCATGGCCGAGTTCAGCACATAGGTGGGCGTGCCATGGCGCCGCGCCAGCTGTGCGGCCAGCAGCGGATAGTCATGGTCCACACGCCGAAACGCCGGCTGGCTGCCGGCTGTCTTGATGGTGGTGCCCAGGGTGCAGACCAGGGCATCGGCCCGCCACCAGTCGGCGTCTTCGGGCAGGTGCTCGAAATCGACGAGGGGGGCGAGCAGCCTGGGATGCGCCGGCAGCGCCCGGCGTACCGGGGCCACGACGCGGGTAATGCGGCTGTCGGCCAGGGCCTGGTGCAGCACCTGGCTGCCCACCAGCCCCGTGGCGCCCACGATCAGCAGTTGCATGGCTTGGTCTTTCGCTTGGTCATTCGATGAGGACGCAGGTCAGCCAGTGTGCCGCAGATCGTGGGGCGGATGGCCGGCTCAGGCGGCCACTGGCCAGTCCGTGTAGCCCTGGGCACCGCCGCCGTAGTAGGCCTCGTGCGGGGCCACGGCCAGTTCCTTGCCATGGCGCAGGCGGGCCACCAGGTCGGGGTTGGCGATGAAGGGGCGGCCGATGGCCACGGTGTCGATCAGGCCCTTTGCGCGGCGGTCCATGGCCAGTTCCAGGTCATAGCCGTTGTTGCCCATGTAGGCGCCGTCAAAGAGCTTGCGCAGCGCGTCCAGGTCCACGCCCGGCGGCAGTTCGCGCGAGCCGCCGGTGGCGCCTTCCACGACGTGCAGGTAGGCCAGGCCGAAGCGGTTGAGCTGGGGGATGAGGTAGCCGTAGAGGGCCATCACATCGCTGTCCAGCGGCGTGTTGCCGGCGTTGGGCGTGACGGGCGACAGGCGGATGCCCACGCGGTCGGCGCCCCAGACCTTGGCCACGGTGTCGGTGACTTCCAGCGTCAGGCGGGCGCGGTTTTCGATGCTGCCGCCATAGGCGTCGCTGCGGTGGTTGGTGGAGTCGCGCAGGAACTGGTCGAGCAGGTAGCCGTTGGCCGAGTGCACTTCCACGCCGTCAAAGCCTGCACGCTTGGCGCATTCGGCCGCATGGCGGTACTGCTCGACGATGCCGGGGATTTCGCTGGTTTCCAGGGCGCGGGGCATGGATACCTCGGCCACGCCGTTGGGCGTGAAGGTGACGCCTTCGGCCTTGATGGCAGAGGGGGCGACAGGGGCCACGCCACCGGGCTGCAGGTCCACGTGCGAGTAGCGGCCCACGTGCCACAGCTGGGCCACGATCTTGCCGCCGGCCGCGTGCACGGCGTCGGTGACCTTCTTCCAGCCGGCGACCTGTTCCTCGGTCCAGATGCCGGGCGTGAGGTTGTAGCCCCGGCCCTGTGCGGAGATGTTGACGGCTTCGCTGATCAACAGGCCCGCGCTGGCGCGCTGGGCGTAGTAGGCGGCGTGCAGTTCGGTGGGCACGCCGTCGTCACCGGCGCGGCTGCGGGTCAGCGGGGCCATGACGAAGCGGTTGGCGAGCGACAGGCCGCCCAGTTGGGTGGGGGAGAACAGATCGGTGTGAAGGCTGTGGTCGGTCATGGTGTGCAGTGGTGGTGGTTGAACAAAAGGAAGAGGGATGGGTAAGAGGTGAAGGGTTTGAAGTTGACCAGTCGTCTACAAGCAAGGCAAATAAAAAGCGGCGGCCAGGCCTGCTCAGTCCAGCAGCCGCTTCGTGGACACGAGCGCTGCGGCAAATGGCTCCTCATGCCGGCCCAGCTTGGACAGCAGGGAGGCGCCCAGCCACAGCTGGTACAGCGATTCGGCCAGCGCAGGCGCATCCAGATCGGATGTGATGGAGCCATCGGCCTGGCCGGCGCGCACGCAGTCGGTCAGCCGGGTGATGATGGCGTCGGTGCCGGTGCGCAGCACCGAGCGCATGTCGTCGGACAGGTCGCAGACCTCGGGGCCCAGCTTGACCACGAGGCACTGGCCTCCTGCATGGGCCGAGCACTGGTTCTGCGTCCAATGGCGGAAGTAGGTCATCAGCCGGGAGATGGCCGGATCGGGCGTCTCCATGAGCGCATCGATCTTGGCCAGGTACTCGTCGAAGTACTCCTGCAGCAGGGCCTGGCCGAACTCTTCCTTGGATTTGAAGTAGTAGTAGAAGGAGCCCTTGGGCACGCCCGCAGCCGCGACGACCTCGGCCAGGCCGACGGCCGTATAGCCTTTCTGGGTCATCAACGCCTTGGCCACATCAAGGATGTGCTGGCGTGTTTCCTGTGCGGGTTTCTTCATGGGATCGAAGTCTAACGTAAAAACCGACCAGTCGTCTACAAACTTTGTTCCCGCGTCATTCCGACGGTTGCAAGGCCTGCGCCGTGTCGGGCAAGTCACCCGGCCGGATGATGCGCGCAAGGCCCATCCTGTCGCTCAGAAAGTCGATCAAGGCGCGGGCGGCGCCGGACTGGAAGCGGTTGGGCATGTACAGCATGAACATGCGGCCCTGGTTGATGCTGAATTCGTAGTCCTGCATGGCCAGCACGACGCGGCCATCTTCCACCTGGCGGCGCACCATGTAGTCGGGCACCAGCCCCACGCCCAGGCTGGAGGTGATGCAGTCGCACAGGAAAGGGTAGCTGCGCGACATCAGCGTGGGCGTGATGTCCAGCTCCTCCAGCGGCTGGCCGTTCCGCGCAATCTGCAGGCGCACCTTGCCGCTTTCGCCGCCCGATGTGATGAGCGGCGTGCGCGACAGCTCGGACGGGGTCTCCGGCAGGCGGTGGCTGCGCAGCCAGTCGCTGGAGGCGCACAGGCTGTAGCGCACCGGCCCCATGTCGCGCGCCACCAGCATGGGTGGCGGGTCGGACATGACGCGGATGGCGATGTCCACGCTGTCCTTGAGCAGATTGTCGATGAAGTTCTCCAGGCGGATGTCCAGCACCACCTGCGGATGGGCGCGCTTGAACTCGATCAGCCACGGCGCTATGACCAGGTGGCCGTAGCCGGTGGGCACGCTCAGCCCGATCTTTCCCGAGATGTCGTCCGTGCTGCTTTGGGCCAGTTCGCGCACCAGTTCGGTCTCGTTGAGGATGTTGCGCGCATGGCGGTAGATGCGCTGGCCGACCTCGGTGGCCTCCACGCCCTGGGGCGTTCTGCGCAGCAGCGATGCGCCAAGGGACTTCTCCAGCCGGGCCAGGTGGTAGCTCACGTTGGCCCGCGACATGTTCAAGAACTTTGCCGCCTGGCTCAGGTTTCCGTGTTCGATGATCTGGACAAGGATGTTGAATGCCAGGAGATCCATGCGCTGCAGTCCAAGGGGGTGTCAATATTGTTTGACATGATGTCAACCGCCGCCGCCATTGTCAAAGAGGGTGCGCTGGGCAGAATGGGCCAGCCAGAACACATAAACATTCAAGGAGACAAGATGGCAGGCATCACAAAAAGACAGGCGTTGGCCAAGGGCATGGCGCTGGGCGCCATCGGCGTGGCTGCGTTCGCATCGCTGTGCGGCGCGGCGCAGGCCAATACCGATACCGGCGCCTGGCCCGACAGGCCGATTCGCCTGGTCGTTCCCTTCCCGCCGGGCGGACCCACCGATGGCGCGGCGCGCGTCTACGCCGAGGCGCTGGCGCGCCAGCTGGGCCAGCCCGTGGTGATAGAGAACAAGCCCGGCGCATCGGGCGCGGTGGCGGCAGGCCAGTTCCGCACGGCAGCGCCTGACGGCTATACGCTGATGATGATGGTCACGCCCACCATCATGGCGCCGCATTTCTTCAAGAACGTCAAGTTCCACCCGGCCACGGATTTCGCCCCGGTCACCAAGATCTATGACTTGCCCAATGTGATTGCGGTCAATGCGCAGTCCTTGCCCAAGGTGACGGACCTCAAATCGCTGTTCCAGTACGCCAAGGCGCAGCCCGCCACGCTGGACTACACCAGCTCCGGGGCGGGCAGCTCGGGCCACCTGAGCATGGAGCTGATGAAATCCGCCAAGCTGCACACCATGCAGCACGTGGCCTACAAGGGCAGCGCGCCCGCCATGAACGACACGCTGGGCGGCGTGGTGCCGGTGATCTATGCGGACATGGTGTCTGCGCTGCCCCATATCCGCAGCGGCCGGCTGAAGGCGCTGGCGGTGGGCACGCCGCAGCGCGTGAAGGCGCTGGACGGCGTGCAGACCATGGCCGAGCAGGGCTTTGGCGGCTATGAGGCATCGTCCTGGGGCGGGCTGGTGGCACCCAAAGACACGCCGCGCGCCATCATCGACAAGCTCAGCGCCACCTCGCGCCAGCTGCTGGCCACCGACGAGGTGCGCGACCGCTTCGAGAAGATCGGCGTGACGGCCGCCTACCTCAACCCCCAGGACACCGAGGGCCTGATCCGCAGCGACTACACACGCTGGGGCGAGGTGGTGCGCACCAACGGCCTGGGCGCGGAGTGAATCCATGGCCATGAGTCCTATTCCTGTGCAATCCATGTTCCGGCCCCTGCGGGCCGTGCGTTCCCTGGCCGATGTGGAGGCCATCGAAAGCCAGCCCATGGTCGGGCTGATCACGGCGCAAACGGTCTACGACCTCTTTTGCAACTCCGCGCGTGAGCACGGCCAGGGCAGGGCACTGAGCTTTCTGCCCCAGGCCGGCAGCGCGGATGATGCCCGGCACCTGAGCTATGCCGAACTGCTGGGCAAGATCCACCAGACGGCCAACGCCCTGCATGCGCTGGGCATGGGCGCCAGCGACACGGTGGCCATCCTGCTGCCCGGCTGCATGGAGTACCACTTTGCGCTGTGGGGCGGCGAGGCGGCGGGCATCGTGCAGCCCATCAATCCGCTGCTGAGTGCCGAGAAGATCTCTGCCCTGATGCGGACCACGGGCGCGCGCTTTCTGATCGCCTGGGCGGACGAGGACGATGCCGGCATCCGGGACAAGGTGGCGTCGCTGGATGCGGACCTGGCGCATGTGCTCTGGGTCTCGCATGAAGGTCGGGTTCCCCAGGCGAATGGACAGCGCTGGCCCGCCAGCGATCTGCATGCCGCCCTGGCCGCCCAGCCCTCCGACCGGCTGGTGAGCGGGCGCCAGCCCCAGGCCGGCGACGTGGCGGCCTACTTCCATACCGGGGGCACCACGGGTGCGCCCAAGATCGCCGTGCAGACGCATGGCGCCCAGGTCTACACCGCCTGGGCCAGCGTGCAGATGCAGGGCCTGAACACGGCCGACCGCACCATCAACGGCTACCCGCTGTTCCATGTGGCGGGCGTGCTGCCGGGCTCGCTGGCCTGCTTCTCGGCCGGGGCCCACGTCATCATTCCGACCACGGGGCTGTTTCGCAACAAGGCCGTGATTGCCGGCTTCTGGCGGATGGCGGCACAGTGGAAGCCCACGCTGATGTCGGCCGTGCCCACGGTGCTGGCCGCGCTGGTGGAGGTGCCGCTGCAGGGGGCCGATGTGTCCTCCATCCGCTACTTCCGCACGGGCGCCGCGCCGCTGTCGCCCGAGGTGGCGGCGCGCTTCAAGGCGCACAGCGGTTTCCATGTGCACGAGAGCCTGGGCATGACCGAGATGACGGGCATCTCCACCATCACGCCGCCCGGCCTGCACGCGGCGGCGGGCCATGTGGGCCTGCGCCTGCCGTTTGCGCGCCTGACCGTGCGCCGCATGGGGCCGGACGGCAGGCCATCGGACCAGGAAGCGGCGCCCGGCGAAACCGGCATGGTGGTGTTCCAGTCGCCCAACCTGTTTTCCGGCTACCTGGGCGGCATCGAGCCGTCCAGCTACCTCACCGATGACGGCTGGCTGATCACGGGCGACCTGGGCTCGGTGGGCGCCGATGGCCTGCTGCGGCTGCGCGGGCGTTCCAAGGACGTGATCATCCGCAGCGGCCATAACATCGATCCGCAGGTGATAGAGCAGGCGCTGGAGCGCCATCCCGCCGTCAAGGCCTGCGCCGCCGTGGGCGCACCCGATGCCTATGCGGGCGAGGTGCCTGTGGCCTTTGTCGCGCTCCACCCCGGCGCCCAGGCCGATGAGACCGAACTGCTGGCCTTTGCCGCAGCCGGCGTGGACGAAGCGCCCGCGCGCCCGCGCTATGTGCGCATCATCGATGCGCTGCCCACCACCAACGTGGGCAAGGTCTACAAGCCGCGCCTGCGCAGCATGGCCGCAGAAATCTACGCCCGCACCCTCGTGGCCCAGGCGCATGAGCGCATGGGCCTGCCGCTGCCGCCCGCGGCCAGCACCACGCACGCGGAAGGCGAGGGCTTTGTGCTGCGCCCGGCCAGGGCGGCTGACCGGAGCCCTTGGGAGCAGGCCGCTGAGGCGCTGGCCTTCACGGGCGAGCCGGTGCGCATCGAGGATGCCGCCTGAACGCTGGGCCGGACCCCATTGCAGCCACCTGGTGAACTGCGCCGGGGCGGTGTGCAATGCGCATAGAATGCAAACCATTCGCATTCAATAACCAATGCGGCGCCATGCGGCCGCACCCCACTCCCCAAGCGCGTTCATGCCGTCGGCCCGTTGTAGCGCCGATGGCTGTTTTTTTGTCCTTTGAGGAAGCTGCAATGAAAAAACACTGGATTCTTGTCTCCGCACTCCTGGCCGCCAGCGGCGCCAGCCAGGCCCACCAGATCTGGCTGGAACAGCCGGCCGGCGAAACCGCCGTGATCCGCTTTGGCGAGTTTGGCGACAACCTGCGCGAGACATCGCCGGGCCTGCTCGACAAGTTCGGCAAGCCCGTGGCCACCCTGGTGTCTGCCCAGGGCGAGAAGGCGGCCGATGGCCGCAAGACCGGCACCGGCTTTGCGCTGCCCTTCAAAGCCGGCCAGGGCGAAAGCATCGTGGCCGAGGATGCCGGCTATCCGCTGTACACCAGCAAGAAGGGCGAGCAGGAACTGCGCAACTGGTACCACCCGGCTGCACGCCTGATCACCGGCTTTGCCGCCCAGGCCCCGCGCCTGACGCTGGATGTCGTGCCCTCGGGCAAGGCCGGCGAGTTCAAGGTCATCTACAAGGGCCAGCCCCTGCCCAAGGCCAAGGTGGTTCTGACCGTGCAATCGGGCTGGAGCAAGGAAGCCCATGCCGACGAGCAGGGCCTGGTGCAGTTCGACATGCCCTGGAAGGGCACCTACGTGGCCGAAGCCACGCACGACGAGCGCAGCGGCGGTGAGCGCACCGGCCCGAACGGTGCAGAAAAATACGACGGTGTGCACTATGTGACCTCGGTCACCTACGTCAAGCCCGAAGGCGTGGCGCCCATCGCTGCCGGCCCTGCGGCCAAGCCCAACAAGTAAGCGCTGCGGCCAGACACCTTGGCCCGAGACGCAGGCAGCCATGCCTGCCGGCCTCCATGCCTCATGCATGGAGGTTTTTTTATGGGCGCTGCAGTAGGAACACATGGGTGGGTGCGGGATTCGTCGTATACGATTGAATATTTCGTAAAGAGAGGGGCGTGGGCTTCAACGCCGCGTTCTAGAAGAGGAAATCCATGTTCAAACGCATACTGTCCCGCGGCTTGGCGCCGTTCCTGGCGCTGTTGTTGGCTGGCTCGGCCAGCCTGGCCCATGCCGATGAAGGCCTGCTGCTGGCCGCTGGCGCCGGCTACCGCAAGCCCGTGCTGGAACTGCTGCAGGCCTTCAGCCAGGCCACGGGCATTCGCGCCGAGGCCAGCTTTGGCAACATGAAGCAGATCGAGACGCAGGCCCGCCAGAACCCCGAGATCGCCGTGCTGATCGGCGACCGCGCCTTTGTCGAGCCTATGCAACTGGCCGAGCGCTACATCACGCTGGGCCAGGGCCAGCTGGTGCTGGTCGCCGCGCGCGGCCAGCGCCTGGAAAGCGTGCAGGACTTGGCCAGGCCCGAATTCAAGCGCATTGCCATCGCCGACCGCAGCAAGGCCGTGTACGGCAACGCGGCGCGCATCTGCCTGGAGCGCCTGGGCCTGGCGCAGACGCTGGGCGAACGCCTGGTCGAAGTGGCCACGGTGCCCCAGGTCAGCGCCTATGTGACCACCGGCGAGGTGGACGCAGGCTTTGTCAACAAGACCGAGGCCCTGGCCCTGAAAGACCGCGTGGGCGCCAGCGTGCCGGTGGCGGCCAGTTGCCATCCGCCCATTGAACTGAGCCTGGCCGTGCTCAAGGGCCACGCCTCATCGCCGCAACTGCAGGCGCTGCTGGACTTCATCGCCACGCCGCAGGCCCGCCAGGTGCTGGAGCGGCACGGCCTTTGATGGGCCACCCATTGCCTGCTGGCAGCTGACAGTCCATGACCGCCTCCGTTTGCGCCCAGGCGCCGCTGGCCCTGACTGCGCATGTCATTGGCTGGAGCCTGATGCTGCAATTGCTGGTGGGTGCGGGCCTGGGCTGGCTGTTGGCGCGGCGCCGGTTTGCGGGGCGCCAGCTGGTCGATGCACTGGTCAGCCTGCCGCTGGTGTTTCCGCCCATCGTGCTGGGCTATGGCCTGCTGGTGCTGCTGGGCCGGCAAGGGCTGCTCACCCAACTGCTGCCTGCCGTGCTGCAGCCCGACATCGTGTTTTCGCAAACGGGCCTGGTCATTGCGGCCTTCATTGCCGGGTTGCCGCTCATGGTCAAGCCCACGCAGGCCGCCTTTGCAGGCACTTCGCCACGCCTGCTGGAGGCGGCGGCCATACTGGGGCACCGCCCCTGGTCGGTGTTCTGGCGCATCGAGCTGCCGCTGGCCCGGCGCGGCATTGCGGCTGGCCTGATCCTGTCGGGGGGCCGTGCGCTGGGCGAGGTCGGCCTGTCGCTCATGCTCGGCGGCAACATCATCGGCCGGACTGAGACCCTGTCACTGGCCATCTACAACAACGTGCTGGATGGCAATCTGGCCTGCGCCAATCAACTCTCTCTGATGCTGGGCGTGCTGGCCATGGCGGCCTTCATGGTGCTCAGGCGGTTTGGCGCGCTGTAAGCAGCGGGCAGGGCCGGGCAGGGCGCAAGCTGGAAAGGAGTCAGGGCAGGAACGGCGAAGACAGCAGCCGCAGGCCGATGGAAAACCACCGCTCCTGCGTGCTGCTTCCCGCGCGATTGCCGTAGGTGGCATCGATCTGCACATGTCCAGGCACCAGCCAGTAGCGCAGGCCCATCTGGTAGAAGGGCTTGCCCTGGTTCTGGCCGAATGTCTCGGCAATCAGCCAGGTGCTCTGGCTCAATTGGGCCTCGGTGGCCAGGCCCCAGGTCATGAGGTTGCGATGCGTCTGCGCCGTGCGCAGCCAGCCCACGTTGGTGTGGAAGAACAGCCGGTCATCGCGCAGCGAGAACGTGACGGGCACATAGGCGTACAGATCTCCCCGGCCCTGGCCCTCGTCATTCGGATGCCGGGCATTGCCCACGGCCAGGCCCCAGCCCCAGCCATTGGGCTGCAGTTCCTTGAACAGGGTCTTGCCCTGGATCACCACATCCGTGGTCCGGCTGCTGCCGTCCTCTCGCGTGCGTGCCGCGCCCAGCGTCAGCTCCAGATTGCCCGTGAAATTGCAGGCCGGCTGGGCCCAGAACTCCGTGCTGTCCTTTTTGGACTTGACCCAGCTTTCCAGCTGGCAGGACTTGGAATCGACGATGCGGGCATCGTCCGTGATCATGGGCCGGGCTGCATGGGCCGGGCTGGTGCCGAGACAGGCTGCCAGGCCCAGGGCTGCCGCCGTCCAAAGGGAGTGGGAATTGCGCATGGCCCGCCATCCTAAAGCCGAAAAATGACGCCATCAGAACATTGCTGTGCCAGGAGCGCCACAACAACGGCTGTGCACGGATTTGCCCCATATCGCCCCATATGCCCTTATATGGCTGGCACATCGAGGCACAGACGCAGACCCGCCATCTGCCCTGGCATGTTGGCCAGCGGCAGCTGAAGCTCCGTCAGCAGCATGGCCTGCTGCATGGGATGCTGAAACGGATAGAACGCCGCCGCACCGCCACGGATGCGCCACTCGTGCGGACTGGCCTGCAGCCGGGTGAACGTGGCCACCGCCAACGCCGCCATTCCCCTGGGATTGGAGGCCGCGCGGTTGAGCCGACCATCGCCAAACTGCGTCAGGCACACATCACCGGACAGATCGCGCTGGGGAACTGCGTCCCCGCACACATACAGCCGCTCCGTGCCTGCCTTCGCAATGTACTCCCACTCATGGTCCCAAGGCAGGCGATAGCCCGTGGCAGCCAAAAAGCGCTGCGCTTCCTCTTGCGTGACATAGGCGGGAAACGGCCCGTCCTCGCTGGAGAAATCAGGCCGCTCCAGCCCATCGCACAACTCCACATGCTCTTCAATCACCCACTCGAACGTGGGAAAGCGGCCCATCAGAAACGCGGGCACATGCACGGGACCGGCCTCCTGCGCAGCATGAATCACTGGCGCAATCAAGGACCAGTCCTCCGCAGGGATCGAATCGCGCAACGTCGTCAGCCGCTGCGCCGTTGCCCCGTAGGTGAAATCGCCGCCCAGGACCAGGGTCAGCGTGGTCTCATGCTGCGCTTCGTAAAAACAGGGAACCTCCCATGCCGCGCCCTCAGCAGGTTCCGTAGAGACGAATGGTTTGGCGAACTCGAAGCCGCGCGGCAGCCCCTCCAGAATGGCTTGGGCAATCTCTGCGCGGCGGGAGGGCAGTGTGGATTGCCAGGATTGGGGGCTGGCGAGTTCAGGGATGGTGTGCATGGTCGGGACAAAAATCACATGACTTCAAACAGATGAAATTTGATGCTGTGCGGATTTTTGCCGAAATCTCCAGGCAGTTCGCCACGCATGGTCAGATCGCACCTCTTGTCTTGCCTGAAAACATCCATCTCGTAGCCCCAGCCTCCGTAATTCAATCGATAGACCCTGATTGAGGAATTTTCATCGTCGGCACAAATTTCATCTTCTTCCAGAATGATCTGGCTACCTATTGGAGGAGGTGCAAGCGAGGTGAAATCGTCTTTGCCGAGATAATTTTCCAATGCTTCCAAAGCCTCATCCATTTGCAGTGGGCTGATACCGAAGTGGGCTTCAAGGGTTTTCAGATCTTGGTGAAAGAATGCGGTCGCCAGCAAGCGGATGTATTTCTCTGCGGTCTCCAGATTTAGTGGATGAAAATTTTGGGTTGTATTCATATGAATGGGCAGCTGCCATGTCTGGATCTTAAATAAAGATTGTAGAACCATTGGTGGAAATTATTTCAATATATGGCCCGTGGCTACTAATATTTGTTTTATTTTTCTAAGCTTCCTGTTACTCCTTCTCGCCAGTACTGCAGATATTTCAGCGAAGTCATTTTCAACAGCCTTGGTGGAGATTTTTCTGTTTTTCATATCATCGATTATTGCGGCATTGGTTTCAAATGTAAGAGCTAGAGGGTTTTCCTTGTGGTATGAAAATCTACAAACGCATAGATCATTAATGATGAGTGCGCCATCGGAGTTTTTGTTGTCAAGGAACAATCTCATGTTGGCTGGCTTATTAATCATATTAAGGATGGTGGATAACCTGAATCCATGGAAATCAAGGCCGCTGCCCCATATTTTCCCTTTGAGCGTGTATATCTTGAAGTTGATTCCCTGGTTTCTATTAACTATGGAATAATATTTTTCGAATAATTCATGGTCATGCGGATCTCCCTCTCTGGAAAATCCCGTAGATGCCAGGTCTTCTACGCTTTCTGGCACCGTTGCCGATGTTTCAACAGTCAGACATATTTCTCCAAATAAATATTTGTTTAAAATAATGCTTATATTTGGGTAATCGATTGTCATAATGGGAGGTTATGTGTCCAACTGTATGGTCTTCAATAATACATTTGCCTTTTGCAAAGGGTATCGTGTGGCGACAAAGAAGGTCAGGCAATCGGCTCTGATTCTTAAGATGTTCAGTCCCACAGTGAGATGCCACGACCAGTAGTCCAAGAGTAGGCCGTGGTGCGGCCCAGACCCCTTGGCCTTGTTCGTCGGTCAACTCGAGTGGCGCGCCAATCTGGTCGCATTGGTACCAGTAGGGGCTGTGTTCCTCGCCCGCTCCCTGAATGGTGGCCAGTGGCACAACGCTCCCCGGCTCGTAAATATAGAGCGCCTGTCTTGTACCTCGCTGGCTGTGCACCATGAGGTCGCCATCCCACAGGTAGAGGGTGCTGCCGAAGGCATCGCTTGGAGACGCGCCGACCTAGGGGGTCGTAGGCGTAGCGGGTGGCCCGGGTGACTCCGTGGCGCGTGGTGTTTGATTCGATGAGCTGGTGGTCTGCGTTCCAGGTCAGGTCCAGCACTTCCTGGGTGCCGGCCTTCTGGTTGCCCCGGGTGCGCTTTGTGACGTTGCCGTGCACGTCGTATTCAAAGTGCAGGTCTTGGTAGAAGCGCAGGCGGTTGTCGCCCACCACGCCAAGAGTGGTGTCCACGGGCTGGCCGTCTTTGCCGGGGATGGAGTCCAGCAGGTTGCCGGCGGGGTCGAAGGCAAACAGCTCGCGGGCCAGCGGGCTGCCCTGGGAGGGCAGACTGGTGAGCTTGTCTACCCGTGTAGCCTTGGTCTGCCCAGGCAAGTTCTACAGTGTGGCCAGTTGCCTGCTGCACTTGCTCTAGCAAGCATTCACGAAATTTAGATGAATGAGCGAAAACTGGAAAGTAATGACGCGGATGTATCCGCAGTCTTGTGTTAATAGGTCATATTTACGGAAACGATTAAGACACAGCTGTTTTTGAATGAAGTATGAACAAATAGCGACGCTTAATATTATAGGATAAATATATTCCACTTACCATTCGAAAAAATCTAGACGTGTCCCAAATGGATCGTAGATTGACGCATATGCCCCTCCGGGGCATTCATGTATGCCGTACATATGGCCATTTGGTGTTTTTTCTGCAGGACCATCATACTCAGGAATTTTGCCTGAGATCTTTTTATATAGATACCATACGTCTACTTTATAAAATTGAACCCAATAAGATCGATCTGCTAAAATAGCATTCCATTTCTCTTCATTTCTTTCTGATATTTGTATTGAGTAATTGCTTGATATACCTTCAATAGAGAAATATTTCGAATTTTCATTGATTTCATGTGAAAGCTTAAACGGGAGTTTTTTGCAATAGAAATCTAGTGCGATGTTTATATCTTTCACGAAAATTGGTACACGGATCATAAATTTAATCGCATTGATGATTGGGCCTGGGTTTAGGCTTTGGTTTGCCTGGGCAATGGCAGCCAGCTCTGGCTACTGATACATTGGGCTTCATAGAGTGATCATATGGTTTTATTCCGGAATCTCTTAATGCCTTTAGTTCTTCCTTATAAAATGGACTTCTGGCGGATTGATCATCTGTGCCGATAATAATGAACTTGTATCCTTCTTTGGCTTTTTGCTTAATCCAATCACCGTTTGCCTTAGCTGCAGCACATGTCCATTCAATGGTGCCGGGTTTTAGATTTGAATCCATTCCTTTTGTTATATTTTGCCACTCATTAGAAATTGTTTTAAAACTATCTCCCGATCTTTCAATTCCTAGCTGTTTGGCATACGCATCAACTCCCGACTGGCCTTCACCTAGGACAATATAAGATGCTAATCCCAGTGGATCAATTAATGCAAGAGAATTCGGACCTAAACGATAAATATTTGTGCCGCCAGCCAATCCAATCGGATCCTGACTCACAAACCGCCCAACCACCGGATCGTAGTACCTAAACCGGTTGTAATGCAGCCCCGTCTCTTCATCAAACTGCTGCCCCTGGAGCCGGAAGGGCTGCTCGATGGGCGGTGGTGGATGTGATGCTTCGGGCTTTGAACCCCAAGCCCGCGCGCTGACCGGCCGATCATCGGTCCCTGTGCGCAACACACTGCGCATGACCGCCTCACCCCAGACCTTGTAGTCCGCAGCCCAGGCCACCTGGCCTTCCTCGTCGGTCAGCTCCAGCGGCGCGCCGATCTGGTCACATTGGTACCAGTAGGTGCTCTGTTCCTCGCCTGCGCCCTGCACGGTGGCCAGCGGCACAAAACTCCCCGGCTCGTAGATGTACAGCGCCTGCCTTGCACCGCGTTGGCTGTGCACCATGAGGTCACCATCCCACAGGTAGTGGGTGCTGCCGAAGGCATCGCTTTTGGCGACACGCCGGCCCAGGGGATCGTAGGCATAGCGCGTGGCCTGGGTGACGCCATGGCGCGTGGTGTTCGATTCGATGAGCTGGTGGTCTGCGTTCCAGGTCAGGTCCAGCACTTCCTGGGTGCCGGCCTTCTGGTTGCCCCGGGTGCGCTTTGTGACGTTGCCGTGCACGTCGTATTCAAAGTGCAGGTCTTGGTAGAAGCGCAGGCGGTTGTCGCCCACCACGCCAAGAGTGGTGTCCACGGGCTGGCCGTCTTTGCCGGGGATGGAGTCCAGCAGGTTGCCGGCGGGGTCGAAGGCAAACAGCTCGCGGGCCAGAGGGCTGCCTTGTGCGGGCAGGCTGGCGAGGATGCGGCCAGTGGGGTCGTAGCGGAAGTCCTGGCGGCCGCGCAGGGAGTCGGCACGGGCGATGAGCTGGCCTGCGGCGTCGTAGGCGTAGCCGCGCTCCAGCGTGGCGTTGGAGTTGCCGGGCCGGATCACGTGGCCGCTGCCTTGCAGCGCGGCGCGGTGGCGCAGCAGACGCCCGGCCGGATCCCAGTCGTAGCGGCTGGACAGGGCGCCCTGGCTGCGGCGCACTTCGCGGTGCAGGGCGTCGCGTTCCATGTCGGCAATGACCTGGTGTGCGGCCGGGGGCTGGCCCGGCACCTGGAGGGGCTCGATGTTGATCTGGTGCAGGTGGCCAGAGCCATAGAACAGCCAGTGCAGGGTGCGGCCGTCAGGCATGCGGGTGTGGGTGCGGTTGCCCAGTTCGTCATAGCCGTGCGAGAGGCTGCGCTGCAGTTTCTGGCGGGCCTGGCCTGTGGCATTGCCGAGAGCCTGCAGGGTCTGGGTCTCGCTGAGCAACTGGCCCACGGGGTCATAGGCAAAGGCCAGGTGGGAGGCGGCGTTGCCGGCCTGGGTCAGGCGGCCCAGGGCGTCGTAGCGGTAGGTGGTTTCTTCCACGGGGCCGGGGTGGCCCAGGGCGCGCTTGGCCAGCAGGCGGCCGAGGGCGTCGCGCTCGAAGCAGGTGACCTTGCCGGGCCCGGTGTCGCTGCCGCCGGCCTCGATGACGTGGGTGAGCTCGCCGGCGGCGTTGTAGATGTAGCGCTGCCAGCGGCCGTCGAAGCCGACTTCGTCGGTGAGCTGGTCACGCAGGTCGTAGCGGAAGTGGGTGCGGGCGTGGTTCTCGTTGTCCAGGGCGATGAGGCGGCCGGCGCGGTCGTAGTGGTAGGCGAGGCTGCGGCCTGCGGCGTCAATCCGGGTGAGCGGGCGGCCCATGCCGTCATAGGTGTAGCGGGTGCTCTGGCCCATGGGGTCGGTGTAGGCCAGCAGGTGGCCTTCGCCGTTCCAGGCGTAGAGGTGGATGGGGGTGGCGGGCTGGCTGCCTGGGGCCGCGGGGCTGGACGGCTCGATGACGCGTATCAGCTGGCCCGCATCGTTGTATTCATAGCGGGTCTGCTGGCCCAGCGCATCGGTGCGCAGCACGGGCTGGCCCAGGGCGTCGTAGGCGAAGCGCGTGGTTTGGCCCGAGCAGTCTGTGTAGGCCACAAGGCGGTCGGCCTCATCCCAGGCCAGGTGCTTGGAGCCTCCCTTGGCGTCAATGACTTCCACGGTGCGTCCCCGGGCGTCATGGCGGTAGCGTGTGGTGCGGCCCAGCGGGTCGGTGGCCTGCACAAGGTGGCCCCGGCTGTCGTATTCCTGTTGCCATTCGTGGCCGAGGGCGTCGCGCAGCGTGGTGACCAGGTCCAGCGGGTTGTATTCCAGCGTGGTGGCATGGCCCATGGCGTCGATGATCTGGACCAGGTTGCCGCGTGCATCGCGGCGCAGGGTGGTGCGGCGGCCCAGGGGGTCTATGCGGCCTGTGGAGGCGCCGGTGGCATCGGTGGGGGTCTGCTCGATGATCTGTTCGGGCGTGCCTTCCGCGATGACGGTGGCAATGATGTTGAAGCGCGCATCCCAGTGGTAGGCGGTGGTGCGGCCCAGGCCGTCGGTGTGGCGCGTGACACGCTCGTGGGGCAGGTAGGTGAAGCGGTCGTCGTCCTGGCCGGGCACCGGCGTGTCGGCGCACCAGGAGCGCAGCACGCGGCCCTGGGGGCCTTCAATGTCGTACTGGGCGAAGTAGCGGTGCCCGCTGGATTTGCGGTAGCCCACCAGCACGCCGGAGCGCCAGGCGTATTGGCGGTAGGGCTGGCTGCCGTGCAGGGTGGAGATGAGCTGGCCCTGGGCGTCGTAGGCGTACTGGGCCAGGGTCTGCGGGGCGTGCTCCGGGGCATGCAGGACCACGGCAGTCAGGCGGGCGCCGGCAAAGGCGTCCAGCGGCAGTGTGCCTGGCGCGCTCCAGTGCAGGTGCAGGCGGCGGCCTGCGGTGTCGCTCAGGCCGGCGAGCAGGGGGCGGGCAAAGGGCGCGGGTGGCTTGCCCTGTGTGGCGGGGGCCGCACCCTGGCCTGCGGCGTAGCGTGCACTCCAGGTCTGCGTTGTGGCGGGTTCGTCCGAGCCCCGGGCGTATTTCCAGTGCAACTGAACGATGTTGCCGTCGCGGTCCTGGAGCGCCGCCAGCGGCAGGCGCCATTGCTCGGGCGCTTCGCGGCGGAAGAGGCGGGACAGGCCTTCCTTGTAGGGGATGGCCCAGAGGGCGGGTGCGGGGGGGCTGAGCGTGAACTTTTCATAGATGTCGAAATGCTCGGCTCCCACGGCCAGGGAGGGCAATGTGACGTACAGGCCTGTGTCGTCTGCCAGCACGCAACCATCGGCCGACAGGCGCAGTTCCTGCGTGAATTCATGACTCCAGCCCCGGCCCCAGGGGCTTTCTTCGGCAAGGCCCGAGATGTAGCGGCGCCGCCAGACGATGGGGATGGGGCCTGAGAGGGTGAAATCGGTTTCGTCTAGGTGCTTCTGCCCGGTGGAAAGAATCACGGGAAAACGCGTGGCGCACTGCGAGCAGGGGCCCTTGCCATCGGGCTTCTTGGTGTCGCTGTGCTCGGTGGTGGGGTGCTGGTCGTTGCTGCCCTCACTCTGGGTTTTGCGCTTGTAGCGTTTGCCAGCCAGGGCCGCCAGCAGGGCGGCGCCGCTGCCCATCAGCCAACGGGCAAGCTGCATGCGGGCATTCTCCAGCTGTGCGGGCGTCATTTCTGATCCCCAGTTGGCAGTGATGTTGCGAATTTCTTCGGCAGCCTGTACCGCTGCCTGTCCGGTGCCTACGGCGCGGTTGACAAGCACGGCGCCCCCTGCGGCTTGCCCCAATACGGGCACGCCCTGCACAGCCGTCGCGGCCACGGACACGGCAAGCCCCATATAGGTTTCGGGATCCTTGAGCATTTCCATCACGGCCTCGGCCTCTGCTGTGGCCGCTGCTCCGAAGTGGCGAGCCTCCAGACCTTTGAGGACCTTTCCGCCGTTCTCGATCATCTTGGCGGTTTCAGGCGCCAGTTTGATCAGGATGGCATTGGTCAGCGTGGTGACGCCGTTGACCACCATCTCGCCCGCCTCATGGACGACAGACTTGACGTAGGTGACGTGCTGGTTGACGTGGTCCTTGACCTTGGTGAACAGGCCCACGATGACACTGACCGGATCGTGTTTGCCGGTATCCATGGCGCCGTAGCGGTTGGCCATGTCGGTGCCGTATTCCTTGACGGTGCCCAGCGGGACCTTGATGGCGCTGCTGTTGTTGGAGTGCCAGGCCACGCCGGGGTCGCCCTTGGGCTTGAGGTGGACCGGGGTGGCCGGGTCGAAGGTCCAGGCGTTGGCTGTCTGGGTGATGGCGCCATCGCCGCCGCTGAAGATGTGCGTGCCCATGGTGTTCAGGACTCCTTGCTTTGCAGAAAGCGGGCCGAGAAGGTCTGCGTTGCCGCGCCGTTGCCGCTGTGGATGGGGTATGCGTTGCGAGTGGACCGAATGCGGATGGTGCGTTCCAGCGCCACGGCGGCCACTTCCTCGCCTTCATCCAGCGCCCAACTGAGGATGGAGTTGGGCGGGCGTGCATCGTGGCGAAGGCGCTGGGCGGCCAGGGCCCAGTGCAAGGGGCCGGTGGCGGCGCCGACCTGGCCGGTCATGGCGGCAGGCTCCCAGGTGTCGGGCTGGAAGCTTCCGTCCAATCTGGCTCTGGCCATGATCTGGATGGCTGCTCGCCAGTCCGATCCGTCGAAATCAGAGACGGCACAGCCAACGTGCTCCTCTTTCCAGCCAGCGCCGTCCAGGGCGCCGCGCAGAACCTGGGCCAGCGGCGCCGCATCTGCCTGCTGCTGCGGCAGCCTGTGTGGCCCTGCGCCGCGTGCCAGCGCGGGTGCGTGGAGTACCAGATGGCGGTCATCCCGGTAGTACGTGTCTGCTGCGGCCCGCAGCAGCAGGGCGGCAGCAGCTTCCCCGGAGATGCGCCCGTGAGGGCGGCTGTCTGTCAACAGGGCTGACCGGGCATGGGCTTGTACGAGGGTGGTTTCGTCCAGCAGGCTGTCTACGGCCAACAGCAGGGCATGGTCATTGGCCGAGGTGGGCGTGCCCAGGCTCTGCAAGGCGGCATAGCCTGCGCCATGACCGCCGAATACGGGCGTGCACGGTATGTCGATCAGGGGGGCTGATGCCTGCGGGCCTGCCCAGCGTTCCAGTGCAGCCAGCGTCTGGCGCCACAGCGCAGTGGCATCGTCGGCGGATAGACGTTGGGGCACTGCGAGCAGGATGCGGCGGGGCAGCGCCACTGTGTCGTTGGCGGGCCGGGCCTGCAGGTCCGCCACCAGGTCGGCCAGTGCCGCGCCCAGCAGCTTGGCAAGGCGTGGCGTGTCCTGCGCGCCTTCAGTGATTTCTGGACAGGGTGCGATGGTGACGGGGTGCGGGCTGACGGCGGCCACGACGAGCTTGCGCATGCGCTTTTGCATGCCGGCCCAGGAGGCGGCGGACTGCCAGGCGCTGGTGCCTATGCAGGTGACTGCCCCGGCATGCTGGATGCGCCACAGGCCGTGAGAGTGGGGTGTCGTGTTCGATGCAGGCATGCGGGAAGTCATTGCTGGGCTGCGATGGCAGCGGGTGCGTTTTCATGGGCCGTGAGATGGACCACGGCGATGCGTTCCTGTGCGGGCAGGGGCAGCAGGGCGCGCCACAGCAGCGAGGCGTCGGCCTGCTCCGTGTCTACCGCCAGCGTGTCCCACCGCAGTTCCTGCGGAGGCAAAAGGGTGCCGCCGGCTGTTTCTGCCTGCGCCACAAGCGCCACGCGCGGCCACACGAAGCGCAGCAGCGGTTCATCGCCCATGTGGTGCAGGGTCAGCACGTCGCCGGCAAGTGGCGGATGAGGAAGCTGCAGCGACTCGGGGGCAGCGTTGCGGTGGCGCAAATCGTGGTCCAGAGGCAGCAGCGGGGCACGGCTTTGGCGCCAGGCATCGTCAAAGCTGCCTTGCAAGCCGCGACGTGGCTGGTGGTGGGGCGGTACCAGGCCCAGGCCAAGGGCCTGGTCCGGTACGGTGTCGTCCCAGTGCTTGATGGGCCTGTCCAGTGCTTCCATCCATGGCAGGGGAGACGAGGCCGCCTGCGCTGCCGTGCCGTAGAAACCCATGCCGTCTGGGTTGCGTTCGTCCACGAGCACGTTGTCCTTGGCATCCAGGGTCTGTCCGCCAAAGGCAAAGGGCCGCAGCAAGGGGATGCGAAGTGAAGGCCCCAGTTCCTTGCCCGACAGCTGGCCGAAGTCCTTGAGCCACAGGCGCGGGCTGAACGCCCGCAGTGCGGCCAGGCGGTGCTGGCGCCCCTGGCTTGCATAGTCCACGGCGACATCGATGCTTGGGGTAGGTCGCCCGTTCGGCGATACGGCACAGGCGTCGAGCAGCAGGTCAAACCACGGCTTGGGCGGTACATGCTCCGGTTCACAGACCATCCAGGGTTGCTGGGCACGCGGCTGCAGCACGGCCGCCTGGATTTCGTCCTTTGCAAGGCTGCCCAGAGGGCGCAGCACGCCGGCACGATGAATGGAACGCTGGCGCTCGGCAGGCCGCAGCCTTGGAATGCCCGTGGCGCTGGCCGCCAGTTCCCAGGTTCCCTTGGCAACGAGGGCCAGCATGTGCTTGCCCTGCGCATCCATATGGGGAAAGGCCTGGGCGGCAAACGGGGTGTTGTTGACGATGCTGCAGTTCATGGCGCCGCCGCTTTGTCTTCCAGGCTGCTGATGAGCTGGATCGTCTCTACCGCAGTCATCTGCCGTTGGGCTTGGTCTTCGTGCGACAGGGGGAACGGCCGGCCGGTGTTGGCAGCGTGCTCCACATAGAGCCAACGGCGCAGGCTGTGGCCTACATCGAAGGCTTCTTCCAGCGGCAGCAGCGTGTGCAATGGCTGCCCGGCGCGCAGGCGGATACCGTCCAGCGCCCAGAGACGCTCCTTGAGCGCGGGATCTGTCCAGTCGCTGATATGCCCGGGCTCCAGCCCCTGGCAGCCATTGGCGCAAAAGACCTCGCAGGCCAGGGCGCGCAGTGCGGCGATGCGCGCGGGCGCCTGGCCATGCGTGTGGGTGAGTTCGCCTGGCACCTTGCCAAATACCAGCCGCAGCAGATCGCGTTCGGCCGGCGTGACAGGCCTGTCTTGCTGCTCGATAAAGCGCAGGGTGGGCAGCAGCGCTGGCAGACGGCCGGCCAGCGCCACGGCGCGCAGCACTGTGTCGGGAGGAAGGCGCAGGCCTTGCTGCGTGACTGCGGCAAGTGCCTGCTCGGGCTGGCGGGCAGTCCACAGTGCCATGGCAGTGTCTGCGGCTGAGGCCCAGAGTCCGGGGTGGGAGGCTTCCGTGGGGCCGTCGTTGGCAGTGAGGCGTTCTATATAGCGCGCAAGCTCCCGCTGCAGCAGGCCGCCACCGGCTACGCACAGGACCTCCAGCGCACGGCGTTGCAGCGCCAGGTCGTAGCCTTGCAGCACTGCGGCCAACCGGGGCGCGGCCTGATCGGGCAATTGGCCCATGCGTGCGCAGGCCAGCAGGCAGGCTTCAGTGTCAGCGCCACGTTTGGCCGCTGCGTGTACCGCGTCCAGGTGGATTGGCAATGCCAGCAGGCCCGCCAGTTCCACCCCCAGGGCCAGCAAGCGGTCGTCGCTGGATGACAGCAGCAGGCCGCAGGTGTCGTCGGCGGCATGGAACCATAGGCCATCACGCACGGCAACGGGCTGCTCCTGGAGCAATTGCGCAATCAAGGCAAGGCGCTGCGTGGCATCTGCCTCGTGGGCTTCGGAAAGGGCGATGCGGACAAGCACCGCGCCGGCACGGTCAGTGGGCAGGGCCTGTGCATGGGAGGCAGCTGCTTCGTCCTGGGCTGCGGTGCCGCCGTAGTAGCGGCAGGCTGCCATCAGCATATCCAGCCGCTGGTCTGTGGCCTTCAGGGCTCTGAGGGTGTGCTCGGTACGAAGCAGGGGCGCCCGGCGGCCATAGGCGCGGATGGCCGTGGCCAGTTGGCGCGACAGCATTCCGGGCAGCGGCGGGGCGGCATTGGCGCGGGAAAGAATGGTTGGCGTGTTCATGCGGTCGAGGCGAAGGAAAGGGCGTGCGGGCATTCCGCGTTCGCTGAGAGCGTTGCCTTCGGCGGCCTGGTCAATTCAGTTCGATGGAGCCGCCTTCAATGCGGTGGGTTTCGACGGCGGCGGCCGTGATGGTCTGGCCCCGGACCTGCACCTGCCCATCGCGGGTGAACTGCAGGCGCGTGTCGGCGCAGTGGACCAGCACGCTTTGCACGGCTTCCAGCTCCAGGCTGGCCACGCGCAGGCTGAGCGCGCCGCTGGCGCGGTCAAATTCCCAGGGCGGGCAGGCGGGCGCACCCGCTGCAGGCCAGGCGGCGACGATCAAGGGGGCAAGATCTTGCTGCCCTGGCTCTGGAGCCGGCAGGGCGACCAGCACGTTTTGCCCGCTCACCAGCCTGGGCAGGTGGGTGGAGGCAACGGCCTGCCATTGCTGGCCCAGACATTGGATGGTGATACTGCCGTCCTCCTGCTGGGGATGCAGAACCTGCGCGGGCTGCAAGCCCGAGGCCATGTCGGTAGATTGCGCCTGCGCTGGGCGTTGCAGTGCGGTCATGGATGTGCTCCTGGGAAATTGGGGTGAGGGCAGCCGTGGCGGGGATGTGAATCAGTTTTCATGGATACCGCCGGAGGAGGTCGTGACGTCGTTGGCACCGATGAGCTGGATGCTGTTGCCGTTGACGGTGATGGTTCCGTCGGCCTTGAGCACAAGGCTGCTGCTGCCCACGGTGATGGCGACGCTTTGCGCGTCCATGGTGATGTTTGAGCCGCCGCCGCCACCACCCGAGCCGCTGTCGGACGGCGCAACCACGTTGCTGGCCAGACCGCCCCCACCTGCCGACGATCCGCCACCGCCGCCACCTCCAACGGTCAGCGAGTACGTGGTGCCGACCGTGGTCGTCTTGGTGCTGCCCACGCTGGTGGACTGACTGCTGCCCACGCTCGTGGTCTGGGTGCTGCCGACGATGGTGGCCATGATGGCGCCCACGTTTAGGTTGTAGGCGACGCCGACGTTTTCCATGCGCCCCACGCCCACGTTCTGCATGTAGGCGATGCCGATGGTCTCGGTCTTCATCTTGCCCACCTTGATCGACCAGTTGTTCCCGATCTTGTCCTTCTCGTTGCGGCCTATGGTCTTGCTGCGGTTCTTGCCGATGGAGATGTTCTCGTCGATGCCGACATCCTCATTGCGGTTGTCGCCAATGCTGATCTTCTCGTTGTGGTCCACCCGCTCCGTGCGGTTGTTGTGCACGGTGATGGTTTCGTCGCGGTCCACGGTCTCGGTGCGGTCGCGGTGGATCACGTTGGTTTCATCCCGGTCGATGGTCTTGCGCCGGTCGTTGCCCACCCATTTGTCCTCGTCGTTCTCGACTTCGGTGAGCTGGTCCTTTTGCGCATGCAGCCACAGCTGTTCGGCGCCCGCCTTGTCCTCGAAGCGGATGGCGTTGGCGTCGCCCTGGCCGTTCTTCATGCCCGCGCCCGGTGCGCCGCCCTTGCTCGATCGGGTCTTGATGCCCGATTGCGTGGCGTTGGCCGGCAGCGCCCAGGGCGGCATGTTGGAGGCGTTGTAGACGCAGCCCATGACGATGGGGTAGTCCGGGTCGCCGTTGAGGAAGTCCACGATGACTTCCATGCCGATGCGCGGGATGTGCACCGCGCCAAAGCCCGGCCCGGCCCAGCTGGTGGCCACGCGCATCCAGCAGCTGGAGTTCTCGTTCATGCCGCCGATGCGGTCCCAGTGGAACTGCACCTTGACGCGGCCGTACTGGTCGCACCAGATCTCTTCGCCTGCGGGGCCCACGACGACGGCGGTCTGCGGGCCCGTGGTGCGTGGTTTGGCGGTGATGCGCTCGGGTTTGAAGGGCAGGCTGGTGGGCTGGGCCTGGAGCACGAATTTCTGGATCGAGCCCTCGCCGCTGCCTCCGTCGCTGACGCGCGGGTTTTCTTCGAAGGCGTAGTCCACGGCCGTGACCAGGTAGGCCTGGTTCTGGTCGCCGCGCGGGTAGTTGTCCAGCGTGAAGGTGTAGCCCGGCGCCATGGCGCGGTGGTTGGAGCTGCCCTGCACCGTGCTCTGGCGCGTGAGGCTTTGCTGCAGGCGCACGCGGATGTAGTCCTCGCCGTCGCCGGTTTCGGTGTAGCCGCCCGGCCATTCGTAGATTTCGTAGGCGTCGTGCGCATGGCCGGGCGGGTTGCGGCGCATGTTGGACAGCTCGGCGCGGGGCTTCTTGAAGTCGTAGTCGTCGTTGTAGTGCCGGCCGGGCTTGACGCGCTGGTGCAGTTCCCAGGCGTGTATGCATTCCTCGCGCGCCACGGCGGCCTTGCCGGGCGGGTGGAAGGGGATGACGGCGCCGCCCTGCAGCGGGTCGTGCGAGGCGACGATGTCGTCGCCCAATGTCAGCACATGCTGGCCCGCGCTGTGCTGGTGGTAGTAGCAGATGCCCTCGTGCTCCATGAGGCGCGAGACGAACTGGAAGTCGGTCTCGTTGTATTGCACGCAGTACTCCCAGGTGCGGTAGGAGCGCGTCAGGCGCTGCTGCATGGGGTGGCCGTAGATGCCCAGGACCTCGTTGATGATGTCCGGCACGGTCTTGTTCTGGAAGATGCGGAAGTCGCTGCGGCGCGTGGCCAGCCACAGCCAGGGCGACAGGCGCGCGCGGTACAGGAAGTTGCGGTGCTCGTCCTGGCCGCGCATGCCAAACGCCGTGACCAGACCATCGATGTAGCGTTTGCCGCCGTCCTGGGTCTCCACCACCACGGTGGCGCCCTTGCCCAGCAGGGACTTGGGATCGATGCTGTCGCTTTCGCTGAGCAGGTCGATCTCCAGGGCGAACAGATGGCTGATTTCCTCTCGACCCTGCAGCCGGCGCAGCTGCAGCTGGTCTGCCAGGGGGGTGTTGATGGTGACTCTGCGTGTCATGGTGTCGGATCTCGCGGTGCTTGGGGTGGAAGAGGGGTCGGGGCTTCAGGCCTGGATGGCGGGGCCTGCGTGCGCCGGTCGATGAAGGGCTTGCATGGGGTGGCTGGAAGGTCCTCTGCTGCTAGCGGGCTGCGTACACCAGCCCAGGACGGGCGCCGTCGGCGTCATCCTGGGCGTCATCCATGACAGGGTCGCTGTCGAAGGGCTGGCCCAGCGCAATGAACTGGTAGTTGCCGCGCCGGTCGGTGAAAACCGCCAGGCCGCCCGGCGTCAGGGCTACGTTGAACCAGTCGTTGTCGGTTCTGGGCTGGTCCGGATCCAGCGAGCCTGGCCGGCTCCGGGCCAGCACGCTGCCGGCCAGGCTCGCCTGGTTCAACGCCCGGGTCTGCCGGCCATCCGCGCCATACAGCCGTAGCTCCCCGGTGGCTTCGACCTTGCGCAGACCCTCGCCCAGAGGGACGGAGCGCTTCAGGCTGGCCAGCACGAACCGGCCACCCGGAGCCAGATGCAGGTCGGGCGGGATGTCGTTGCCACCGCTGCGGAACTCGGCCAGGTGCACGATGCGCGCCTCTGCGCCCAGTGCCAGCGCGGCGCCCATGCCGCGCTGCCCGGGCAAGGCATAGATCAACAGCACATTGCCTGCCGACCATGCCTGGGCGCTGGTCCAGGCCAGCGCATCCGCTGCCGTCCAGGCCTGGGCCTGCGCGGCCATGGCGGCGGCCGTGTCCTTGTCCTGGGGCTGCACGGCCAGGGCTCCATCAGCGGCGCGGGCCAGGCGGGGCAATGCATCGAAGCTGCCCAGATTGCGCGCTTGCTGCAGCGTCCAGCCCGGCAGGGCGAAGGTCAGCAGCTGGTAGGGCTTGCGGCCGTCCGCATCGGGGTCCAGCCGGCTGCTGGCGATGATGTTCACCAATCCGTCACTGCTTCCCTGTGCATCCTGCGTGACGACAGGGCGGGCAAGGCAGCCGCCAGGTCGAACTCCTGGCCGTGGCAGCGCCGCAATGGCCGTAGGGCTGCCGCTGCGCTCTGACAGTTGAAAACTGCCTGTCTTGGCCTGGTTCTTCAGATCGAGTCGATCCACCCGGCCATTGCAGTACACGGCATACAGGTAGCGGTACTGGCTGCGGTCGGTGGGATCTGCGGGATCGAGTGCCTTGGCCGCAACTGGCGTAGCGAGTGCAACCCGCATCTGGTCGGTGCTGGACGAGCAGCCCGCTGCCAGCGCGCTGGCAGCCATGACTGCACAAGTCACGAAACGGGCGGGGTTCAGGTGCGGTGGCATGGCGGCAAGGGCTTGTGGGTCTAGCGCGACGCCTGCGCGGTGCGGCTGCGATCCAGGTGGAGCACGGCGGCGTCCAGCAGCGGGTCGCCGCCGGCCTGGATGGAGGCGGTGAAGGCCGCGTCCACGGGCACGCGCAGGCGCGGGGTCACGCCTTGGGCCTGTGTTGCGGTGTTGTTGCCGCCAGCGGGGCCGGTTTCTGCGAGCAGGGGGACTTGCACGATGAAGCCGGCCGGCAGGTGCACGCGTGTAGCGGGGCCGGTGGCGCCGGCCGTGGCACTGGTGGCGACGATGTCGGCACGCTGGCTGTGCTGCAGCCAGGCAGCGAACAGTTCGCAGGGGCCGGCGCAGCCAGGGCCGGTGAGCACGGCGACGGGGGCGGTGAAGGGCGAGCCCGAGGCGGCCAGCGGCAGTTGGGCCGGCAGGCCCAGGCCGCCACGGCTGCGCCAGACGCGGGCGGCGGGATCGAACAGGCGCTGGGCGGCGTCCTGCATGCGCAGCGGCTTGTCGCGCATGTAGAGCGAGGCCAACATGTGGGGCACCAACTGGTAGGCGTCATCGCCCCGGTGGGCGCGCAGGTCGATGACCAGGCCCGTGACCCTGGCCTGGGTGGCGGCGGCCAAGGCGCCCTCCCAGCGGTTGAGCTGGCCGGTGGCGCCGTCGGCAAAGCTGTCGAGGGCAATGTAGGCCAGGTTGCCGCCCTGGGCGCTGCGCAGCAGGAAGGAGGCGAGGGCGGGCTCGGCCGCAGGCAGGGCCGTGGTGGCGGCGGGGGCGGCGTCCAGGCGCAGGGTCTGCTCCTGGCTGGCCGAGGGTGTGCCCGCTGCGGTGCGCAGGCTCAGCGTGGTGGGCGTGCCCAGGTCCAGCGCCAGTAGGTCGGTGCGGCGGGCGTCGGCACCGGCGCGCAGCGAGGCGGGGGCAATGCGGTCCAGGTAACGCGCTGGGCTTTCCCCTTCGATGGCGAGGATGTCGCTGCCGGGCTGCAGGCCCGCCTTGGCGGCGGCAGAGCCTGGCGCCACGCTGGTGATGGCGATGCGGCCGTCCTCGCGCAGCCAGGTGCGCGGCATGGGCAGGTTGACGCTGCCGCGTGCCAACAGCTGCGGGGACAGGCCCCGGTCTGTGCGGGCAGGCCAGGCCTGGCCGCCGGGCAGCAGAACGCGGTATTGGCCATCGCCCAGGCGCTGGCCCATTTCTGCCAGGGCCTGGGCCTGTGCGGCGCTGTCGCCGCGCTCGGCGGCGGTCTGCAGGCGCTGGCCGTAGTCGGCACGCAGCTTGCCGGCATCAAAGCCGCTGGCAGCGGCCAGCGGGTGGCGCTCGGCAATGAGGCCGATGAGGGCCTGGGCCGCATCGCCTGCGCCCAGGCGGGACAGGTCGATGTCCTGCGCGGGCTGGACGGCGTGGAAGGCCAGGGCGATTTCCCGGGCGCGGTCGAAGCGCAGGCCCTGAGGCTCCAGCGTGACCACGGTGTAGCCGCGCGGCAGGGTGACCATGGGGTCGTCGGCGGTGAACAGGCGCCCGTCGGCGCCAAAGCCGGAAGGGAAGCGCTGCGTGGCATCGCTGGCCCAGACCAGCAGCTTGCCGCCCGTGGGCTCCAGGATGTCGCCGCTTTGGCGCGGCCATTCGGTGCGCACCGAGCTGGCGCGCAGCATGGCGTGCTGCTCTATGGCGTCCAGGCTGCGCCGGCCCGCGCGCTGGGGCACATCGGCGTGGACGGACAGGGCGAAGATGCGCACGCCCCGGCCCCCGGGGCGCGCACGGCCGGTGGACAGGTCATAGGTCGTGCCTTCGGGGTCGCCGGGCAGTTCGATGGCCACGCCGGTGCTGTCGCCGCGCGGCAGGGCCAGCCATTGCGACTTGGCCGGCGCCACATGGGCGGCCTGGCGCTGCACGAGGTACGGCCCCTGGTCCATGAGCGCGACCACGGCCTGGCCGCGCCGGGCGCTGTCCGTCCAGGCGTCGCCCAGCACGGCCATGACGCGGCGTGGGCCGCCCTGGTCGTCCTGCACGGGGGCGGCGCCGGAGGGCGGCGACTGTGCCGCCTCGGGCTGGGCCTGGTTGCGGTCCCACCAGGCACGGGCTTCGCTGGCGGCACCGGTGGCCGCGTTGGTGGCCGTGCTGGCTGCGCTGCGGCCGGCCTCCAGCGCCTGCTGGCCGGCCGTGGCGGCGCCCGAGGCCCGCTGCACGGTGTCGGCAGCCTGGCCGATGGCGCCCAGGTCCAGCGCCTGCGCGGCCGGGGCGGCCAGCAGCGCGGCGGCAATCACTGCCGTGGTGGCGCGTGGAAGACGGCGCCCGCTCATGCGGGCTCCGCAGCGCGGGTGCGCACGTCCAGCGTGAAGTCGTCGCCGCTGGCGCCGGCGTGCAGGCTTTGCAGTTCCTGGCCTTCCACGGTGGCCTGCAGGAAGTGGGTGGCCATGCGCGGCAGCAGGTTCTGGGTGAGGATGCCGTCCACCATGCGCGCACCGGACTCGACCTCGCTGCAGCGGCGGCGCACCAGGTCCACGGCGGCTTCGTCGAAGCTGAACTGCGCGCCGTGGCGCTCTTCGATGCGCCGCTGTATGCGCAGCATCTGCAGCCGGATGATCTGCTCCAGCATGGCGTCGGAGATGGGGTAGTAGGGCACCACCGTCAGGCGGCCCAGCAGCGCGGCGGGGAAGGTCTGCAGCAGCGGCTGGCGCACGGCCTGGGCCAGGCCTTCCGGCGTGGGCGCCAGGTCCGGGTCGCGGCACATGTTGGCGATCAGGTCCGAGCCCACGTTGGAGGTCAGGATGATGACGGTGTTCTTGAAGTCGATGTAGCGGCCCTCGCCGTCCTCCATCCAGCCCTTGTCGAAGACCTGGAAGAACATCTCGTGCACGTCGGAGTGGGCCTTTTCGATTTCGTCGAGCAGGACCACGCTGTAGGGGCGGCGGCGCACGGCCTCGGTGAGCACGCCGCCTTCGCCGTAGCCCACGTAGCCCGGTGGCGCGCCCTTGAGGGTGGAGACGGTGTGCGCCTCCTGGAACTCGCTCATGTTGATGGTGATGAGGTTTTGCTCGCCGCCATACAGGGCTTCGGCCAGGGCCAGCGCCGTCTCGGTCTTGCCCACGCCCGAGGGACCGGCCAGCAGGAACACGCCGATGGGCTTGCCCGGGTCGTCCAGCCGCGCGCGCGAGGTCTGGATGCGGCGCGTGATGGCCTCCAGGCCATGGCGCTGGCCGATGACGCGCTTCTCCAGCGTGTCTGCCAGCGAGAGCACGGACTGCACCTCGTCGCGCACCATGCGGCCCACGGGAATGCCGGTCCACTCGGCCACGACGGCGGCGACCACGCCGGCATCGACCACGGGCTGCAGCAGCGGGGCATCGCCCTGCAGCTCGGCGAGCTGGCGGCGCAGCGCTTCCAGCGAGGCCACGCTGGGGGGCTCGGCAGGTTCGGTTGCGGTGGCTTCGGCGGCCGTTTCCGGTGCCGCAGCGGACGGGTCTGCGGCGGCGCCGGTGGAGAAGACGGGCGGCTTCAGGCCCATGAGGGCGGCCTCGGTTTCCAGGATGCGGCGGGCCAGCGCGCTTTCCTGGTCAAAGCGCTCGGCCAGCGTGGCCTGGCGGTCGCGCAGGCTGGCCAGGTCGGTTTCCAGCGCCTGCAGGCGCTCGGCCGTGGGCAGGCCGAGAGCGGCCTCGCGCAGCAGCACTTCCTGCTCCACGCCCAGGGCCTCGATGCGGCGCTGCACGGCTTCCAGCTGGGCGGGCGTGGCATGCAGGGCCATGGCCACGCGCGAGCAGGCCGTGTCCAGCAGGCTGACGGCCTTGTCGGGCAGCTGGCGCGAGGGAATGTAGCGGTGCGACAGGCTGACGGCCGCGGCCACCGCGTCGGCCGCAATGCGCACCTGGTGGTGGTTTTCCAGCTTGGCGGCCACGCCGCGCAGCATGTCCACGGCGCGGGGCTCGTCGGGCTCGTGCACCTGAACGAGCTGGAAGCGGCGGGTCAGGGCCGGGTCTTTTTCAATGTATTTCTTGTACTCGGCCCAGGTGGTGGCGCCGATGGTGCGCAGCGTGCCGCGCGCCAGAGCGGGCTTGAGCAGGTTGGCGGCATCGCCCGTGCCGGCCTGGCCGCCCGCGCCCACCAGGGTGTGGACTTCGTCGATGAAGAGCACGATGGGCGTGGTGCTGGACTGCACGGCGTCCAGCAGGCCGCGCAGGCGGTTCTCGAATTCGCCCTTCATGCTGGCGCCGGCCTGCAGCAGGCCCACGTCCAGCACGCGCAGCTCCACGCCCTGCAGCGGCGGCGGCACGTCGCCCTGGGCGATGCGCAGGGCCAGGCCTTCGACCACGGCGGTTTTGCCCACGCCGGCCTCACCCACCAGGATGGGGTTGTTCTGGCGGCGGCGCAGCAGGATGTCCACCATCTGGCGCACTTCGTCGTCGCGGCCCGTGACCGGGTCCAGTTCGCCGGCCTTGGCGCGGGCCGTCAGGTCCACCGTGTACTGCTGCAGCGCGCCGCCCTGGCCGGGCGCCGCGCCCGTGGCCTGGCTGGCTTCGCCCGGCGTGCCTTCCAGCCCGCTGCCATCGGCCGCGCGCATGCGTGCCTCGGGCGAGTCGGGCAGCAGGCGGGCGAAGGCGTCGCTGAGCGCGGGCTCGGAGATCTTGTCGAATTCGCGCGAGATGGAGCGCAGCTCATTGGCGAGCGAGCGCGTGCGCACCATGCCCGACAGCAGATAGGCGCTGCGGATCTGGCTGTCGTTGAACATCAGCGTGGCATAGACCCAGCCGCGCTCGATGGCGGTCTCTATGTGCTCGGAGAAGTCGCTGATCGAGGTGGCGCCCCGCGGCAGCTGGTCCAGGCGGCGCAGCACATCGGCGGCCAGGCGGTCGGAGGCGATGTCGAAGTGGCGCAGGATGCGGATCAGGTCGCAATCGTTTTCCTGCAGCAGCTGGTGCAGCCAGTGCACCAGCTCCACATAGGGATTGCCGCGCAGCTTGCAGAACACGGTGGCGCCTTCCAGCGACTTGAACAGCAGCGGGTTGAGCTTGCCGAAGAGGGATTGGCGGCTGATTTCTGTCATGGGTCTTGGGTGCGGAAAAAAGTGGATGAATGGGGGCCGGGCATGCCGGCTAGCGGAGGGGGCGGACTTCGACCTTGCGGCCCTTGGCCTGGCACTGCGTCAGCAGCCGGTCGACCCAGGCGCGTTCGACGAGGAAGCTGCTGCCGGTGATTTCCTCTGCCGTTTCACGGACGCCAGTGGCCAGGCGGATGGATTTGTTGCGCGCCATGCCTTCGCCGTACTCCTCGGCCTCCTGCGGCGTGGCATGTGCCGGGGCCAACAGCGAGCCCAGGCTGAGAATCTCGCCGCCGTCTTGCCAGATCATCCAGACGAAGGGGCTTGGATCTTCGGGCGGCGCGGAGCGCTGCTGGACAAAGCAAAAGTGCTGACGCCTTCCCGCCAAGGAGATGTCTGCGTACTGCAGCTTGAGTCGAAGGTAGGCGCGCAGTACGGCAGGCGAAGGGATGCCGGCCTTGACGGGACGTGAGAAGTCGTCAGGAGGGAGACCCTGGGAGGTTGCTGGCGCAGGGCTGCCGTTGTCTGCCGCAGCATTGGCCAGAGCCAGGACTGTTGCGGGCAGGGCCAGCGCGGCCACCAGACAGGCCATCCGGCACATCCGGCTGGGCGGCAACCAGGATTGGTGGAGATGCGGCATTCGGCTATCGGGCAGGAGCCACTTTGATGGTGCGGCCCTTGGCCTTGCACTGCGCCAGCAGCAGGTCCACCCAGGCACGCTCGACGAGGATGCTGCTGCCGGTCGTTTCCTGCGCCGTTTCACGAACGTCGGTCGCGAGGTGGATGGCCTTGGCTTCGGCCAAGGCATCTCCGTCCCATTGCGCTTCATCCGGCGATGGTTTGGCGGTGAAGCGGCGCTGCCCCAGATTGGCGATCTGGCCGCCTTCCAGCCAGACCATCCAGACCGATGAGCGCGCAGGGGTTACGGTGCGGTTGTGCTGCTGCACGAAGCAAAAGTGCTGCCTGCTCTGGGCTTTCTGGGGGGTGTTGGCTTCGTCCTTGGCTTGCAGATAGTTGCGAAGGGCCGCAACCGATGCCACGTAGTGAGAGGCCGGGCGCGAGAAGTCGGCGGCCGCGGCGGGTTTTGGTGCGGCATCGGCTGTGTCTGCCGGTGCCGCAGCGCCAGCCTGCCAACTTGCGACTGCGAGGAGGGTCAGGCATGCGGCCCGTGCGAGACCGACCGAGACGCTGGCAGGCTTCGCAAGGGCAGGCATTGCGCAATGGCCGTGGTGGCTGGGGGAGCCCAGTCGCTGGAGGGCTTGTTGAAGTTCAGGCATGGGCTTCAGTCCTTCTTGCGCAAGCGGGTATGGGTGTAGAACGTGTTGCCGGACAGGGTCTTGTGTTCGCGGAATTCGGGGCCTGGCTGGGGAGCTTCGTTGGTTTTCCAACCGAAGAGCCCTGTGGACGTGGGGTCCGGGGGCACTGGCGCCTGGGCGATGTCGATGGCGGCCTGCACAAAATCCAGATAGGCCTTGCGCTGCGGGTGAAGGCCGTTGTTGGCGTTCTGGAGATACTTTTGAAGGTTTCCTGCCATTTCGGATGGCAGCGTGGGATACAGGTTGAACCCGTGGAACTGGACCGATCCACGGTCGTTTGCCATGACGATGTCTTTTTCGCTGGTGGCGCCACGTGCCATGAAATCCCCGGGATTCGGGCTCTTGAGGCGGTTTTCGATCACGCGCCGCATCCATTGCATGGAAGTCCGAATGTCTTCAATTCGCCAGCTTGAGCCACCGAGTGCGGGCGAGGTGTTCTCCGCCAGGAACAGCCTTGCCAGCATCCCCTCCGTCGTGCTCTCCGCAGGCAGCGAAATGCTTTTCTCCACCTGCACGGTGATGGCTGCGGGCATGACGCTGAGCCCGGTTCCCTGCACCGCCACGATGCTGAGCTTGGTGAGCCCGGGCTGCTGCGCCACGAAGTCGAATTGCCAACTGTCGGCGCGGGCGTTGTGTACGGGGGGCTGGGCCGCAAGAATGCTGGGCGCATCGATCCTGGCGCCCAGCTTGTAGGTCTTTGCGACGGCCTCGATCTTGACGCGCAGGCGGTTGCCTTCGACCAGCGTCAGTGTGGAAGGGACCGGTGCGTTGTGCGGGAACTTGATCTGTACGGTGGGCATGTGTGCGAGCAGGGAAGTGGTGATTCAGTGGTTCGGTGATTCAGTGGTTCAAGGACTGGGGCCGGGGCCGGGGCGCCGGCCCCGCACGGGCTGGCGGCGCTGGCGCAGCCAGGCTTCGGGGTCCAGGCGGAAGTCGCGCGCGTCCTGGGCGGGCTCGGCGTGGGTGAGCCAGGTGGTCCAGCCCAGCTGGGTGCTGCTGCCCAGCCGGGCGGCAGGCACTTCCTGGCGGCGCAGCACCAGCACGTAGTCCCAGGCGAATTCGATGCCCAGGTAGTTGCGCACCCAGTCCACCAGGGTCTGGAACAGTGCGGCCTGGGGCAGCAGCTGCCTGTATTGCTCCAGGCCCAGCGGGCCGAGCACCAGGCGGAACTTGCTTTGCGCATCGGGCACGCGCGAGCCCACGACGGCGTCCACGCCCAGGCGCGAGTTGCAGGGGCGGCCCTGCAGCCGGGTCTGCTGCTCGGGCTCCAGCTCCAGGTGGTGCAGGCAGTTTTCTTCCAGCTTCACGGGAATCTGGAAGTAGTGCGACAGGGCCTGGCACAGGCCTTCGGGGTTGCGCGTCCAGCGGGTCAGATGGCCGGCCATGAAGCGCTTGGCGTGGTCTGGCACGTCGTCGCGCGCGCGCTGGCTGGGCAGGCCGGCGCCTATGAAACTGTCTATGTAGCGGCCAAAGGGGTCTTCGCCCGGGCGGTCCAGCGATGCGGTGGGCTGTGCGTCCGACCAGGCGCGGAACAGCAGCAGCAGCATGCGGTGGTGAAAGATGTCGGAAAAGCGTGCCAGCGTGGCGTCGTCATGCTGGCGCAGGCGCTCGCGCACGTACTCGGTGATGTGCGTGGGCAGCGGGCCGTTGGGGCCGTAGAGGCCGAAGTTCCAGACCGTCATGCGCTCAGGCTCGCCGGCGCGCGAGGGCAGGATTTCGGCAATGGTGGCGGGGGCGAAAGCCAGCGACGGGTCCTGGCCCAGGCGCAGCGGCTCGTCCTTGGGGCGCGTGGCCTGGCCCAGGCGCGGCAGCGCGGGATGGCGTGCCTGCAGGTAGCGCAGGCTGTGCATCAGGTCGAACTGGTAGGGCCTGGCGCTCAGGCGCTGCCAGAACAGGCGCGCCCGGGCGTCTTCGGGCCCGGTGGCCTGCACGGGCGCACGCGCGGGCGCCGGAGCTTGAGCCGGAGCCGCAGACTGGAGGTGTTCCGGTTCGGGCAGGGGGGCGTGGGCGGCGTTGCTCATATGCCGGGCCTTTGTCCGGGGCGAGGAGTCCAGCGCGCGATGGGGCCGCGCTGGCGTGAGTGCAACTGCAGCTCGGTGAAGCTGTTGACGCCCACATGGCGGGCGAAGAATCGCTCCAGCACATTGGACAGGGGCCAGGGGCTGACGCCGGCCATGGCCGGCTCGTCCACGCTCAGGTGTACGCCCACGCCGCGGCCGTAGACCAGTTGGCGGTGCTGGGGCAGGCGGCGCGTGATGGGTTCGATGCGCATGCCCTGGATGGCGGCGATCTGCCCGGCCAACTGGTGGTTGCCCAGGTCCAGGTACAGGCGCAGCAGCTCCTGCAGCGTGGCCGCGCCTTCCTCGTCGGACAGATCGGTCATGGCCAGGTAGTTCAGGCTCAGGTGGGAGATCAATCGCCAGGTCAGGCCTCCGTCGGCCACGGCGGGGATGGGCGCGCTGGGGCCGGCGATGGCGCGGGCCCATTCCACGGGCGCCGATTCCTGCAGCGCAAAGTCGCCGCCCGGCTGGTTGACGCGCATGAGCAGGGGCAGGTCGCGGTTGGTGCACAGGGTGTGCATGGACAGCTGCTTGAGGTCGTCGGAGAACGGGGCCTCGCGCTGGTCTACCAGGGAGATGAAGACTTCCGAGCCCAGGTACTGCGTGCGCGGTCCGCTGCGCAGGCTGCGCTCGGAAAACAGCCGGGGCTCGCGCCGCGTGGTGAAGTAGGCCTGCTCGGTGGAGTGCAGGCCGTGCGTGGATGCGTACAGCGGCGCGAATTCGCGGTCCTGGGTCTTGCCTTCGTGGTGGCCGGTGACGGCCTGCACGCCGTAGACCTCGAAGTCCAGCGGCCGCGTGCGGTCGGGAATGACGTGGTACTCGTGCACGTTGGAGGCCACATGCAGGCGGTCCGCCGTGTACTCGAACAGGTTGATGGCCGGAATGCAGTGCATCAGCAGCTTGGCCGCGTCGATCTGCGGCTCCAGCGTGGGCGCGGCGCGGCGCAGCAGCACGGTGATGCCCACGCCGTCATGGGCAATGCGGCGCATGCTGCGCGACAGGCCGTTGATCGAGAAGAACCGCTGCCGCGCGGGAAACGCAAAGTACTCGTGCAGCAGACGGTGGCCCTGGAAGGCGCGGTGCGAATAGGGAATCAGCGCCTGCTCGCTGTCATGGCCTTCGGCCCGCAGTGCATCGGGCTGCAGCACGTCCCAGACCTGGCGCGGGTCCTGCGGGTGGTGGACAACGATGGCCAGCGTCTGCGTGTGGATGAGCTCCTGCAGGTGGGAGGCGACGACATCGCCCGCATGGATGTAGACCCACAGCTGGTCCATCGCCAGCTGCATGCACTGCGAGGCGTCCAGCGTGGCAAGCTGCAGGCGCAGGTGGCCGCCGGCCTCGCCCAGCTGGGGCACGAGGGCATGGGGCAGGTCCAGCGCCGGGCCGCCCAGGCGCGCCTGGCGTATCTCCAGCGGCCACAGCGTCAGCGGCCCGCCGGTGCGGAATTCGCAGATGGTCTGCTCTTCCTGTGACTTGTGGGTGCGCAGCACGCTGCCAGAGGGCAGGGTGAAGCCGTCCACGAGGTTGCCTTCCTTGGCGCTGGGCTTGAGCTGGACCACCACCATGGATGGCGTGGGCGCCAGGTAGTGGGGGCAGACCATTTCCATCATGCGCTGGGACAGGCGCGGAAACTCCGCATCCATCTTCAGCTGGATGCGCGCGCTCAGAAAGCTGAAGCCTTCCAGCAGGCGCTCCACATAGGGGTCGGCCACATCGGTGTCGTGCAGGGAAAGGCGGCCCGCCACCTTGGGGAAGGCGGCGGCGAACTCGGCGCCCAGCTCGCGCAGATAGGCCAGTTCGCGGTTGTAGTACTCGACGAGGCGGGGATTCATGGTGTGTGTGGCGGCGTCCGGGCTCAGGCCCTGAGGTTTTGCAGCGAGACCTGGCCGGTCTCCAGGTCCAGGCTGGTCTTGAGCAGCAGCTCCAGCGGATAGGGCATGGACCAGAACTGGCAGCGGATCTCGAACTGCAGCGTGTTGTGGTGGTTGAGCTGCTCGGTGGAGGCCAGCAGCGTCACGGCCAGCGTCTTGGGCAGGATGCGCGGCTCGAAGGCCAGGATGCTTTCGCGGATGCTGCGCTCCACATGGCTCCAGTCCAGCTCGGAAAGCAGCTGGCCGGCCAGCGGCGGCATGCCGTAGTTGATGACCGAGCGCTGCACATGCTCCAGCCCCTCCATCTCCACGTGGTCCCAGGCATCGCGCGCATTGAGCAGCCAGCCCAGGTCGCGCAGCAGGGCCTCGCGCAGGCGGGATTCGTTCACGAAGACCGCATCGGGCCGCTCGGTGCGCAGATGGGGCTCATGGTCGGTCAGCCGGTCCAGCAGGGCGGGCTGCAGCCGGTCCTTGGCTGCGGTCGCCTGGTTCTGGCGCGTGCGCAGCGTGGGCATGGGGTTGAGGGGACTGGGGCGCATGGCTTGTTTCTTCAGGAACCGGCCGGCCGGGCAGCCGCCAGGGGGTTCACGGGCTCCTTCGCCTTCAACGCCGGGTCTTGGCGGCAGGCGGAAAGAGGGCGCGAACGGGCAGAGAAGATCTGCACGATCTGCTCCTTGTCATCGGTGGACACCTTCATGCAGGCGCAGCCATAGCCGTGGCTGCCATGGCCGGTGCGCACCCAGTCACGGTCTGCAAAGCGCGGCCAGTCGCCCTGGGCCTGGTGGCCCCCCTGCACGCCAACGGTCCAGTCGGTATCGCGATCGGTCAGCGAGGCATTGGCGGGCGTGGGATTGTCGAACCAGCCGCAGCGCAGGGTGCCGGGCGTGGCGGCAACGGCAGCCCAGGGGCTCAGACACGCCATAGCAAGGACGAATGCCGCGATCAGGCCTGGCTGCTGGAACTGCGGCATTTCAATGCGCATCGCTGCCCCCTTCGGAAGCGGTTGCCGCGCCGGCCAGCAGCGCCTGCTCATTCACCCATTCCCGGCTTTTGCCGCGCACGCACCATGCGGGGTTGCTGACCCAGTCGGTGAAGTACATGCTGGGATGGCCTTGAAGGATGTTGCAGCGCTCATATCCCATACGGGGCATGGCGTAGTGCTGCAGTGGCGCAACCACCAGAAAGGACACGGCAATGGAAAGCACATTGATGGCGAGGACGCCCATCAGTGCGTACTCCACCTTCTTGAGCACGGTCTTGCTGCAGGGAATGGCATTGGCGATGACCGCTGCAACCATCACCAGCGGGAACGCCAGCGCTGTGATGGCCAGTGGCGACAGCGGCGTGATCCTGACGGCGGGCGCGCGATCGAGCAGGCCCCGGATGTCGGGCGCAATCTCCGCCAGCACCAGGTACGCATTGGCCGCGAGCAGGGCCATGCCAAGGGGGATGGCCCAGATGGCGTTCCTGCGGTTCTGGCGGACGCGGTCTTGCATGGAGTATTCGGTCCCTGTCACTTCTGGCGGTTGATGCTGCACAAGAGGCCGGTACTGCCGGGGCCGGGCGCGCAGGCGATGTCGCCGTCGGGCTGCTGACCGTTGTCCTGGTTCAGCTTCTTCCATTCGGGCGACTGGGTGTTGACGCGGTACAGGCCTTGGGGCGTGTCATCGGTCAGGGATTTCAGGGCGGAAATCACCTTTTGCTTGATCTGCCATTTCTGGTCGGCTGCATTCAGCGCCATGCCTGTGACCAGCACGGCCACGGCCATGGCGGCCAGCGGGAGCACGGCCACGGCGGTGGCGCCAGCCACGGCAGCGCCTATGCCAAGGCCCACCATGGTGGCCAGGCCGGCCTTGACGGCCTCCACGCCAATGCCGCCGACCAGGTCGTGCATGGTCTTTTCGTCGTTGAACATGAAGTCCAGCGACTCGATGAGGCTGGAGACCACCACGCCCAGGATGAAGCCGCCCCTGGCCACGTTCTGCAGCCCGCGCATGCCCAGGCCCATCTGCACCATGCGCGGGTTGGAGGCCAGGTAGCGCGTGCCGCGCAGCAGGTGGCCGCGCAGGCCCGCATGGCCCCTGATGATGATGTAGGTGCCGCTGGACGTGGTCTTGACGTAGGAGCCCACGCCGGCCATGCCCAGGGCCTGCAGGGTTCTGGCGATCATGTAGGCATCCATGGAGCCCAGGGCCGCAGGCGCGACCCAGGGCTCGCCCACGTTGGGGCTCATCACCTTGGTCCAGTACTCGCCCAGCGGCGTCTGCGCCAGGATGGCGTGCAGCCGGGAGGCGAGCCGCGGGTCGATGCGTGCCTTGTCCGCGAGGATGCCCAGGTACTCCAGGGGCGTGAGCACCAGGACATCCAGCTGGCGCCTTTCCATCTCATCAGCGATGGACTTGGCGTAGTTGACTTGGAAGAGGGTGAAGGCAATCGATGCGGACATTGTGGGCAGGTGTCTGGTCTTGCGGGTGATGAAAAAGGGGCGGGGGATCAGGCAGCGGTGCTCAGCGTGAGCTGGCGCACCTGCAGCATGGGAAAGTCCTCGGAGTCGGTGACCCAGGTGCGTTGGCCGTGGCCGGCCACGTGGCCCGAGGATTCATCAGGATCGGAGGAGCCTGTGTCCAGCGGGCTCCACTGCGTGCGGCGCGACATGCGGACGGCATCGTCATCGCCGGGCGCCAGCGGATAGCGCGCAGGCATGAAGCCCTGCAGCGCGCCGCCCTCGCGCAGCGTGACCTCGCAGGGCAGCCAGATCAGGTCGCGCAGGTCCTGCACGGGCTCGAAGCCGATCTGTGCAATGGCGTCGAAGGGCAGCCAGTAGTAGCTGCCGTGGGCCAGCAGCTCGCAGACGGGGCCGAGGCGGGTATCGCTGTCGGCCAGCCATTCGAAGCGGTGCTCGCCCATGTGGCCTGCGGTGGCGGGCGCCTCGTCCAGGGCGCGGGCGCGCAGGTCCTGGGCAGCTGCTCCTTCATGGGCCAGGGCGTCGATCAGGCAGGCCAGCCATTGCGCGGGCTCGCCCATGAGAAAGGGCTTTTTCTTGCCGGCGAAGACCTCGGCGCGCAGCACTTCGCAGCGGATGGCCTCGCGGTATGCGCGCGCCATGGGCTCGCACGACGGGTCGAGCTGGGCGCACAGCTGCAGCTGCTCCAGTGCCTTTTGCCATTCGCCCAGCACGCACAGCAGCTGGAAGTAGTAGACGCGCAGGGGCGCCGAGGCCGGTGCCTGGCGGATCTGGTCCTTCAGGGCCTTGAGTTGCTCGTCCAGGGAAAGCTGTGAGGTGAAGCTGGGCAGGGGCATGGTGAAAACGCAGGAAAAAGAGAGGGGCGGGGTGCGGCTGCGCCCCGGTCAGTCGTCGTAGGAGCGGCAGCCCCAGCGCACGGCGTCGGGCGCCTCGCCGGCCACATGGCCGATGACGATGCGCGGTGGCGTCTCGTCCAGGCCCTTTCTGAGCGGCATGGCGCGTGCGTACTGGGCGGGTAGCTCGCCGAAACCTTCCAGGTTCCAGCTGCTGCGCGCCTGTGGCCGGGCCTTGGTGCGCTGGACCAGGGCCTGCAGGCTGCCCGTGGCGCGCGCCGCGACAATGCTGCCGCTGCCGCCGCGCACGGTGATGGAGGACACCTGCGTGCCATCGATCTCCAGCGGCGTGGCAAACAGGTAGAGCAGGTCCAGGCTTTCGCCGGGCGCGCGGTCCACCACGGTCACGCCCTGCGCGCGCAGGCGCTGGGCCAGCGCTTCGTCGCGGCCGTCGGGAAACTCGATGCGGCAATGCAGGGCGTCGGTGAACAGGGTGGTGATGTCCGCTGCCGTTGCTGTTGTCGTGACGGGGGCGGCTTGCACCGTGGCGCAGGCCGTGCCGGCCAGCAGCAGGGTGAAGAAAGCTTTGGAACAGGCGTTCATGGCGTGGCTCAATGGGCTCATCAGGGATGGCGGTAGATCTTGAAAGCGGGCTTGTGGGTGCGGTAGCCGGGCCCTGCCCAGAAGCCGTTCTGCTTGAAGTCCGAGATCCAGACGCTTCCGTCGAACATCTGCATGTGGCCAGCGGGCGATGAGGTGAAGCCCTGCATCACGGCCACATCGCCTTTCTTGTAGCCACCTTCGGGCATGGCGTCGTAGCGTGTGAAGCCGGCGGCCACCAGGCTGGTGCCGTAGTCCTTGGCATCGCGCGTGCGCTGCAGTGCGATGCCGCCAGCGCCGATCGCATCGCGCACATAGCGCGCGCAGTAGCCGGCCGAACTGGCGCGGGCATTGGTCTGCAGGGTGGCGACGGCGTTGTCTACATTCCAGGGCATGAAAAGCCTCTCTGAGTTGGGTCCTGGAGGGGAAAGCTTCTCCAGGCCTGTTTCTTGTTATGGGGCCTGGCCCTGGTGCGAGCGTGTCGGCACCAGGAGCCAGGTAGGCGGGCAGTCTTACTTCGCGCCCTGCTTCACGGAAGGCAGCTTGGACACCAGGCGCAGCGAAACCGTCAGGCCTTCCAGCTGGTAGTGGGGGCGCAGGAAGAACTTGGAGGTGTAGTAGCCGGGGTTGCCCTCGACTTCCTGCACCTGCACCTCGGCGGCGGCCAGGGGCTTGCGGGCCTTGGTCTCCTGCGAGGAGTTGGCCGGGTCGCCGTCCACGTAGTTCATGATCCAGTCGTTGAGCCAGCGCTCCATGTCGGTGCGCTCGCGGAAGGAGCCGATCTTGTCGCGCACGATGCACTTGAGGTAGTGCGCGAAGCGGCAGCAGGCGAACATGTAGGGCAGGCGCGCCGACAGGTTGGCATTGGCCGTGGCGTCGGAGTCGTAGTACTCGGCGGGCTTGGCCAGCGACTGGGCGCCGATGAAGGCGGCCACGTCCGAGTTCTTGCGGTGCACCAGGGGCATGAAGCCGTTCTTGGCGAGCTCTGCCTCGCGGCGGTCGCTGATGGCGATTTCCGTGGGGCACTTCATGTCCACGCCGCCGTCGTCGGTGGGGAAGGTGTGGGCCGGCAGGTTGTCCACCGCGCCGCCCGATTCCACGCCGCGGATGGAGGTGCACCAGCCGTAGTACTTGAACGAGCGGTTGATGTTGACCGCCATGGCGTAGGCCGAGTTGGCCCAGCAGTACTTGCCGTGATCGCCGCTGTCGGTTTCTTCCTCGAAGTCGAATTCATCGACCGGGTTGGTGCGCGCGCCGTAGGGCAGGCGTGCCAGGAAGCGGGGCATGGCCAGGCCGATGTACTTGGCGTCATCGGACTCGCGCAGGCTGCGCCAGGCGGCGTACTCGGTGTTGGTGAAGATCTTGGTCAGGTCGCGCGGGTTGGCCAGCTCCTGCCAGGATTCCATCTGCATGATGGCGGGCGCCGCGCCCGAGATGAAGGGGCAGTGGGCCGCGGCAGCCACCTTGGCCATTTCACCGAGCAGCTCCACGTCCGGCGGGCTGTGGTCGAAGTGGTAGTCGCCCACCAGGCAGCCGAAGGGCTCGCCGCCGAACTGGCCGTACTCCTCTTCGTACACCTTCTTGAAGACGGGGCTCTGGTCCCAGCCCACGCCCTTGAAGCGGCGCATGTTGCGGTGCAGCTCCTTCTTGGAGATGTTCATGACGCGGATCTTGAGCATCTCGTCCACCTCGGTGTTGGTCACCAGGTGGTGCAGACCGCGCCAGGCGCCTTCGAGCTTCTGGTAGTCGTCGTGGTGGATGATGCGGTTGATCTGCTCGGACAGCTTGCGGTCGATCTCGGCAATGATGGCCTGCACCGTCTGGTAGGCATCGTTGGACAGCGTGATCGCCGAGCCCAGGGCCTGCTGGGCCAGCGTCTGCACGGCCGCTTCCACGGCTTCGCGGGCCTGGTCGGTTTTGGGCTTGAATTCCTTTTGCAGCAGGCTGCCGAATTCGCTGCCGGCCAGCGCCTGGGTCGATTGTTCGAGTTGGGTTGCGGTATTCATGACGTGCTTGCCTTCCTGATGTGCTGCCTCAAGCCTCGGATGCAGGGCCCGAGGCCTGCGGGGCAGTGATGTTGGGCGCGGCGGCCAGCGACTTGAGCAGCGCAGGGTCCTTGAGCACCTTGCCGATCAGCTCTTCGGCGCCCTGCTTGCCGTCCATGTAGGACAGCAGGTTGTGCAGCTGGGTGCGGGCCTCCAGCAGCGAGTTGAGCGCGCCCACGCGCCGCGCGATGGCGGCGGGGGAGAAGTCCTCCATGCTCTCGAAGCTCAGGTCGATGTTGAGCTTGCCCTCGCCCGTCAGCGTGTTGTCCACCTGGAAGGCGACGCGGGGCTTGATGGACTTCATGCGCGCATCGAAGTTGTCGATGTCGATTTCCAGGAACTTGCGGTCGGCGATTTCGGGCAGCGGATCGACGGGCTTGCCCGACAGATCGGCCAGCACGCCCATCACGAAGGGGATCTGCACCTTCTTTTCCGAGCCGTAGATCTCGACGTCGTACTCGATCTGCACGCGCGGCGCACGGTTGCGCGCGATGAATTTCTGACCACTCTTGCCGGTTTTGGTGAGCGACATGCGGGTGTTCCTTTCAAGAAAAAAATGGGTCGCAGAAGTAAAAAGCCTGGAGTCCCGCCTTGCGGCGGACCGAAGGGCTGAGGGCGCAAGAGGCCGTGTGGAAACAGGGGGACGGTGTGGGTGTCATGGGGCAGCCAGCTCCTTGAAAGCGAAGTCCGGGGCCAGCAGGTCCGTGTGTGGCCTTCATGTCTGCTGCTCCTGCAGGTGGGCGCCCGTGATCACTTCCACCTGGGCCAAGCTGTCGGGCGACAGTTCGCGCAGGATGTCCATGAAGCCCATGCGCATGAAGCGGGCGGCACGGCGGATGAGCAGGGGGGCGGGGTTGGAGGGCTCGGTGCGCTCCACGAAGGCGGCGATTTCCAGCAACTGGGCAATCGCCTGTTCGCGGTTGCGTGCCGGGGTGTGGGGTGCGCCGGGTGCGGGCTGGGCTGCCAGGTCGTCCCCGGTACCGGCCTGTGCGGCCGGATCGGTTTCAGCGGCCGTGTCGGCATCGCCTGTGGACTGGGGCTGCCATTGCTTGAGGGCCAGCAGCAGCTGGCGCAGGCCGTCGAGCTCGGGCTGCTGGTGGCTGGGCAGGTGCTGTTCGCAGCAGGCGCGGATCTGGTCGAGTTCCTGCAGCGCAGGGGTGACGGCCAGCAGGGTTTCGTGGCCCTCGGCATGCGCGCGGGCCGAGGCCATGCGCAATTCGTCGGCGGTCAGGTGCGGCAGGTCCTCGGGCACGTTGCCCTTGGCCATCAGTTCGGCGTCGCGCACGCTGATCTGGCCCAGCGCGCCGCGCAGGAAGTCGGCGTTGCGCAGGTCACGCACAAAGCCTGTCACGTCCGACAGGGTGCCCAGGGCGTTCATGCGCATGAAGTAGTCGTCGCCATCCTCGGGCAGGGGATGGACATGCTCCCAGTGGCGCTCCAGCAGGGCGCCGCACAGCTGCAGGCCCTGCAGCGTGCCGGGCAGGCCGTGCAGGATGGTCCAGGCACGGCACAGCAGCACGGCCACGCGCAGGTCCTTGGTGCGCTGCATCAGGGCCGAGGCCTGGCGCTCCACGTCGCGCCAGTCCGGTGGCTCGGCGGGGATGACGGTGTCGCCGAACTGCTGTTCTACCTTGCCCTGCGCAGCGCTTTCCATGGCCTGGAAATCGTTGTCATAGGTAAGGTCCGGGCCGCAGGGCGGCTCGGCGGCGGTCTCGGTCAGCAGGTCCTGGATATTGGCCATGGGCGGGTCGGTGTTGCTTGGGTATGGTGTGGAGTGGACGGTGCGATCTGGACGAACTCAGGCGCCCTTGAACAGCCGGGTGAACAGGCGGCGGTGCAGCACTTCGTGCTGGACCACTTCGTCAGGGGCGTGGCGCGGCGTGGCCGAGATCCACCAGACGGAGGTGGTGGAGCCCGGGCGCATGCAGGCGCGCCAGTCCATGCGCGGCAGGCGCGCGGCGTTGCCTTGCGAGGCGCCCATGTCAAGGTCCGCCAGCAGGCTGTGGATGGAGGTGCTGTCCGGCGTGCGGCCGTCCTGCTGGAACGGCCATTGCAGGGTGGCCAGCCGCTCGTCGAGCTGCTGGGCCGACAGGGGCAGGCGCCGGGCGTCGATGAGCGCATCGCGTGCGCCGCTCAGAAAGCGTTCGATGTCCTGGTCCGACGCCGGCATGCCGGAGCTGCCGTCCACCGTGGCCATGATGGCCAGTGGAAAGAGCCGGCCGATGCGGTCGGAGCTGGGCCCGATCACGCCCACCATGGGCTGGCCCAGGATGGAGGCGGGGCACAGGAAGAACCACAGCGGCGAGTGCACGAAGCGCGTGGACCAGTTGTCGGCCGCATCGCTGCGCAGCTGGTCCATGCCGTTGCGCAGCCACTCGTCCCAGCGCATGGTCAGTGCGTGGGGCATGCGCCGGCCGACGAAATCGCCCTGGCTTGGCAGCTTGCCCCACCAGGCGGCGCAGGGTCGCTGGAGGGTCATGGCGTTCACAGCCGGTCCGGACATTCGAATTCCTCCATGGCCTTGAGCCGGAATGGGTTGAGGACGCTGCTGGTGGTGACTTCCATGCGCAGCTTGCGTCCGTCGATGGTGAAGATGGCCGTGAAACGCTCGGGCGAGTTGCCCGGCAGGATCTGGGCACGGTCGAACAGGCGGTGCAGCGCCCAGGGGCCTTCGGTCACGATGCCGGTGTTCTGGGCGCCGGCGGCCGTGATCTGCAGCCGGGCCTGGCCGGTGCCGCGCGTGCCCGGCCAGGAGACGGCCTTGGGGATTTGCGGGCCGTGCTGGTAGCGCACGATTTCGCCGTCCACGTCCAGCACCATCTGGGAGATGGAGGCGTCCATGTCCAGCGGCTTGATCTCCAGCCGGATGCCGGGCGTGTTGCCGCCTGCGCGGAAGAACACGTCGCGGATGGAGGCTGCGCGCTGGAAGGCGGCCAGCGAGGCAGATCCCCCCACCGGCGTGCCGTCCACACCCTGCTTGAAGGTCCAGGGCACGGTGGAGATGTCCACCATGGTCTGCAGCTGGGTGCGGAAGAACTCGTCCATGGTGCCGCCAGTGGCGAACAGGCGGGCGAAGTCGTCCGTGGTCACGTCGCGCGTGGCGCTGCGCGTGAAGGGGTAGCGGCCCAGGATGGCACGGCGGCAGAAGTCGCCGATGGTGGCGTTGAGGTTGCCGCCCAGCGTGCTGCGCACGCTGCTTCCCACGAAGGACGAGGTGGACGTGGCCAGGGCCTCGTACATGCTGTTGAGCGGAGGCGGCACGCGCTTGGCTTCCGAGCGCACCTTCTCCAGCGTGCCGCTGAGCGAGGGAGGCACGCCGCCGCCCTGGATCACCTGCTGGCGCGCCGAGGCGATGACGGCCGCCGCCTCGTTGAGCACCTGCAGGCTGGCGGTGATGGGCGCGGGGCCCGAGCCGTTGCTGGTGGCAAGGCGCCGGTATTCGCGGAAACGGAAGTCCACGATGTCGGCCTCCAGCGTGCCGGTGGCCAGCATGCCGCCCACGTTCAGCGGCTTGCCGGTCAGGCGGCTGAGCTGGTGCTGTTCCTCGCGGATGCGCTGCAGTTTCTCGCCCAGCCAGCTGCTGGTGCTGCCCGAGCTGCCGCCTTCCTGCTGGTCCGGGCGGCGGGCCAGCGTGGTCTCGCGGGCCACGGCGCGGATGAACTGCTCCAGGCTGGAGTTGGCGGACGAGTACAGGCGGGCCTGCTCGCCGGCCTGCTCCAGCGAGGCCGTGCGTATGGGGCGGATGTCGGCCAGGAAGGTTTCCCACAGGCGCGCGTACTCCATCAGGTACAGGCGCTTGACCTCGTTGGCCAGCTGGCCCGTGAGCACTTCCTGGGCCACGCTGCGCCGGCCTTCGGCCTGGCCCAGCACCCAGGTTTCCTCCTTGGCCAGCAAGGTGGTGACCTTGGGCAGCTCGTGCAGGAAGAGGCCGTGGTAGCCGTCATAGGTGAACAGGCCGCTGATGCCTTGGGTGAGCGGCTTGCCGCTGGCACGCGCAAAGACCTGGGGCGCCTCGGGCCCGCTGGCACGCACCACGCTGAAGTCGGGCGGCAGCTTGTCGCCGGTGTTCAACAGCTGCTTGAGGCGGCTGTAGGCGCGCTGGGCGGGCGACATCTGGGCTAGGCGCTGGCGCACTTCGGCGACCAGGTTGGCGTCGATGGGCTGGGCGGAAACCACCACGCGGCCGTCGATGAGGCGGTCCAGGTGCTCGGACAGCTGGTCCACCAGGCCGGCCTGCACCAGATGCTGGGGCAGGGTGTTTTCCCAATCGCTGCGCAGCCAGGCCTTGACGAAGGTGGCGTCGAAGTGGTCGGGCTCGTAGAGCATGAGATAGGCCTTGAGCGTTTCGTAGCTGGCCTCGGGGCTGCCGGTGCTGACCTGGCGCAGCGAGCGCGCGACATGGCTGCTCAGGCGCGGCAGCCAGGCGTCTTCCAGCAGGCGCAGGTAGGTGGCGTGGGCGGCCGTCTGCACCTTGGGCACCTGCAGCAGGCCCCAGCGCCAGCCCAGCGGGGCCGATTCCTCGAAGCGGCTGCTCTGCGCCACGCGCGCCGCGTGGTTGAGCATGGGCACCAGGGCGACCACGTTGTCGGGGTCGGTGGCCTTGGATTCCTCCACGGCCTGGCGCAGCGTGCCGGCGTTGTCGGCCACTTCGTTCAGGTAGCGCTGGTTGTTCTCGTAGCTCAGCGTCCAGGCCAGGGCCGCGCCGCCCAGGGCCAGCAGCAGGGCGCACAGGCCGGCGGCCTGCATCAGGCGCAGCTGGCGCTCTTTCTTGGCGTTGCGCCCGGTCAGGCCGGACTCGTTGAACATCACGTCCTTGAACAGCGACTCCAGGAAGTAGCTGCGGCCCTGCTGCGGCACGGCATCGGCCGGCAGGCGGCCACGCAGCGCAAAGCGGCGCGACAGGGCCGACATCACGCGGTCGAAGGGCATGCCCTCCTGCGTGCCGCTGGTGAAGTAGACGCCGCGCAGCAGCGGCTTTTCCTTGAAGCGCGAGGCGGAGAACGCCGCATCCAGCGTGTCGCGCACCACGTCCTTGAGGCCGGCAAACTGCTGGGGCAGTGCGTAGAGCAGGCTGCGGCGCGCAAGATCGGGCTCGGTCATCAGCCGCTGGGGCAGCAGGCGGTTGATTTGGGCGACCAGGGCGTCGAACTCCTCCATGTACAGGGCGCTGGCGGCCTGCGGGTCGCTGGCGGGCGAGCGCTGGGTCTTTTCGTCATAGGGATAGGTGAAACCCCAGACCTGGGCGCGCTCCTCGCGGCTCATGGCGCCGAAGAACTCGTTGAAGCCCGCCAGCAGGTCGCTCTTGGTGACCAGCACGTAGACGGGGAAGCGGATGGTCAGCTCCTCGCACAGCTCGCTCAGGCGCAGGCCGATCAGCTGGGCCAGCTGGGCGCGCTCGGCGTCGCTGGCACTGAGCAGTTCCTGCACGCTGAGCGTGACGATCACGCCGTTGACGGGCTGGCGTCCGCGAAAGCGCTTGAGCAGCTGCATGAAGCCCTTCCAGGCTGCCTTGTCCTGCTCCGCATCGCTTTCCTGGGTGGTGTAGCGGCCGGCCGTGTCCAGCAGCACGGCCTGGTCGGTGAACCACCAGTCGCAGTTGCGCGTGCCGCCTATGCCGGGGATGGCGCGCTTGCCGAACTGGGCCGCCAGCGGGAAGTCCAGCCCCGAGTTGATCAGGGCCGTGGTCTTGCCCGAACCCGGCGAGCCGATGATCAGGTACCAGGGCAGCTGGTAGATGTAGCGCTTGTTCCAGCGGCCGAACAGGCCGCCTTCGGTCTGGCCGAAGCGGGTCTTGCTCAGCGTGTCCAGGGCTTCCTTGAAGCGCGACTCCAGCTCGGCCACTTCCTCGGAGCCTGCTGCGGGCGTGCCGTCCGCCTCGCGCGGCGAGGTCAGGCGGGCCAGGCCGGTCATGAGGTGCTCGTTCATGCGCTGTGCGCGCCACCAGCGCAGCAGCAGGCGCAGGAACCAGAGGATGAACAGGCCGGCGATGATCCACCAGCGCACGGTGGGGCTGCCCAGCGGCTGGTAGGGCTGGATGAAGACGAGCGGGCCGACGAACCAGATGAGCAGGCTCAGGGCCACCAGGCCCAGAAGCTCCAGCATGTAGCGGTTGAACAGCCATGAGGCGATGCGACGGATCATGGGATCAGTTCCTGGTCTCGGGTGCGGCAGGCAGGGCCTGCAGTTGCTGGTCACGTTGCTGGGGCGCGACCAGCAGGACGATTTCCACCCGCCGGTTCAGCGCCCGGCCTTCTGCCGTGTTGTTGGGGGCGACGGGGTCGCTGTCGGCACGGCCCTCGGCATGCAGGCGCTGGCGGTCGCGCAGCGAGCCGCCCAGCATCTGGGACACGGCCTGGGCACGTTCCTGCGACAGGTTCCAGTTGGACGGGAAGCGCGCCGTGCGTATGGGCAGGTTGTCGGTGTAGCCATTGACGACGACCTTGCCCGGCACTTCGTCCAGGGCCGCTGCCACGCGGTGGATGACCTGCACGTAGCGGGGCTTCACGACGGTGGCAGCCGGGTCGAACAGGCCGTCTCCGCGCAGGATGACGGTGCTGCGGTCGGCCTCGTCGCGCACGCTGACCAGGCCTTCGCGGATCTCGGGCTCCAGGAACTGGCGCAGCCGCGGCTTGATGGTGGCCACGGTGGCAGCCGCCGAGGTGCGCGGGAACCGGATCTCGTTGATGGCGGCGAACAGATCGTCCGAGCTGTTGGACAGCCGGTAGCTGAACCACAGGTAGATGAAGAACGCCAGCAGCAGCGTGATGGCTGCCGCCACCCACAGCGGCACCATGGCCCATGGCGGCGAGGCCAGGCGCTGCACGCCACGCCAGTGCACGGACAGCAGGCTGCTGCGGTCGCCGCGCGTGGATTCGATGAGCTGCAGCAGGCGTGCCTTCAGCGTTTCCAGCTGGGCGCGGCCGTTGTCGATCACGCGGTAGCGGCCTTCAAAGCCCAGCATCACGCAGTAGTACAGCAGCTCGATCAGGTCGATGTGCTGGTGCGGCGTCTGCACCAGGCGGGCCAGCAGCTGAAAGAACTTCTCGCCGCCCCAGGTTTCGTTGTGCAGGGCGACCAGCAGGCTGTGCTTGGGCCAGACGCCGGCACTGCCCCAGGGCGTCTGGGCGGCGGTCTCGTCCAGCACCGTGCAGATGCAGTAGCGTGCACCGATGATGGTTTCCATGGGCACGCCGCTGGCGCCTGCGCGCTGCTCGAACTCGCGGATGTGCTCGAGCAGCAGTTGTTGCAGCGCGCGCGGGTCCTCGTTGGTGACCATGGCGCGGATCTGGGGGATGAGGTTCAGCAGCCGGTTGGCGGCGGCCACCAGCGGGTTGCCGCCGCTGACCACGTCGGGCAGGTTGGAGCGCAGCGGCTCCTGGCCGGCAGGCGCGGGCGCGGCGCTGGCCGCGCCTTCGGCACGGCCCGTGTCGGCGTCGCCGCCCCAGGGCATTTGGTGGCTGATGTTGGAACTGTTCATGTCGGAAGAGGCGTCGCGCCGTCAGCGGCGGATGGCCCAGAACTCCAGTTGCAGGTCGGGGAATTCGCCGGAGACGTGCATGGCAAGGCCGCCGGAGCTTTGCAGCTGGTTCCACAGGTCGTGCGTGGTGTCCACCTCGAAGTAGTTGTAGCCCGCGTGGTAGGGAATCTCGCGCGGGGCAATGGGCAGGGGCCGCAGCGTGACGCCGGGCAGGTGCAGGTTCACCAGGTCGCGTATGCGCTCCACGGGGCCCAGCTTGGTCTGGGTGGGAAAGTGGGTACGCAGGAATTCCGGCGTGGTCTGGGCATGGGCGGCCAGCACGAAGTCGCAGGTGGTGAGCAGTTCGGTGGACGGGATCAGCGCCACGCGCACGCCGTACTGGCGGTCGTGCAGCGGGATCTGGATGGCGTTTTGCTCGAGCACCGAGGACAGGCTGCGCCGCAGCTCCAGCATCAGCGGCGGGAAGCTGCGCCGCAGGTCGTCATGGTCGTAGGCGGGCAGCACCTCGGGGCGGCGGCGCTCGTGGTCGAAGGTGGTCAGCTCTGCAGCCAGGCGCAGCAGTTCCTCGAACAGGCGCTCGGGGTGGATGCTGGCGGTGCGCACCCAGTGCTGGGCCGCGCCCGTCCAGTGGTTGATGAGCTGCAGCAGCAGGAAGTCGCCGACCTCGCCGATGCCGCCGCGCTCGGGCTGGATCATGCGCTGGGCCAGCACTTCGCCGCGCTGGCGCAGCAGGCCGTGGATTTCCTTGCAGAAGGTGTTGAGCACCGAGCTGGGCCCGTTGTTGACCACGGTGGGGATGAAGCCGGGCTCCAGCAGCACGCCGCCGCTGGCCTGGCGCTCCACCACATGGGCCACAGGCAGGCTGACCCAGCCTTCGGTCAGCTCGTGGGCGGGGCGCAGGCTCAGGCGCAGCCGGCCCAGCTGCACCTCGGCGGGCTGGGCACCCACGTCGTTGCTGTCCGCCACTTCGGTCACGTCGCTGAGATAGCGCGCTGGGCTCTGGGAGCCTTCGCCAAAGGTCACTTCGCTGCCCGAGAAACGGCGCAGCGGCAGCGCCAGGTGGACCACCACGTCCTTGAAGTCCTTGCCGATGTCCAGCGGGGTGGGCGCCTCGTCGTCGCCCGGCAGCTGGAACGGCGTGCCGTCTGGCAGCACGCCGTGGGCCGAACGGATGCCCAGCTTGCCCATGCGCAGCAGATCGGTGTCCAGCTCCAGTTCCGAGAAGCCCCAGAAAAAGGGCTGCCCCGGCAGGCTGCGTGACTGCAGTTGCCGGAACAGGAAGCGCTCCTGCTGCTGGAAGTGCTGGGGCCGAAGGAACATGCCCTCGGCCCAGATGACTTTGCGTTGCCAGACCATGGTGGATAGATGTGCGTTTATTGGGATGCGGGTTGAATGCGGACGGTGACCTCTTCGCGGGTCAGGTGCACCTGGTAGCGCACGGGCTGCAGCTTTTCGGTGGAGCCCATGCCCCACCAGCGCCGGCGCAGCTCCACGGAGTTGGGCGCGACGGCCGAGGCGCGCCAGGTGCTGCGCTCCAGATCGCGGTAGGCGGCGAACAGGCCGAAGGCGCGCACATCGGGGTTGCCCTTGCGCTCAATCACCTCGCGCTGGCCGGGCGCGACCAGGAATTCCTCGCGCCGCACGAAGTCGCTGCCCAGCTGGCCGTCGTCCTTGTCCTGCAGGTCGAAGAAGCCGGCGCGGTCGAAGGCGGCGGAGGCGCGCAGCTCGTAGATGCGCAGCAGCACGGGCTTGGGAATACCTTCACGGTCCGGGTTGATGTCCATGTCCGCCACCACTTCGAAAATGGCGGTGGGCACGGCTGTGGGCGCCACTTCGGGCGCGCGGCTCAGGGGGTTGAGGGAGCCGCAGCCGGCCAGGCCGGTCACCACGGCCGTGCCCAGGCCCAAGGCGCCCAGCGTTTGCAGCGCCTGCCGGCGCCCCTGCGATCCCTGCGATTCCTCTGATCTCCACATGGCTTCTCCTGTCTCGATGTCAGTCATTGGTTTCACGCGGGCAGATCCACACCGTCAGCGCACTGAGGTTGTCCTGGTGCGGATTGCCGCTGGATACGACGCGGCCGACCATGCGCTGTATCCATTCGTCGGGGCGTTGGCTGGCGGCCAGCAACTGCTCCATTTCCGACTCGTGCATGCCTTCCCACAGGCCGTCCGAGCACAGCAGGAAGACATCGCCGGGCTCCAGGGTCACGGCGTCGGCGCGGATGCTGGGCGGCACCTGGCCCTCGGCGCCAATGGCGCCGGCCAGCACGTTGCGGTTGGGCAGGCGGCGTGGGTCGTTCTCCTCGTACAGGCCGGCGTGCAGCAGCTGCTGGACCAGGCTGTGGTCTTCGGTGCGCAGGTGCATGCGGCCCGCGCGGAACCAGTACAGGCGCGAGTCGCCCCAGTGCGCCCACAGGGCCCGGCCCTGCTCGGGATCGATGCACAGCACCACCACGGTGGCGCTCATGTGCATGCGCGAGACCGAGGTGGACTGCTGGCCGCTGACGCGGTGCTCCGCCTGGGAAATCAGGGAGGCCAGGCTGGCGGGGGCGAACAGCGGGTTCTGCCGGAAGCCATCCACCACGGCCTGCACGGTGAGCTGGGCGGCGAGCTCGCCGTGCCCATGCCCGCCAGCGCCGTCGGCCAGCGTGCAGCACAGGCCGCCGGCGCCCAGGTCCATCAGGCCCATGGCGTCTTCGTTGCTGGAACGCCTGCCGCTGTGGGATGCGCTGGCCACCTGGATGCTGTAGCGGTGGCCGTCTCCGTCGAGGTAGGCGATCACGGCTGGCCTTTCACGGACTGCTCGGCGTTTTCGTAGGCCTCGACGAAGGTGCGGCCAGAGAAGGCCATCAGGTCGTCCTCGGCATGGCGGCGCAGCACGTCGAAGTTGTGCTTGTAGTCGTCCCACAGCGCGGCCTTGCGGCCATTGGTCAGCAGCTTGTCCAGCAGGCCGGGGTTGGTTTCTGTGCGGCGCTCCAGCTCGGTCGGATCGAACCGGGTCAGGGCCTCGGCATAGGCGGCGCGGATGCCGGCCATCAGGGCCAGCTGGTGCACATGCAGGTCCTGGAAGGCGTCCTGCATGGCAGGCAGCGGCTTCATGAAGCCCGGGAAGGTCTGGTGGACCATCTGCATGAGCACGCCCTCGGAATTGGGCAGGAACTTGAGCGGGTTGTTGGCCCCCGTGGCAATGATGGTCACGCCGGCGCGGAACTCGCGCTTGATCTCGGAGCGCGCGGCCAGCAGGTCGATGGTTCCCTGCACGGCAATGCGCAGGGCCTCGCCGAAAGTGCGCATGAATTCCGGTGTGACCTCGAAATGGGTCTTGGCCGGGTTCAGGCCTGCGCCTTCCATGAAGGCTGCGGCCAGTGCCTGCAGATCGGCGTTGGCGGCCGGCTGGGGCTGCACGGGAATATCGACAGGCGCGGCGGTGGAGGGCAGGGCGCCGATGGGAATGGCGGCGTCGCCCTGGCCGAGGATGCTGGAGGCCGCGGGGATATTGACGTTGACGCCTGTGTCAATGGGGGCCGAGGTAGGGGCAACGGCAGCCCTGGCGACGGGCGCAACATGGGCAAGACCGGACTTGAAGAGGTCCAGATCCAGTCCATTGGTGGGCAGCAGACCGTCCAGCGCGGCCGGCTCGGCGGGGATCTGGGGCACGGGCGCCGGGGCAGGCGCGGCAACCGGAATGTCCTGTGCCTGCGCCGGTGCCTGCGTCTGTACCTGCGTCGGTACCTGTGCCCGTGCCTCCACCTGTACAGGAAGCTGCTCCTGCACAGCAGGAATCACGGTATCGATCACAGGCGGGAGTGCAGGCTGGGCCGGGGCTGCCGCCCCCGGCGGTGGCACCGGCCCAGCGGGCTGTGCATGCGACTGCATGCGCGGCAGATTGAAGGCCTGGCCCAGTTCGGAGCCCCGGCCCGAGGCCTGCTGCAGCGGCTGCGCATCGGGGGGCAGGCCGCCCTGGTCGAACAGCGCAAGCGGGTCGAGCTTTTGGGATTGCTCGAAGCACGAAGGCAGGCCGGTATGGGAGGCATCATGCAAGGCCTCGGTGCTCAGGCCCTTGAGCGGCAGGGTGTGGACCATGCCGTCATGGCGCTGCTGTATCAGCTCGCCCGTGCCTTGCGATGGCAGGCCGGCCCAGCCTTCCTCCTGCTGCCGAGCCTGCTGGGGCGGCGGAGCAAAGGGGTCGAAATCATTGGGGATCAGCAGGGGGCGATGCTGCGGCTTGGCGGGCTGCGGCATGGCCAGTGCAGCCTGCTCGGGCGGGATGGCGCTCTCGATCGAAGGCACGGCAGGGGTCTGGATGGCATCCAGGCTCAGTGCCGTCAGGCCTTCCCAGGGATCGGCGATGCCGGGGGCGGCGGCAGGCAATACGTCTGCCAGCGGCGCTGCCTCTGCCAGCGGCGCTGGTTCCGGCAGCGGGGGCTGGACGGCGACGGGTGGCGGGACGATCTGGGGCTGCGGGGCGGCTGTGGCGGGGGGGGGCGCCGCCCGCGGTGGTTGCCCGGCGTGTTGGGGGTTCGCGGGTTTCCTTGTAGCCGCAGGG